>JBBSTU010000060.1:0-19342 GCA_038235595.1 Actinomycetales bacterium | reverse complement strand
CCTCCGCTGTGAAGAGCCGTTCACGCAGGGCCGGGGTGCGTCGGAGAGTCTTCGCGAACCTCTCGATGTC
The DNA here is from genome assembly GCA_038235595.1 of Actinomycetales bacterium. GTDB lineage: Bacteria > Actinomycetota > Actinomycetes > Actinomycetales > Dermatophilaceae > DSM-29435. Next base: position 19,272 of record JBBSTU010000060.1, on the reverse strand, counting down.
GACTACGTCGATCCCCACACCGATGATCACGGGCGTGGCCGGGCGCGTCGGGTGGCGTCGGTCTGCCACCAACCCGACTGGGCACTCACTCGACGGTCACCGACTTCGCGAGGTTGCGGGGCTGGTCGACGTCAAGACCCTTCGCGGTCGAGAGCCAGAGCGCGAAGACCTGCAGCGGAACGACCGTCAGCAACGGGGCCAACAACGGAGCCGTCACCGGCACCCGGATCACCTCGTCGGCGAAGGCCTCGACGGCCTCGTCACCCTCCTCGGCGATCACGATGGTGCGCGCCCCCCGGGCCCTGATCTCCTGGATGTTGCTCACGACCTTGCCGTGCAGCCCGTGCTCACTCGAGGGCGAGGGCACGATGACGAACACCGGCTGGCCTGGCTCGATGAGGGCGATCGGGCCGTGCTTGAGCTCACCGGCGGCGAAGCCCTCGGCGTGGATGTAGGCGAGCTCCTTCAGCTTCAGGGCGCCCTCCATCGCCACCGGGTAGCCGACGTGGCGACCCAGGAAGAGCACGGATCGGGTGTCGGCCATGAACCCGGCGATCTCCTTGACCCGGTCCATCCGGCCGAGCAACGTCTCGATCTTGTCGGGCACCTCGCCGAGCTGCTTCATCACCGACTGCGCGTCGTCGGCGAACGAGCCGCCGCGCAGCTGCGCGAGGTAGAGCCCGAGCACGTAGCAGGCGGTGATCTGCGCGAGGAAGGCCTTGGTCGAGGCGACGGCGATCTCGGGGCCGGCGTGGGTGTAGAGCACGGCATCCGACTCGCGAGGAATGGTGGCCCCGTGGGTGTTGCAGACGGAGATCGTCAAGGCGCCGAGCAGCCTGGCGTGCTTGACCGCCATCAGGGTGTCCATGGTCTCGCCCGACTGGCTGATCGACACCACGAGCGTGCGGTCGCCCACGATCGGGTCGCAGTACCGGAACTCGTGCGCGAGGGCCACCTCGACCGGAATGCGTGTCCAGTGTTCGATGGCGTACTTCGCGACGAGACCGGCGTAGGCCGCCGTTCCACACGCGACGACGATGATGCGGTCGATCTGGCGCAGCTGGTGCTCGGTGATGTCCATCTCGTCGAGGGTGAGCCGGCCGTCGGCATCGGTGCGACCGAGGAGAGTGTCCGCCACGGCGTGGGGCTGGTCGTGGATCTCCTTCTCCATGAAGGTGGCGTAGCCGCCCTTCTCGGCGGCAGCGGCGTCCCAGGTCACCTCGAAGGCCTTGCCTTCGGCGGGCGAGCCGTCGAAGCCCATCACCGTGACTCCGTCAGCGGTGATCGTGACGATCTGGTCCTGGTCGAGCTCGAGCGCCTGGCGGGTGTAGCCGATGAAGGCCGCGACGTCGGAGCCGAGGTAGTTGGCGTCGGCGCCGAGTCCGACGACCAGCGGGCTGTTGCGCCGCGCGCCCACCACGACGCCGGGCTGGTCGGCGTGGATCGCCAGGAGGGTGAAGGCCCCTTCGAGGTCAGCCACGACGACCCGCATGGCGTCGGTCAGGTCGTGGTGCTCGTCGTAGGCCGCCGCGAGCAGGTGGGCCACGACCTCGGTGTCGGTCTCGCTGGTGAAGACCGTGCCCTGCGCGAGTAGACCACGCTTGAGCGAGTGGAAGTTCTCGATGATGCCGTTGTGGATCAGGGCCAGCTTGCCGTCGGCGCCGCCGCGATGCGGATGGGCGTTCTCGTCACTCGGCCCGCCGTGCGTGGCCCAACGGGTGTGGCCGATGCCGGTGGTGGACGGAGGCAGCGGGTCAGCCTCCAGCTCGGCACGCAGGTTGGCGAGCTTGCCCGACTTCTTTCGGGTCGAGGTGTGGTCGCCCGTGACGAGCGCGACGCCCGCCGAGTCATACCCCCGGTACTCCAGACGAGCCAGTCCCTCCATCAACACCTCGAGCGCACTGTCGTCTTCGGCCCTGCCGACGTAGCCCACGATCCCACACATGGCGCCCAGCCTAAGGGACCGGAGTGGGCCCCTGGGCCAACCCAGGCTCGTGGTGGGCCACAATGGCCGGGTGTCGCAGTCAGCCACAGGAACGGGTGCGCTCACCCCCATCCACTCGCCGTACGTCGAGCTCGACCGTGCGGCGTGGTCGCGCCTGCGTCAGAACCTGCCGCTCAGTCTCGATGATGACGACCTGACGCGCCTGCGTGGCCTCGGCGACCGCGTCGACCTGCGCGAGATCGAAGACGTCTACCTGCCGCTCTCACGCCTGCTCAACTTCTACATCGGCGGCACGCGCCAGCTGCACCAGGTGACGAGCGAGTTTCTCGGCGAGCGACCGGCGCGTACCCCCTTCGTCATCGGGGTGGCCGGTTCGGTGGCCGTCGGCAAGTCGACGACGGCCCGCATCCTGCGCGAGATGCTTGCCCGCTGGCCCGACACGCCGCACGTCGAGCTCGTCACCACCGATGGTTTCCTCTTTCCCAACGCCGAACTCGAACGACGAGGGATTCTGCAACGCAAAGGCTTCCCCGAGTCCTACGACCGCCGAGCGCTGCTGCGGTTCGTCACCGAGGTCAAGTCCGGGCGCACCGAGGTCACGGCGCCCGTCTACTCGCATCTCACCTACGACATCGTCAAAGACGAGCGCACGGTGGTGCGCCAGCCCGACGTGCTCATCGTCGAGGGCCTCAACGTGCTCCAGGCGCCCCGGCTGCATCCGGTGAGAGGGGCCGGCCTGGCGATCAGCGACTTCTTCGACTTCTCGGTATACGTCGACGCCTGGGTCGATGACGTGCGCACGTGGTACGTCGAGCGCTTCCTGCGGCTGCGCCAGACGGCCTTCTCTGACCCCGACTCCTACTTCCACCGCTACGCGGTGCTGTCCGATGACGAGGCGGTGGCCACGGCGAACCGCATCTGGCGCGAGATCAACGGTCCGAACCTCGTCGAGAACATCCTGCCGACCCGGTCGAGGGCGACGCTCGTGCTCTCCAAGGGGGCCAACCACGAGGTTCGACGAGTTCGCCTGCGCAAGATCTGAGCGCGGCGTCTTTAGGACCAGCCGGGCGAGGATCAGTACCAGTGCGGGCTGCGCGACTGCCAGGTCGACCACGCGCTGCACGGGCTGCCGTACGAGCTCTCGATATACCAGAGGCCCCACTTGATCTGGGTGATGGGGTTGGTGCGGTAGTCGCTGCCGAACTGAGCCATCTTGCCGGCCGGCAACGACTGGGGGATGCCGTAGGCGCCCGAGCTGCTGTTGTGGGCCGACCACTTCCAGTCGCTCTCACCGTTCCACAGGTTGACCAGGCAGCCGTACTGCTCGTCGCTCGACCAGCCGTGACCGCTCATCAGGGCCCTCGCCGCGGCCCTCGGGTTCGACTTGGCGTCGGCGATGACGGCCCCTCGCTGCTTCTCGGCGGCCTTCTCCCGGGCCTGTGCCTCAGCCTCGTCGCGCGCCTGCTTGGCCGCCGTGGCCTTGGCCACTGCGGTCTTGGCCGCCTGCACTGCGGTGGCGGAGAGCGCGACTCGGGCCACGTCACGCGACACGCGCTGCTGCGCTCGGGTGGCGGTCTGGGTCACCGCCTCGCGAGCGAGCACGTCGGTCTGGCTGACCATCGCGACCGACAGGTCAACCGCACTGCCCTGGTCGGCACTGACCGACCCGGTCAGACCGAACACTCCCAGGGCGACACCGGCGGAGGTGCCCACCGCGACCAGTGGACGCAGGGTGCGACGGCGACCGGCGTGCTGCGGCTGCTCCGAAGACGGAGGTGTAGGGCGCTGGGACAGAGCGGGAGTGGCGATGGGCGCGTTTCGATGACGGCCTTCGTAGCGAGCCATGAGGGGGCTACGCCTTCCTGGGTCGGGGTCGGGACTGGGCCGGTGATGCCGGCCGTCTGAGCCGTCCCTGCCATCACAGCGGTGAAGCCGTCAAGAGCCAACAGCAGGCCCTGTGGCCTGGAGACTTCATAACGTTTCGGTTACTACGGTGCACAGACCCGTCGTTGAATGGCAAATCGTGGGTGGTCCGTCGGCGAGCGAAAAGACCGGTTGCCGGCTCCAGGTAGGCAGGCCCGAACGACGAGAACCGCTCCCCCGGCTGACTCGGTCCAGCTTGGCCGGTGTGGGAGCGGTTCTCGTTTCAGGAGGTGGTGGCTCAGAACTCGAGACCCTCCAGCAGGTCGGTGACCAGAGCGGCGATGGGGCTGCGTTCGCTGCGGGTCAGGGTGACGTGGGCGAAGAGCGGGTGCCCCTTGAGCTTCTCGATGACCGCAGCCACGCCGTCGTGGCGGCCCACCCGCAGGTTGTCGCGCTGGGCGACGTCGTGGGTGAGCACGACCTTGCTGTTCTGACCGATGCGGCTGAGCACCGTGAGCAGCACGTTGCGTTCGAGGCTCTGCGCCTCGTCGACGATGACGAAGGCGTCGTGCAGCGACCTCCCGCGAATGTGGGTGAGGGGCAGCACCTCGAGCATCCCCCGGTCCATCACCTCCTCAACAACCTCGGTCGACACGAGAGCGCTCAGGGTGTCGAAGACCGCCTGACCCCACGGGTTCATCTTCTCGGCCTCGGTACCGGGAAGGTAGCCGAGCTCCTGGCCACCGACAGCGAACAGCGGCCGGAACACGAGTACCTTGCGATGCACCCGACGTTCCATCACCGACTCGAGACCAGCGCACAGAGCCAGCGCCGACTTTCCCGTACCGGCTCGTCCACCGAGGCTGACAATGCCGACGTCGGGGTCGAGCAGCAGGTCGAGGGCGATGCGCTGCTCCGCGCTACGACCGTGCAGGCCGAATGCATCTCGGTCACCACGAACCAGCCGGATCTGCTTGTCGGCACCGACCCGCCCCAGACCGCTTCCCCGCGGCGAGAGCAGGACGAGGCCTGTGTGGCAGGGCAGCGGGGCGGCCTCCGCGTGCTCGATGCGACCCCGCTCGTAGAGCAGGTCGAGCTCGTCGGTCGACACCTCCAGCTCCTGCAGGCCAGTCCAACCGGAGTCGACCGCGAGCTCGGCCCGGTACTCCTGCGCCTCGAGGCCGCAGGCGGAGGCCTTGACGCGCATCGGGAGGTCTTTGCTGACCACGGTGACATCGGCGCCCTCGTTCGAGAGGTTCTTGGCCACCGAGAGGATGCGCGTGTCGTTGTCGCCCAGACGGAAGCCCGCCGGCAGCGCCGATGAGTCGGTGTGGTTCAGCTCGACGCGCAGGGTGCCGCCGTCGTCGCCGACCCCGACCGGGCGGTCGAGCCGCCCAGCGGAGATGCGCAGGTCATCGAGCAGACGCAAGGCCTGCCGGGCGAAGTAGCCCAGCTCGGGGTGGTGTCGCTTACCCTCCAGCTCGGTGACGACCACGACCGGCAGCACGACCTCGTGCTCCTTGAAGCGCAGCATGGCGCGCGGGTCGGACAGCAGCACGGAGGTGTCGATCACATAGGTCTTGTGGTCGGGGGCCCGTTCGCGGCTGCTGGTGGTGGCGCCGTGGCGAACCGGCGCAGAGGACGAGGATGGACTCTTCGTAGCCAACTCTGACTCCTAGGCGGCGCACACGCTCGGCGTGCGCCTACTCGCTCCCGCGGTGCCGGGTGGTCCCACGACGACGGTGGGGCCGAGCCCGGCCCTCCGCCTCGAGCAGTCGCTCCATCGGGGGGCCTCCTGGCAGTGCCGGACGGGTGTCCGTCACTGCCTCGACGGTACGTCGGTAGACCCCGTCAGGTGGTCATCTGGTCGCCGTGTCGCGAGAGTTCACGAGGCGTTGACACTCGAGCAGCGTGGTCGGCGGCCGCCGGCACCCGGATGCCGGGGCGTCCTACCCGTCGGCGCGTCACCTCGCGTCGCGTGGATGCTCCAGACGGGCGGGGTCCGGGTCTCGTCAGTCTCGTCAGTCTCGTCAGTCTCGTCAGCGCCCCAGGTCGTCGAGGTCGTAACGCTGGATGCTGCTGATCCCCTCGTCACCCTGGTACTTGGCGGCACTGCTCTCGTGCGTCACCCAGGCCTGCCCGTCGATGACGTTGACAGCCTCGCCGTAGTAGGGGATCTCCTGCACGTCGTCGAGGTCGCTGTCCACATCGAACGATCCCTTGTCGTTGAACGTCTGGTAGACGAGGTTGTGGGGCGAGAGCCCCGGCTTGTCGCTGTAGGACGTGCTGTAGAGCAGACCGCCGTCGGTCACGGCCACCCCCTGCGCGTTGTAGGGCGTGCGCACCAGGCCGGAAACGTCACCGAAGGTGCCGTCGAAGTTGATGTCGTAGCGGTAGAGCTCGGGCTCGGCGTCATCGTCGCCGAACGGGCCGGTGAGGTTCTGGGCGAACCGGCCGACGTAAGCCTGGTTGTCGTTGACGGCGATGTAGCTTCCGGCGTCGACGTCGTTGACCTGCACGGGGTCGACGGTGTCCCCGTCTGTGGCGGCATCGATGGCCGAGCGGTCATAGACGTAGACCTGACCGGTGTCGGCGAGGTAGACCTTGTCTCCATCGGTGGCCACTCCCCCACCCTTGGTGGGGTCACCGTGGGCTTCGTCACCACCGAGGATGACGTTGCCCACCTCGTAGCCGGTGTCCTTGTCCTGCAGTGAGAGCAGGACGCCGTCATCACCGTAGTAGCTGGTGAGAATCTGGCTGCGGCCCTCGTCGTAACCCTGCCCCTGTGGGGTCCAGGGCAGTCCCTGCCCCGAGTGGATGAGCTCGGGCCCGGCGTCGATGCCGAGAAACCGTAGCCAGGCCGCCCTGGCCAGCGCGGCGCGCTCGGCGTCGCTGACCACACCGTCGCCGTTGATGTCCCGACCGGTGGCGCTGGTGTGCGCGGCCCCGGCCGGCACTCCCCCACCGCCTCCGCTCGTGGTGCTCTGCTCGCCGGCGTTGCGCCGCAGGGCCTCAGCGAGCTGGGCGAGATCACTGCCGAGCTGTCCGAGTCTCGCCTCGGCGGGCGTCCAGCGCGCGAGCAGGTGGTCGTGGTCGGCGCCGCCCCATTCGGCTCCGAGCGCGCGAATGGCCCGTGCGGTCTCGCCACGAACGGCCTCACACTCTCGGGCATGACCGATGAAGCGCCCGGCGCTCAGGCGCAGCGCAACCGGATCGGCGCCCTTCTTGTAGATCGCCATGAAAGTGACCTACCCCCGTTGTGGACGACCCTGCGAACCTACGGTCCCTTCCCCGGCCCGGGCAATGGGGAGCACTCCCCCCGGCCCGGGCCGGGGGCCGAGACCCGATCGGCGGCGACTCGAAGGTCATCCACCATCGCGGCGTAGTCGAAAGCTCGGTGCCGTGATCGGTGCACCGTGCTCGGGTGTGCGGTCACCAGCAGGGCTGGAGCACCAGCCAGCTCGAACTCGCGCGGAGCCGGCAGGATGCAGCCGCGCTGGCGGCGTGTGGCGAACCGAGCACCCAGCATCGTCCGGCCTGCCGAGGAACCCAACAACACCAGCACACGGGGCTGCACCCGACGCACCTCGACCAGCAGCAGCGCCACCCAGGCCGGGGTCCCTGCGCCGCCGGCTTCGACGACCTCCCGCTTGGCCACGCTGAGAAACCGTACGGCTTCAGGCTCGATCCCGACGTCAGCCAGGGCTCGACGCAGCAGCAGCTCACCCGGGTCTGGCCGTGAGACTGCCGAGCCTCGGCCGGCGAGGGGGGCCTCGCCGAACACCATGACGGATGCCGGTACCGGACCGCTCGCCACGAGTGACGACGCCTGGTCGCGAGGGTGCGTGGCGCTCACTCCAACTCCGAGGCGATGCGCGCCAACGCGGGCAGGAGGGGGTCGAGAGGGCTGATCTGCACGTCAAGACGATCGGTCGGGGCCCGGTCGAGGTGCCAGACGAGATAGCCGGCGGCACCGGCGGCGAAGGCCGCTCGAGCCTTGGCGGCGACCAGCGTGGCCCGCCGCTGCCGGCCCGCGATGTCGGTGGCCGTGATGCCGACCTCCCCGACGACGATCGGCTTTCCGATGGACCGTGAGATCGCGAAGGAGCAGGCGACCCGGGCCGTGCGGCCTCGGCACTCGTCGGAGTCCGCGGCCGGCAGGGCACCGTCGACGCTGCCCGGCAGCGCCTCGGTGTCGGAGCCGTAGCGGTTCCAGTCGTGCACCTCGGTGAAGTCGAGACCGGCCTGCACGTAGATGTCGCGAAAATCGGAGCCGCTGTTGCCTGGTGCGCCGTTGCCCTGAGTGCCGAGGGTGACCAGATGGTTGGGGTCAGCCCGGTGCAGCACCGCGGCCAGGTCACCCGCGAACGCCACGAGGGGTGTGCGGCCGTCGGGTTGCCGCTCGGAGGTCTCGGCCTCGTTGACCATCGTCCAGCCGAGGATGGCGGGCTCGTTGCGGTAGTGCTCTGCCAGGACGCGCGCGTAGTCGCGGTAGGAGATCGAGGCGCGGCCGAGCGGCTGGCGGTATCCGCTGCTGTACCAGTGGCCCCCGTCGACCTGTGACAACGCGACGTTGCTCTCGCCGGTCGAGCAGTTGCCGGGGCCGTCCTCGAGCACCGGCATGACGCGCAGTCCCTCTCGTCGGGCGGCCGCGATGAACCGGTCCATCCCCGAGAAGTCGGTGCCGTCTGCGGTGTAGGTCGCGAAGGCCCAGAACCGGATGACGGTGGCGCCGCCCTCCTCGCGAGCGGCGCGAAGGGTGTCGGCGAGCGCCGTGTCGTCGAGGCGGGTGCTGGGCGAACACGAGAAGATGTCGGAGGCCGCCCCGTCGTAGAGGTTGTAGCCGACGAACCGGAAGGGCGCGCCATCAACGGTGAACGAGGTTCCCGAGCGCTTCACGAACGAGTCCGACGCCGTGGGGCCGCAGGCTGCGAGCAGCACGGCCACCATCGCCATCAGCAGGCTCACCACCGTCAGCGAGCGGAAGCGGCGGCCGTCGACCCGGGGCAGGGTGCCCGGCTCACCCATCGCGTTGGCCGACGAGCTGGGCGTGCAGACGCTCCATGCGCTGGGTGGCTGCCGCCGCCCCGTACCGCTCACGCAGAGCGGCCGGCACGGGCTCTCGGCCGATGGCGAGCGCCTGCCGGATGCCGTCACGCAGCGACTGCGCGTCGACCTGGTCGTCGCCGGTGCGGCGTACGTGGCGGGCGTGGGGCGGCACCGCCTCGAGCTCTTCGAGGGCCGGGCACTCGACGAAGGCCACCGGGAGCCCGTTGCCCAGTGCCTCGACCACGGCCATCCCGAAGGTCTCGTCGGCCGAGGCACTGACGAGCACGTCCATGCTGCTCAGCACCGCCGCCATGTCGCCGCGCGAACCGAGCCAGTGCACCGAGGGCGCGATCCCGAGTCGTTCGGCCAAGGCCTCGAGCTGCGCCCGAAGGTCGCCGCTGCCGGCCACGACGAGCACGGCGCCGTCGCGCAGCATCGGAGCACAGGCGTGCAGCACGAGGTCGAGACGCTTCACCGGGTCGAGACGGCCGACCGCGCCGATGACCGTGATTTCAGGGTCGAGGCCGAGCTCGCGGCGCAACGCCTCGCGACCGGCGGGGTCGAACTCGAGGGCCGCGAAGTCGATTCCGTTGTCGGAGACTGCGATCCTGCTCGACGGCACACCCCAGTCGCGCAGGCGTTCGGCGGTCGTGGAGCTCACCGCTACCGTGCGGGTCGTCATCCGTTCGAGCAACCGGTAGAGGTGGCGCAGCCACCAGGTGTGCGGTCGCCCCTCGATGGTCGTGCTCATGAGCGAGTGCTCCGACGAGACGACCACGGGCACCCGAGCCAGTCGAGCCGCGGGAATCCCCCACAGCTGGCCGGCGAGCAGGTGCACGTGCACGACGTCAGGTCGAAGCCGGCGCAGCCGCCGGGCCAGACGCAGCGGCGTCACGAGGCGGCGCCAGCCCTGCATACCGAGTACGTCGACACGGTGGCCGGAGGCCCGCATGCTGTCGGCGACGAGCCCGCCGTCGTAGAGCGCGATGGTCGTGGTCTGCTCGTCGGTGAGCCCGACGAGCATCTCGAGCTGACGCTCGGCCCCACCCGTGGGCAGCGAGGTGATGACCTGAACGACGCGCAACGGGCGAGCCGTGGGCGTCACGACGGATGCCGTTCTGCCCCAACCACACTCAGCGCCCGCATCTTCGGGTTACCACGACGCCTCAGCACCTCGCGGTACACCCGCTCGAGGCCGTCGGTCGTCGTCTCCCAGGTCGGCAGGTCGAGCGCGACGGGCTCGTGGGCCCGGCCGCGCCTCGCCGAGGTCTCCAGGGCACCGGCGAGGGCGTCAGCCACGGCCACGGCCGAGGCGTCGACCGGCAGGCCGCTGACGAGTCCGTCCTCCACAAGGTCGCCCGTCCCGGCGACGTCCAGCCCGACCACCGGGAGACCCAGCGTCACCGCCTCCATGATGCCCACCGGGTGCGCCTCGTAGGTCGAGAGCGACGCCATGACGCCGGCGGCACCCAGCTCGCCGGCCATCGCCGCGCGGTCGCTCGGCGGCAGGTGACGGATCTCGACGGCATCCTCGACGCCATGCTCGAGAGCCAGCGCGCGCAGCTCGGCCTCGAGGGCTCCGGCGCCGAGGATCACGAGGTGCGCCTGCGGAACCCGCTGCCGGATGAGGGGCAGGGCCTCGATGATGCGGTGGTGCCCCTTGTACCACTCGAGGCGACCGCTGGAGACGATCCGACCGGGTACCGGCAGGGCGCCCGTGGGGACGGGCGGCAGGGCGCCGCCGTTGGGAATGACGGTGAAGCGGCTCGGGTCCACGCCGATGGCGGCGCTGAAGTGACCTCGCTCGAAGCGGCTCACGGCGATGAGCTGGTCGGCGCGGCGCAGTAGAGGGGCCAAGGTCTTCCACTGCGCAGACCGCATGCGGGTTCGCGCGTCCGACGAGTGACCACCACTGTGGAAGGTCAGCGCGAACGGGGTGCGCGAGCCGAGGGCGGCCAACATGGCAGCGGGGGGCACGAAGGTGTGGACACCCTGGATGTGCACCAGATCCCAGTCACCGCGGGCGATGGCGGGCACCAGGCCGGGCGCCAGGTAGTAGTCGCGCTCGCGTGGCCACGAGCGACGACGCAGCACCTCGACGTCACCGACCCGGTCACGGCGGGCCAGCTCGCCGCTGCGGTCGGTCGTCAGCACGGTCACGTCGAACTCTCCGCGCGCGACCAGGCGCGCGCTGGTCTCGGCGACGTGGGTCTCGGTTCCGCCCATCTCGGGGAAGAAGCGCTGAACGACGTGCAGGATGCGGGGGCGGGAGGTAGTCACGGGAGTCACCGATCGATGGTCAGGGTGCGGAGGGGCTGGGTCTGGTCGGGGTAGTTCAGGGTGATGGTGGCCCGGCCGGTGCCGGGCACCGCCAGGATGGTGCTGGTCGCCTTGCCCGGCACGACGGTGATGAGCGGGTAGCTGATCTCCGAACCGGTTCCGGTCGTTCGGATCTCGAGCGGGCCGACCTTCTCGCTCGAGCTGACGACCACCTGGACGCGCGTTCCGTCGACCTGGCCGATCGACATCTGCACCGGGAGGCGTTCGGCCGACTCGACCGACCTGGTGGAGACGGTCACGGCCACCGCCACGACCACGACCCCGGCCGCGAGCCAGGGCCCGACCCGCAGGAGGTGCAGCGCCGCCGAACGCGACGGCGTGGTCGCCGCCGGTGGTGAGGCGAAGGCCGCGATGGCCAGGCCGATCACCGAGAGCGTGGCGAGCGCGATCGTCCAGGTGGAGGCCCGCAGCCCGATCGGGGTCGACCCGAGCACGAGGCCGGCGAGCACCAGCGTGACGAGTCCTCCTCCGACGGTCACCAGTAGCACGTCGAGCGCGCCCTCACCGCGAAGCTGGGCCAGTCGCTCGATGACGAGCAGCAGACCGACGAGCACCAGTGAGCCCGTGATGGGGTCGGGGGCGCCGGTCAGCGCGCTGACGGCGCCGCCGATCACGACGAGTAGGCGCCACAGCAGGTCGACACGCCGACGCTGCAGCCAGGTCGGGCCGGCCGCTGCGGCATCCGGTACGGGTATCTTGGCCTGGGTCATGGTCGTGGGCTCGCTCATCGCGTGCCTCCCTTGATGCCGGAAAGGTCGTAGATGACGACGGATCCGTTGTCGTAGATGGCGTCGACGCCGGGCACGGACGAGAACTTGCGCAGGGCGCTGACGGGGGGCGGGCTCGTGCGGTTGTCTCCACCGAACTCCCCACTCTCGATGTAGACGCCCTGGTTCGGCAGCCCGAACGCGTCACGGCGGTCGGCGACGAGGTAGTGGATGTTGGCCGACCGAATGAGGTCGACGTCCTTCGGGGTGAACTCGGGGTCGAGCAGCAGCCGCGAGGCGTCGATCCCCAGGCCGATGTGGGTGACGGTGAACTGGTTTCCGTCGGCGGCGGCCAGCAGGCCACCGATGCGGTCGGCGTAGACGACGTTCCCGGGCGTGAGGTTCTGCGCCATCCAGTTGGCGGCCGCCAGGTTGTCGGGGTCGATGCTGCGCGCGTCGTCGGAGACCCGGAAGGGCCCCGGCAGCTGAGAGCTGACCGAGCCGGCTCCGAGCACCACGCTGCCGATGAACACGACTGCAGCGCCTGCCGCGAACAGGCTCGTGCGCCACCATGAGCCGCGGCGCTGCCAGATCCACCAGGCGACGACGAACGCGACGCCGATGAACACGAACCCGGCCGACCGGTCGCCGACCTCGGCCGTCGACACGGTGAGGTGTCCGCCGGGGATGAGCGGGTAGAGCAGGGCGAGCAGCACGAGCAGCGTGACGAGCGACACCCTGGCCCGGAGGATGAGGCGCGAGCGCCACACCGCCGGGACGAGCACGGCCAGCGTCAGCAGGATGGAGGCGATGATGGCCACCTTCTCCCACGGGGCCGTGACGACTCCGGCACTGTTCTGGAACACCTTGCGCTGCTGCTCACCCGAGAGCACCTGGGTCACCGCCTGCACCGAGCTCTCGCCGATCGAGCCCAGGTAGGTGAGCAGACTGTTGCCGGGGTTCAGCAGAGTGACGACGAACGCGCCCAGCGCCGTCAAGGACATCAGGGCCAGTGACACCGAGGCGTTGGCACGACCGCGACGACGCACGACCTCGATGGCCCACCAGGCGACGAAGGTGGCGATGAGCAGGGCGGCGGTGACGTGGTGGGTGAACGTGACGGCGACCGTCGCGAGGAGGCCGGGCAGCAGGCTCGTGCGAGCGCCTTGGCGCCGGCTGGCGACGAGGTAGACGGTCAGCACGGCCAGCTGCAGCGCGAGGGTCTGGTACGAGAACTGGCTGTTGAAGAACAGCATCTGCGGGTTGCAGGCGTAGATCACCACGGCGGCGGCACCGACTCGTGTCGAACCGGTCACCCGGGCCACGAGCAGCAGGATGCCGAGAGCGAGCACGAGCCGCGCGGCGAGCAGGATGACGACGGCGCTGGTGTGGGCCGAGACACCCGTGACCGACTGCACGGCGTTGGTGGCGACCTCGAGCCCCGGGTAGTAGGTGGTCACGGGCAGCAACGAGTTCTCGGAGAAGAGACGCCCGGTGTCGCCGAGCAGGCGCAACACGTTGGCGTGGATCAGCTCGTCGTGGAACATGAACCGCGTCGGGTACAGCACGAGCCGGCTGAGCTGGAGCAGCAGGGCCATCGCGAGGGCGAGCAGCACACGGGTGCTGGGGCGGGTGCGTGGCATCAGAACACCGATGGCGGCGGGCACGAAGATCACGAGCAGCCCGAACACGTACAGCGTCTGGGCCTGCGTGCTCCCACCCGCCTCTCGCGTCTCGGCCACGGCAAAGCTCATCGGCAGCAACCCCGCGCTCATCAGCAGCGTGGCCGGGCCCGGCCCGGTGTGGTGCAGCAGGCGGCGCCAGCGACCGGGGTGACCGGCTTCCTCCTCCGGCGCTCCCGCGAACGCCTCGGCGTCCGAGACCGCCCCGGTCGACCGCATGGAGCGTGGCTTGCGTGACGAGCGGGCGGTGCGCCGGCGCATCATCAGACCGGGGCGGGCCGCTCGCACGAGCGGCACTGTGAGCACTGCGGCCTCGACGAAGAGCACCACCACCCAGGCGGCCACCAGGCCGACGAGGCCGCCGGCGAGCACGCCGGCGTAGGCTGCCCCGAGCTCGACGACGGTCATTGCGAGCAGCACCAGGGTGGCCTGACCGGTGCGGTTCTGCACCCGGCGCAGCGCGACGAAATGGTCTTTGACGACGAACGGGATACCGGCGAGGGCAAGGATGCGCAGCACCTCGACCCCGTCGGCGGAGTACTGGTCACCGAAGACGGACAGCACGTAGGGAGCGAGCGGGAACAGCACCAGGTTCGCGAGAACGCTGACCCCGAGGGAGACCGGCACGGTGAACCGCATCCGCTGCAGCACGGCAGACACGTCACCGCGGGCGGCCGCGAACAGGCCGATGGTGATGGCGTAGGGCAGGGCGAAGACGGCACCGGTGATCTGCAGGGCAGTGGTGAAGATGCCGTTGCTCTCCGGCGAGACCGCGACGATCACGATGAGCGGAAGCAGCTGCAGCGCCGCCTGGAGGGTGGTGTTGAGGGCGTGGTGGCCCAGGGCGGTACGGCCCAGGCCCCGAAGCGAGGTCGCGTCGAGCAGGCGGCCCGGCGCCGCAAGGGCTCGCCCGCCGCGGGTGCGCCAGGCCACCAGGGGCAGGCTCACGAGCGTGCCGAACGACCAGGCGATGAAGATCGCCAGGCCACCGGTCTGGCCGGCGAGGGCGAGCAGCACCAAGGCTCCCAGCTTGGTGGCGCTGGCGACCGCGTTGCGCTCGGTCTGCAACGAACCGCTGCCCAGCACGAGCACGGCCTGGTCGACGACCAGGCCCACGGCCATCAGGGCGGTGCCCACGGCGAAGACGGCCGCGGGGGTGAGGCCCCCGGCGATGGGTTCCAGGCTCGTGACGCCGAAGCCGTGGATGGCCACGAAGGGAACGACGAGCGCGAGCAGCGCCGCCACCCCGCCGGCGACGGCCAGCGCCGTGCGGGTGAGCACGCGCCGACGACCCTGCTCGGTGTTCGGCAGACGCGCGATGAGCAGGGTGCCCAGGCCGCACGTACCGAGGGTGCCGAGCAGGGTCATCATCGCGATGGCAGCGCCGCCCACGCCCACGGAGGCCACCGAGAACTGTCGAGCCGCGAGGAGCCAGAAGGCGAGACCCAGCACGCTCGTCAGCGCGTAGGTACTGACGAGTGAGGCGCTGATGGCCGCGATACGGCGCAGGCCGGATCGCCCGGTCTCATCCGGTGGGCTCGCTTCCGGCTCAGCGGAGGCGGGCGCCTCCGGTGCGGCCAGCCCCGGCATCGGGCTCACCGGGGTCACCGGGGTCATCTCGGTCGTGTTGGTCATCGTCTTCTCTCCTCCTCTCGTGGGGTAGGGCATCCCTGCACGTTCGGTGCAGACGCTCCGAACGATTGGTTCAACGCGCGTAGTCGTCCTCGAGGCGCTCGATGTCGTTCTCGTCGAAGTCGCCGAAGGCCACCTCGAGCACCCTCGCCTCACGGCGCGAGCTGTTGCCCAGACGGTGCACGGAGCCCTGCGGCACCCAGATCACCTCGCCCTGGGTGGCTGACCACGAGTGCTCGTCGACGTCGACGTCGACGGGCCCGTCGAGAACCTGCCACAGCTCGCCGCGGTGGTCGTGCCGCTGCTTGCTGAGGCGGCGACCGGGCTCCACCGTGATGACCTTGACGGTCGTGTGCTCGTTGTGTGTGAACTGCTCGAAGCGACCCCATGGCCGGTGCGAGACATGCGTGCTGGTGCGTGAAGCGATATCAGTCATCGTCTTGGTCTTTCGGTGAGAATGGAATGGTCGGTGTTGCGTGAGGGGTCTTGGGGTGCCTCGTCGGGGCGAGTCGCCCTGTCCGCCGGTGCAGTCCGGGTAATGCCACCCGGTTGGCCTGGTGGCGACGGGCGGTGCGCCGGACGACCTTCGAGGGCTGGTGCCATGCGGTCGACCACGTGCTGCCAGAGGAAGCGCTCCTCGACTCGGCGGCGACCGGCGGCACCGAGCCGGGCGGCGCGGTCAGGCTGCTCGAGAAGCTCGACGAGCGCGTCGGCCAACCGGTTGACCTCGTCCGGGCCGTGTTTGATGAGCAGCCCGGTGGTGCCGTCGAGCACCATCTCGGGCACTCCGTTCGTCGGCGCCGCCACGACGGGTAGTCCGTGGGCCATGGCCTCGAGCACGACAAGCGGGAAGGGGTCGAAGAAGGACATGACGCAGAACACGGCGGCCTCCCCGTAGAGCTGCGACATCGCCGCCCGACCGTTCACCCGGCCGAGCACCTCGACACCGTCCTGAGGTGCGATCGGGTGCTTGGTCCCAACGATCTGCAGGCGGGCACCGGGTACTCGCTGACGGACCAGACGGAACGCCTCGAGAAGCCCGGGCCCACCCTTGCGCTCGAAGTCGTTGCCCACGAAGAGGATGGTCTGGCTCGCGGATCTGGGGGCGCCGGGCGCGGCGAGCTGAGCCGCTGTCGGCAGGTCCGCGAAGTTCACGCCTGCGCCCACCACGCTGACCTGCTCTGGCGGAACGTCGTAGTCGTTCACGAGCGAGTCACGCGCCTCCGCCGAAAAGGCGAACAGGTGGGATGCGGCGTGGTACTGGCGGCGTTCGCGCTGCAGCCAAGTCCGAAGGGCTCTACCGCGCAATGGGTTCCAGTCGGGCCAGTGGCGGATCGACTGCTGATGGGTGCAGTCGACGTAGATGGCCGTGCTCGGATGGGTCAGCTCGAACAGGGCGTGCACCTGCACGATCGCGTCGAAGGGACGATCGATGGCCGAGACGTTTCGTTCCGCGCGCCGAGAGCGAAGCCCGACGGCGAGGTTGCTCTTGAAGAACCTTTCGGCCCACAGTCTTCGCACCGGTCGTACGGTGCCGGCCGCCACGAGCAGCCGCTCAGCGCGGTTGAGCTCGGTGTGTACCTCGCCGGCGCTGACGTAGCGCTCGGCCAGGGCGGCTGCGAGGTGCGGCACGAGCGCGTCGCCGCGATGGGCCAGCACGACGCGGGTAGCGCGGCCGACGGATGTCTGCTGTTGCATCGGGGCTCCTTCTCGTGCGGGTCGGTCGGTGGGTCAGGAGGCGAAGACGATGACGTTCGACTCGTAGCTCTTGGTGGCGTGGTCGTAGGTGCCGCCGCAGGTGATCAGCCGCAGGGCCGGCCCCGGTACGGGGCCGTAGGTGGCATCGGTCGGGAAGTGTGTCTTCTCGAACGACCGCACCCCGTCGACGGTGAAGGTCACCTTCCTGCCGTCGTGCCGGGTCACCACCACGGGGTCTCCGACCTTGAGCTGTCGCAGCTTGAGGAACACCGCCGGGCCGGTTTTCGAGTCGAGGTGGCCGATGATCACGGCCGGCCCCTGTTGGCCGGGGGCCGGGCTGCGATCGAGCCAACCGGGCCGGTCGGGGTTCTTGGGAACCTCGACCGCTCCCCCGGCGCCGATCCCGAGGGTCTCGAGGCTCGAGCTGACCCCGATCGCGGGGATCGACAGCCGCTGGGGTGCGAGACCTGCGGGTAGGGCCTTGGTCGCTGCGTCGGCCAGGCCGGCCGGAGCAGGGATCACGACCGCATCCGAGTCGGTGGCTCGAGCCGGCGTGGCCACCTTCGTGGGCGCCGGGCTCTCGGCCGTCGGGCTCGGGCTCGACGTGGAGGTCGATGCGGTTGGCGCCGAAGTGGTCGCGGCCACGGGCGCACCGGGAGCCATCGGGCCTCCGGCACAGCCGGCCAGCGCTCCCGCGAGGGCCAGACCCGCCATCGCGCCCAGGCCGGCCCTCCCCCACCGGAGACGACGGGCCGACTGTTCGAGGCTCATGATCGGCGGTCTCCGGTCACGGCGCCTGCGGCGGTGACTACCGGGGTGCGGCGACGGCGGGCGCCGGCCGTTCCGAGGGCCGCGAGCAGCAGAAGGCCGCCGACGACGCCCGTGATCAGGCCGTTGTTCGAGCCCCGTGCTTGGTCGGCCCGCTCGGCCGAGGCCAGCGCCAGGCCGCCCTCGCCTGCGGCCGCGGCGCCCTTGGGCGTGGCGGTCACGCCGGAGGCGTCGGTGATCAGCTTGATCTTGACCGTTCCAGCGTCACCGTCGAGCGCCACGGCCGTGTAGACCTTGCCGCTGGCGAGGGCGACGGTCTGCTGCGACGGGGTCGCGCTGCCGGTGAGGTCAAGCTTCCAGATGCCCTCAGGCACGGTGGTGTAGCCGGTGACCTGACCGAGAACGGCATCCGCCGCAATGGTGGGCCCGCCGGCCACCGTGACGGTCAACGAGGGTGCCTTCGCTGTCGCCGAGAGCAGCCGCACCGTGGCCGTCCCCGCCTTCGGGGGGGTCAGCTGGTCGTCGAGCACGGCCAGACGCGGCGCGGCGGCGGTGCCGAGCACCGCGATGGTGTTGGCGGCGCCGGCCTTGATCTCGAACGAGCGCGAGAGCATGGGCGCAGAGTCGACAGCGGTGCCCGCGGCACGGATGGTGACGACGTACGGTCCCGGGGCCAGCTTCTGGTACGACGTGACGTCTCCGTAGGCGGCATCCGGCGACATGACGATCGAGGTGCCGGCCGGTGAGCCCTTGGGGGTCAGGTCGACCCGGGCGTCACCGAAGCCGGGAACGAAGTGTCCGGCGCGGATCCACCCCTTGCCCGGTGGCGTGGCGCTGCTCGAGCCGCCGTCCGCGGCGAGCGCGGGCGAGCAGAGACCCAGCACCAGCGCAGCGGCGGCGAGCAGGACGCCCGCCAACCGGCTGCGGTGGGTGATCGTGATGGCGCTCATGGGAACGGCCTTTCTCTCAGGGGGCAGGGTTCAGGAGTGGTTCGGGAGGGGTCCAAGACGGAGGTCGGTCAGGAGGTGACGAGGTCGTGACGGGCGACGCGGGTGTCGGCCTCGCGGCCGGCGGTTGACCCGCCGGGGCCATGGCCGACACCCATGCCGAGCCGGGTGATGATCTGCTGGTACGAGGCGACGGTGGTGTCCCAGCTGTGCGGGTCGGCGAAACGCCTGCCTCGCTGACCGGCCAGGCTTTCCAGAGCGGCCGTAAGGGCCGGTACGTCACCCGGAGGGACGAACGTGACGCCCTCGTAGTCGGCAGCAGCCTCCACCAGCCCCCCCACCGAGGTCACCACGGTGGGCAGGCCGGCGCTCATGGCCATGTGCAACGGTCCGGACGCCGACGAACGAAGGTAGGGCAGGGCGACGGCGTCGGCCTCGGCGAAGTGCCTGCGGGCCTCGGCGTCGTTGACGTAGCGGTTGACCACAGTGATTCGGTCGCGGGCGACGCTCGTCAGCGCGGCTTCCACCGGCGCCGTCCAGCCCTCCCAGGTCTCGCCGACGATCCGCAGCTCCATCGTGTCGCGCAGCGACGCGGGCAGCGCCTCGAAGGCGGCCACCAGGTGCTCCAGACCCTTGTAGGG
>JBBSTU010000059.1:0-19691 GCA_038235595.1 Actinomycetales bacterium | reverse complement strand
CGTACGACGCGTCGGCGCCCATGTCAGTGGTGAGGGTGACCAGGTACCCATCGTCCTCACCCGTGCTGCCGACGCGTGGAGCCATGGCCGTCTCACTGCCGTAGACGCCGTCACCGAAGGAGTAGCGCTCCTCCGACCCGGTGAGCACGTCGTGCTTGACCAACCCGTCGAAGAGGAACCAGTGCGGCTTGCCGGAGGCCGCGTAGGTATACCGGTGCTTCGTGCCGGCGTAGGAACCGTTGATCATCCCGAACTCGGTGATGCTCTCGCTGAGCGGTTCCTCCTTGACCAGGCCAGTGGCGAGGTTGAGACGCCAGCGGTGCAGGCGAGCCTGCATCCGGTCGAGGGCGAGGAAGCGGAAGGCTCGCTGCCACTTGTCGCCCATCCCGTTGTCGGCCGGCTCGGGGTCACCCTGGAAGAAGCCGTCGAGCACGATCTCGTCCCCGTCCTCGTAGGCGTTGACGAAGTGCAGCACGAAGGTCGACTCCGCCTCGAACCATCTGATGTCGGAGGTCTGCCCGCGCCGCGGAATGACGGCGAAGCGGGTCGGCAGCTCGGGGTGGAACCGTGCGACGTGGACGCCCTTGGCCAGCAGGTCGGGCTCCCAGAAGAGGGGGCAGTCGTTCAGGATCGCGAAGTTCTCGGTGAAGGCCATGTCGTGGGGCAGCCGGGGCCCGGGGAGGGGGACGTCGAGGTAGTGCACCAGCTCGTTCTGGGCGTCGACGACGCCGTAGTGCAGGTAGGGCGCCTCCTTGCCGTAGTTGAAGAAGAGCATCTCGCCGGTGCGGTCGTCGACCTTGGGGTGGGCCGAAACACCCCACTCGAAGGGGAACCGCCCGTTCCAGGTCTCCTTGCCCATCGTCTCTGCTGACATCGGGTCGACCCGGTAGAGGTCGCCGCACTGGTAGAAGCTCGTCAGGGCCGTGCCGCGGTGCACGGTCACGTCGGTGCTCGACGCGTCCTTCATCCGCCCTCGCACACCCCAACCGTGTTCTCTGAGAGAGAGGGCGGGCGGCTCGGCGAGGCCGGCCCACAGCGCCCGCCCCGCTTCCTGTTCTGCCGCCAGCCCGTCGGTGCGGATGAAACGGTTGCGGTAGAACGCCTTTCCGTCACGGAACCCGACGACGTGGATCATGCCGTCACCGTCGAAGGGGTGGTAGCTCTTCATCGACGGGTGCACGGGGTTCTCGGTGTTGCGCAGGTAGACGCCGTCGAGGTCGGTCGGGATCTCACCCTCGACGATCTCGAGGTCATCGGCCTTCCACTCGGTCGTCTGCGGGCGCCAGGGACCGGTGCGATAGGGGTGGTCGTCGTCGGCGGGCAGGGTCGAGAGCAGACGGCCGACGACTTCGACATCCATGCGGGCATCCTGTTCTTCGGTGGGTGATCGGGTCGTTCAGGCGGGGGCGCCGACGACGAGGCTGACGGTGGTAGCGGTACTACCGCCGAAGTTGAGCGTGCCGAAGGTTCGAGCGCCGTCGACCTGGTAGTCGCCTGCGGTGCCGCTGACCTGTCTGGCGGCGTCGAGCAGCATCCGCACGCCGCTGGCGCCCACGGGGTGGCCCCCGCCGATGAGGCCACCACTGGGGTTGATCGGCAGGCGACCGCCGATCTCGATCTCGCCGTTCTCGATGGCCTTCCACGACTCCCCCGGGTCGGTGAGCCCGACGTGGTCGATGGCGAGGTACTCGCTGGGGGTGAAGCAGTCGTGGGTCTCGAGGCCGTCGAGGCCATCGAGGTCGACCCCCGCCCGGCGCCACGCGTCGGCGACCGCCGCCCGCACGTGCGGGAGCACGTAGGGGTCGTCGCGGTCGCGCTCGAGCTTCTGTCGCAGGCCGAGCCCCACGGTGCGGTGTCCCCAACCGGTGACCCGTGCCAACGGCGCCACGGCCGCGTTGGGGTGGTCGCGCCGCCAGGCGTCGGAGACGAGCACCACCCCGGCACCGCCGTCGGTGACCTGGCTGCAGTCGAACCGACGCAGCCGGCCTTCGACGACCGGGTTCGTGGCGTCGTCGGCGTCGGCGAGGTCGGGAACGGTCCAGCCGCGGGTCTGAGCGTTGGGGTTGCGCCGCGCGTTCGCGAGGTTGAGGGCGGCGATGGCGCGCAGATGGGTGTCGTCGAGGCCGTACCGACGGTCGTACTCGTCGGCGATGTCGCTGAAGAGGTGCGGCCACACGAAAGTGGCCCCCTCGCCCTCTCGCCCCACCCAGGCCGCGGCTGCGAGGTAGCCGGCTGCCGCCTCGGTCGCAACGGTCTTCTCGACCTCCACCCCGACCACGAGCGCGCTGTCGTAGCTGCCCGCCCGCAGGTCGGCCATGGCCGCGAGGATGGCGATACTGCCACTCGCGCAGGCGGCTTCGTGCCGCGACGCCGGCACGCCCCAGAGGTCGGGGCGCACCGTGGCCGGCATGGCACCGAGCTGACCCTGCCCCGTGAAGAGCTGCCCGAAGGCGTTGCCGACGTGAACCACGTCGATCTGCGAGCCGTCGAGCCCGGCGGAACCCAGGGTGGCGTCGACCACCTCGCGAGTCAGGTCGGAGATGTCACGGCCCTCGCGGGCCAGGTTGCGCGCGAAGTCGCTCTGGTAGCCGCCGAGCACCCAGACACCGGTGTCGTTCGCCATGCGCGACCTCCTTGCGTCTGCGGACTCGCGGGATGCCGTAGGGCTGCTGAGGCCCCGACCCACGTGCTCCAACTGGCAGAGTAACCCCAGCGTCGGAGCGAACACCATGAACGGGGCGTTCGTGCTCGTGCTCACCGCGCGCACCGGCATCCGGCCCGGTTCGGTCGACGAACGGCGTCGCAGGTTTCAGCGGTCCGGCAGGGGGCCTCGGGTCTGGGGCCCACCGCCTCGGTCAGGGACGCAGTACCGGAGTGACGCCGGTCGCGGCGGCCTCGATGACAGCCAGCACCTCTGGCGCCGTGGTGTTCTCGGCGAGACGGTTCTGCTTGCCCACCCCGTGGTAGTCGCTGGAGCCGGTCAGCACCAGACTGAGCCGAGCGGCGAGTCGGCGGCAGCGAGCGATCTCGTCAGGGCCGTGGTCGCGGTGGAAGGCCTCGAGGCCCACCAGCCCGGCGGCCGTCATCTGCTCCACGAGCGCGTCGGTCACGGTGTCGACGCGCGTGAGCGTGAACGGGTGCGCGATCACCGGCACTCCCCCAGCGGCCCGGATCAGCTCGACGGCCCGCACGGGGTCGGGCGAGTAGTGCGTGACGTAGTAGGGCGACTCGTCGGTCAGCCAGTCCTCGAAGGCCTCGTCACGGTGCTCGATGACGCCGTTCGCGATGAGCGCGTCGGCGATGTGTGGCCGACCCGGGGTCGCCCCGTCGGCCACCTGCGCCAGCACGTCGTCGTGTGAGATGGGGATGCCGTCATCGGCCATCCGCTCGACCATCCGCAGCAGGCGGGTGGCCCGTGACGCCCGCGCCCGGGCCAGCTCAGCCATCAGATCGGGGTCATCCTGGTCGGTGAGGTAGCCGAGCAGGTGCACCCCGGCCTCGCCGAAGGTGCACGAGATCTCGATGCCGCGCACCAGCGCGATGCCCTGTCGTTCGGCGGCAGTGGCGGCCTCGTCCCAGCCGCCGACCGTGTCGTGGTCGGTGATCGCGAGCACGTCCACCCCGGCCCTCACTGCCGCCTCGACGAGCTCGGTGGGCGTCTCGGTGCCGTCGCTCACGGTCGAGTGCGTGTGCAGGTCGATCACCGGTGATCTCACGCCTGACACTCTAGGGCTGCCGCGTCTGCCCCCACCTACCCCGCAACACCGAGTAGTCGTCAGCTCCCCGCACTGACACCACGCGCGGTTGACGCTTACTCGGTGTGTTGCTGGGATCAGGGGGTGGGGCCGGGCCAGTTGCGGTCGGGCACGGGCACGGGGCGGGCGGGCTGTGACCCGCCGCGCGCCTGCAGATAGTTCTGCTTCGGCACCATCACCGAGCGGCGGAAGATGCACACCACGGTGCCGTGCTGGTTGTAGCCGATCGTCTCGACCTGCACGACGCCACGGTCGTGCTTCGAGGTCGACTCGCGCTTGCCGAGCACCCGCGACTCGCCGTAGAGGGTGTCACCGTGAAAGGTCGGCGCCACATGACGCAGCGACTCGACCTCGAGGTTGGCGATCGCCTGACCCGACACGTCGGCCACCGACATCCCGAGCAGCAGCGAGTAGACGTAGTTGCCGACCACGACGTTCTGGCCGAACCCGGTCGCCTCAGCCGCGTAGTTCGCGTCGAGGTGCAGCGGGTGATGGTTCATCGTCAGCATGCAGAACAGGTGGTCGTCGTACTCGGTGACCGTCTTGCCGGGCCAGTGCCGGTACACGGCCCCGACCTCGAACTCCTCGTAGCTGCGACCGAACGCCATGACCACTCCTTCTCGACCTCGACGCGACCCTGCGTCACCGGTCTCAGCCTGCCGGAGCGGGCGCCGACAACCCATGGCCGGATGCCGTGTGCTTGCTCACGATCTCGACCCGCCGGTGTCCTAGGTGTCTGGGGCGTCTGGGTCGACTGGGGCGTCACGGGCCCCGCTCGGGCGTTGCCCGACCACGGGCAGCTCGCCGGAGTCGGAGAGGATGGCCGAGGTGCTGGTGCGGTCTCGGGGTTGCTCCCGCCGGGTGGCCGCCGCTGGTGGACGAAGGGCCACCCCCCGCCGGCTGGCCACCAGCAGACCGGCGAAGTAGGTACCCATCGCCACCCCGGCCGCGAGCGCGAGGCCCGTGCCGAACGCCTGCGCCAGCGTCGACAGGCCCGAGCTGACCCCGGTCTCGTCGGGGCGGGTGACGATCTTCGAGATGCCCTGGTAGGCGAGGCGACCGGGCAGCAGGGGCACGATGGCCGCCGTGGTCACCGACAGCGCGGAGACCCCGACTCGTCGAGCGAGCAGTCGAGAGGCGAACCCGACGACGGCCGCGGCGAGCCCGGCCGAGGTGATCGCCCCGAACTCCAGTCGTTCGCCGAGGGCGACGATGGACCAGCCCATGACCCCCGCGACGGCGGCCGCAACCACGACGCGCCCCCGGCAGAACGACCCGACGGCGAAGGCGACGGCGATGGCGGCCGCACAGACCAGCTGCACGACGATGTCGTCGGTGAGGCGGGTGCGAGAGGTGATCGCGATCGGCAGGCCGAACCGTTGCCCGAACGACAGCACCAACGAGATGCCGACGGCGATGCCGACCGACAGCACGACGACCTCGAAGGCGCGGGCGGCGGCCGTCACGTAGTAGCCCTCGATGGCGTCCTCGGCGGTGCCGACGACCGACATCCCCGACAGGAGCAGCACGATGCCGGCGGCCACGATGAGAGATGGCGACACGTCGCCGAAGAACCTGAGGCCTTTCGACTGGGCGAAGACCACCAGGGTGGCGACCACGGTGGGGATGGCGGCGCCGATGGTCTGGGAGAAGAACGAGGTGACACCCGCGTTCGAGAGCCAGTTCTGAACTCGTCTGACGAGCAGCGCCGTGAAGAAGCTGAGGATGACGATGAAGGGCCCGGCGCCGAGGAGGCCGGCCGCGCCGGCCGCCAGCACGCCCCCAGCGGTCGTGACGACCCACCGACGGTAGGGGTGCGGTGAGCTGACGACGCTCTCGAACTCGACGCGTGCCTCCTCGACCGGCCTCGGGTCGTTCGCGAGCGAGATGATGAGGTCGCGCAACCGTTCGAGCCGGGTGAAGTCCTGGGTGCGGAACTTGAGCACCCGCATGGCGGTCATCGGGTCGGCGTGCGGACCGCGGTGGTACGACACGGTGACGGAGGTGTAGCTGACGTCGACGTGCACCGCGTCGAGCCCGTAGGCCCGCGTCAGCAACAGCACGGTGGCGGTCACGTCGGCGGCGGCAGCGCCGGTCGACAGCATCGCGACGCCCGCCCGCATGGCGAGGTCGATGACGGCCTGGGCGGTCTCGCGGTCAACCCCGTCGGGGCCCGTCCAGGTCGGGATCTCGTCGGTCGGGGGGCCTTCGGCACGCACGGCCCTGCGCGTGCCGGCGCGCAGTGACGGCCGCGCCGGTCGCGCGGACGTCGGCCGGGTCTTTCGGTCGATGCGCGCCACCCCCGCACCATATGCCGCCGGGGCGTGCCCACTGAAACGGTCAGTGTTTGGCTGGTCATGGCACCATGAGCGAGTGATGAGCGAAGCGCAGAAGAAGTCACCCAGCCGGGCCCGCCCGACCACCGACGAGTTCCGAGCCTTCGTGGCGAGCGGCTGGTCGTCTCGACCGGCCGGCACCACGCCGCGGGCCGACGTTGCCGACCACGCGGCGAAGCGGCGCGAGGCCGTGAGCGCAGCCTTCGCCGGCGAGCGGCTCGTCATCCCGGCGGGTGGCCTGAAGGTGCGCAGCAACGACTGCGACTACGTGTTCCGCCCGCACACCGCCTTCGCCCACCTGACGGGGCTCGGCGGCGACCGTGAACCGGATGCCGTGCTCGTGCTCGAGCCCACCGGGGAAAGCGGCCACGAGGCGATCCTCTACTTCCGACCTCTCGCCGGCCGCGACACCGATGAGTTCTTCGGCGACGCCCGCTACGGTGAGTTCTGGGTCGGCGCCCGCCCCACCCTGGTCGACATCGAGAGCGAGCTGGGGGTCACCGCCCGGCATATCGACGAGTTCGCCGACGCCGTCGCGAAGGATGCCGGAACCGTGACGGTTCGCGTCGTGCGTGACGCCGACCCCGAGGTCGCTGCCGTCGTCGACACGGCCCGCACCGCGGCATCCGGGCAGGAGGGTGCCCAGAGCGAGGCCGCCGCCGAAACCCAGCAGATCGCCGACGACGAGCTATCGGCCTTCCTGTCGGTGCTGCGCTTCGTCAAGGACGAGTGGGAGGTCGGGCAGATGCGCTCGGCCATCGAGGGCACGCACCACGGGTTCGACGCCGTGATCGCCGACCTGCCTGAAGCGGTGCGTCGGGGCCGCGGAGAACGCTGGGTCGAAGGGGTCTTCGGGCTGCACGCCCGCCACCACGGCAACGGCGTCGGCTACGACTCCATCGCCGCCAGCGGCGACCACGCCAACACCCTGCACTGGATCAAGAACACCGGTGAGGTGCAGGAGGGCGACCTGCTGCTGCTCGACGCGGGCGTCGAGGTCGACTCGCTCTACACGGCCGACATCACTCGCACCCTTCCTGTCAGCGGCACCTTCACCGACGCGCAACGCACCATCTACGACGCCGTGTTCGCGGCCCAGGAGGCGGGCCTCGCCGCCTGCAAACCGGGCAACAAGTTCTCTGACGTGCACGCGGCCGCGATCCGGGTGATCGCCGAGCACCTGCACGAGTGGGGGCTGCTGCCCGATGGGGTCGACGTCGAGGCGACGCTCGACGCGGAGCACGGGCAGTACCACCGCCGCTGGATGGTGCACGGCACCAGCCACCACCTCGGCCTCGACGTGCACGACTGTGCCCTGGCGACCCGCGAGCAGTACTCCGACGCCGAGCTGAAGCCGGGCATGATCATCACCGTCGAGCCGGGGCTCTACTTCAAGGCCGACGACGAGCTGGTGCCGGCGGAGTTCCGCGGTAACGGGGTGCGCATCGAGGACGACGTGCTGATCACCGACGACGGGCACGAGAACCTCTCGGCGGCGATGCCGCGCACCAGCGCCGATGTCGAGGCGTGGATCGCCGACGTCTGGGCCCGCTGACGTTCGTCAGGGTCTCTGGCTGGGAGCCGATGGTGTCAACGACGGGATGCCGGGCGGTTCAATGGGCGAGCCCTTGGCCGGCCCGGCCGGGGGAAATCCGGTGAACGGCGCCGGCCCGGCCGGCGCAGTGCCGGTGGGGGGCTCAGGAGTCCCTGTGGCGACGCCTTGCCCTGACCCTGTCGATGACACCGAGCCGTTCGGGTCGAGGTAGGGCAGCGGCTTGCTCCACTGGTCGATCAGCTTCACCACACCGGAGGCGTCGTCAGCCTGTAGACCGGAGCCAATCACCTCAGGGCGACATCCGGGATCCACGTCGACCTCAGCGGGCGGGCCGGTGGGGTATCGCAACACCAGGCGGAAGGCGCGCTGCCGGCTGTTCTGGGCTCCGTCGGCCGGGGAGCAGACGTGCGTGCTGGGTGAGGTCGACAGCGCGCGCAGGGCCGCCACGACCTTGGCGCTCTGGTCGGCGTCGAGTGCCGTCGGTATCTGGCTGTTGCGCCCCGGGCGGCAGACCGTCACGCGTGGTGCACCCTGAGGGGCCAGCGAGCGGTCATCGCCGAGTCGGCCCAGCGAGGCTGAGCACACCGAGTCCGTGCTTGGCAGCGGGTCCGTACCGGGCCCGTTGACGATCGACTCAACGACATTGCCCACCCCGTTACGGGCCACGAACTCACCGTTCGTGGCCGGGGAGCAGACGTTGGCGTCAGACTTCGCCGCCACCCAAACGGCGGCCGTCGAGTCTGCGCCGTACAGGGCGCCGACGAGGTAGACCGACTCGTTCCTGATCATCAACGTGCAGGGCCCGGGGGGGCCGCCGCCCCGGGGGGCCCACGCCAGCAGGTCGGTGATTTCGGCCCGCTGTGTTGGCGTGGGCACGATGCGACGCGCGATCCGGAAGGGGGGCCCCAGCGACGGAGGCGAGGTGTCGCCGGTGCCGAGCCTGAGGTCGAGCACGGGGTAGGCGCACACGACCATCGACGTCGGTGGGCGGTCAGGCAGGAGCCGTGCGGCGCCGTCGATGCCGCTAGGAGGCTGCGGCACGGTGAGGCCGGCGGGGTCGGTGATCGTGGCGGGGCACCCCAGGCCGCCGTCGGGCAAGGTCTGGACGGTGGCGACCGCACGAGTCGTGGCGGGTGCCGGTTCGGGCTGCGACGGGTTCGCGCCACCTGGCCCGGGCGGCGTCTCGACGCCGCAGGCGGAAAGCGCGAGCGCGCCGACGGCGAGCAGGCTCGTGAGCGTGATGCCGTTTCGCCGGCCAGGGTGCATGACGAGACCTCCGTGTCGATTCTTCCCTCTGGAAGACACCCGAGAGGAGAGAATCGTTGCGGTCTCGGGCCCGGTCAGGCCTGCGGGTCGCCGGGGGGCTGGTTCGGGCCCGAGGTAGACGTGCTCGACGAGGTCGACGGCGCAGATGAGGTCTCAGAGGCCGGAGAGGCACTCCAGTGCTGGACCGGCGTGGTGACGATGCCGGCCTCGGCCAGCAGCGACCGGCCCTGCTGGGCGAACTTGTGCTCGACGAACACCTCGTACTTGGTCGCCACGACCTGGCTCACCGACGAGAAGTCACGCGCGCCACGGGTGAAGGCATAGCCCACGAGCGACCAGACCAGCCCGAAGGCGAGGCCGTAGAGGCAGGTGTAGATCAGCAACGAGAACGGGTTCGTACCGCCGGCGAAGAGCGAGATGATCAGGCCCACGAAGAGGCCCAGCCACAGACCCGACAGGGCGCCGCCGAGGGCCACCCGGCCCCAGGTCAGGCGGGCCGTGACCCGTTCGAGCTGCTTGAGGTCGGTGCCCACGATGAGGCAGTTCTCGACCGGGAACTGCTGGTCCGAGAGCGTGTCGACGGCCTTCTGGGCATCGAGGTACTTCTCGAACGTACCCAACGACATGGGGTACTCGAGAGACAGCGTCGGGAAGCCGGGACGTCCAGGACCCTTCGGTTGCAGGCTCATGACCCCATTCTCTCACTGGGGCCGGAGTTCCCCGAACCAGGCGGCGCCACGTCGGCGCGTCGCGTCACTGCTTGAGGCGGTAGTCCTCGACCAGCCGTCGACCGATGATCATCCGTTGGATGTCGGCCGTCCCCTCGCCGATGAGCAGCATGGGTGCCTCGCGGTAGAGGCGTTCAATCTCGTACTCCTTGGAGTAGCCGTAGCCACCGTGGATGCGGAAGCTGTCTTCGACGACCTGCGAGCAGTACTCCGACGCCAGGTACTTCGCCATGCCGGCCTCGAGGTCGTTGCGCTCGCCGGAGTCCTTCTTGCGGGCCGCCTTGACCATCAGCTCGTGGCCCGCCTCGACCTTGACCGCCATGTCGGCGAGGCGGAAGAGCACGGCCTGGTGCTCGACGATCTTCTTGCCGAAGGTCTCGCGCTGCTGCGCGTAGGCCACGCCGAGCTCGAAAGCGCGCAGGGCCACGCCGCAGCCACGGGCCGCCACGTTGACCCGGCCGACCTCGACGCCGTCCATCATCTGGTAGAAGCCCTTGCCGGGCTCGCCGCCCAGAATCTGAGCGGTGCTGGTCTGGTGGTTGTCGAGAATGAGCTCGGTCGTGTCGACGCCCTTGTAGCCCATCTTCTCGATCTTGCCCGGAACGGTAACCCCCTGGGCGGTCTCACCGAAACCGGAGGTCTTGTCGATGAGGAAGGTCGACATGTTCCGGTAGACCGAGTCGGCTCCGGTGTCGGTCTTGACGAGCACCGCGACGAGGTTGGCCGAGCCGCCGTTGGTCAGCCACATCTTCTGGCCGGTGATGCTCCAGTCGTCGCTGTCACCGTCGCGCACGGCCTTGGTCTTGATGGCGCTCACGTCGGAGCCGCACCCGGGCTCGCTCATCGAGAAGGCGCCGCGAATCTCACCGGTCGCCATCTTGGGCAGGTAGTGGCGCTTCTGCTCGTCGGTGCCGTGCTGGATGATCAAGTAGGCGACGATGAAGTGGGTGTTGATGATGCCGCTGACGCTCATCCACCCGCGCGCGATCTCCTCGACACAGAGCGCGTAGGTCAGCAGGGACTCCCCCAGACCGCCGTACTCCTCCGGGATCATCAGGCCGAAGATGCCCATCTGCTTCATCTGGTCGACGATCGCCTGCGGGTACTCGTCACGGTGCTCGAGCTCGGTCGCCACGGGGATGATCTGTTCGTCGACAAACTCGCGAACCAGCTTGACCAGCTCGGTCTGCTCGTCGGTCAGGCCGTCGGTCTGCTGCAGTCGGGACACGCGTCATCGCCGCCAATGAGTCGAGTGGAGCCGGGTGAGGCTCCGGGGAAATGAATCCAGAAGTCGACTCGAGTATGCCGCCGCCGTGACGCGCAGGTGGGCGACCCCACGTGTGAGGGTGGACACCTGTGGCGCTGGTCACCAGAGCTGGCCGAAACCTACCTTCCGGGCGGCCACCGGGCCCTCGAGCGTCGACCGCTGGTCGAAGTCGCCGCTCTTGAGCCGAGCGGTGACCGCAGTGTGCAGCTCGCTTCGGCTGCTGTCGGGGCGTTCGCGCAGGGCGCCGAGGAGGTGGTAGGTGAACGCGCCGTTCGAACGACCGTCGAACGTGGCGTCGGCGGCGGTCTGCGCCGGTCGACAGGCGGCGTACAGCACTGGCTTGCCGGTGGCGCGGCCCCGAGACTTCGTCAGCTCGACGAGCGCCTTTCGATCGACCGTTCGGGATGGCGTGCTGGCCCGGATCTCACGCACGCGACCGAGCCCCTTGACGGTCGGGGGCGGTAGGTAGCGAGGGCGCCGACCGAGCAGTGCGGCCTGCATGACGTCGTCGAGGTCCTTCAGGCCCGTGCCGCTGTGACACGTGTCGAGGATCACCTCGAGCAGCACGCCCTTGGGCACGCCCCCGAACAGATCGTGCAGCTCGTCGTCGACGATGATGGTGTCGCGGCTCCACTGGTCGCCCGACCGAGCGATCTCGTGGCACGCGAACGCCTCGTCGAGGCCGTCGGGCTCGTCGTCACCTCCCGGCTCGTTGGGCACCTGGGTGCCGTGGCTCGAGAAGCTGAACACCAGGTGGTCGCCCGGTTTGGCGGCTTCGACCATCGTGGCCAACGCCGTCATCACCGCCGGCTTGGTCGCGTCGGAGTCGCACAGCACCGTGGTGGCCGACCTCGTGAAACCGTAGGTGCGCAAGGCCTCCGCGATGTCGTGGGCGTCGTTGACGCAGCCACTGAGCCAGCTGCTCATCGGTAGCGTGGCGAACTCGTTGATTCCGACACAGACTGCTCGTCGAGCCATGTCACTTTCCCTTCGTGTCGCGGTCTTTGGGGTGACGGTCTTTGGGGTGACGGTCTTTGGGGTGACGGTCTTTCGGGTGACGGTCTTTCGGGTGATGGTCTTTCGGGTGATGGTCTGTCGGGTGGTGGTGCGGATGCCGGTCACGCCCGTTCGAGCACGGCATCCGGCCTCGCGTAGACGACGTAGGCCAGCCAGGTGGGGTCGCCCGCGTCTCGGGCGGCGCTGCGCGCCGCGATGCTCGCGACCGACATGGGGTCGCCCGCGAGCAGCCGCTCGTAGAGCTTCTCGACGAAGACCCGGGCGGGTTGCTCGTGCACCGACCAGAGGCACGACACGAACGCCGAGGCGCCAGCATCGAGAAAGGCCTTGGCGAAGCCGCCGACCGTGGTGAACAGCTCACCCGTGCGGCCGGTCTGGCAGGCGTTGAACACCACGAGCGGGCCGGGGCCGTTAGCGGGGCGGGCGTTCTCACTGACCGTGACGGCAGCGAGGTACTGCTGCTCAACCGTGCTGCCGCGGAGGCGACCCTTGAGCAGCACTCGGGCGTCAGCGATGTCGGTGCTGCTCGCCGCTCCGTGACCGGTGAAGTGCAGCAGGTCGAAGCGACCTCCCCGCAGCAGGTCTCGCACGCCGGCCGGGGTCGCGGTGACCGCTTTGGCCCCGAAGCTGGCCTGCAGGAAGGCCTCCTCCTCCTGGCCCTGCTGGTTGCTCAGGCTCGGGTCGGCGTAGACGGGGCAGATCGAGCGGGCTCGCCCCTGCCGAACGCGAATCTGCCGGGGCGGGAAGCTGCCCAGCTGCCAACGCACGAGGCCGCCCTCGGCCAGAAAACGTGGCGCCTTCTGCCGGGGCCCGGTGGGCGGTCGCAGATGCACGAGCTCCCACGGCACGTAAGGCTCGTCGGCGTAGACGATGAGGTCGCCCAGCTCGTCGCG
This sequence comes from Actinomycetales bacterium, assembly GCA_038235595.1. Taxonomy (GTDB): domain Bacteria; phylum Actinomycetota; class Actinomycetes; order Actinomycetales; family Dermatophilaceae; genus DSM-29435. The sequence continues at coordinate 6,874 of JBBSTU010000059.1, read as the reverse complement.
GTGCTCCCAGAGGTAGGACTGCAGGTCACGCTGGAAGAACTGCCGAAAGAGCGTGGCACCGATGTCCTGGAGGGCGGCCAGCTGCTCGGCGGGGCTGTCGGCCGTGGCGCGCACGGTCGCGTCGACCTGGTCGAGCGCCTGGGCCACCTTGACGTCACGGTCGGCCATCGGCAGCGACTCGAAGATGCGCGCCGGTTCGCCGCTGACCACGCGAACGGCGTACTGGTAGACGATCTGGCAGCCGGGCAGCAGGCGCTCGACGATGTCGATGCACGGCAGCCCCTCGAGCTCGGGCGCGTCGATGCCGGTGTGCACGACAGCGTCGGCCAGCGGCGACACGGCGCCGAAGGCGGTCTTCGGACGCTTCGCCATCGCATCGGCGTGCAGCGCGATCGTGGCGATCGGCACCCGGCCCTGCCGCACGACCACGGTGAGCACGACCGGGCCCGCGGCCAGCGCCGTGCCCACGAACTGCAGCTCGGAGATGCCGCCCCCGGCAGGCAGGGTGAAGACGTCGGGCTCGAGACTACTCATCTGCACGTTCACCTTGCCGATGACCTGCACGGTCAGTGGCCGGTCGGCAACCACCGCCACGTTCTCAGCAACGTGACTGGTGTCTTCGGATGCAGCGATCGCTTTGCGCGACAGACGCACCCGCACCGTGAACGCCACAGCGGGGGTCACGGTGCACGGCATCTCGGCGGCGAGCTGCGCGGGCGTTGCCGCTTCTGGCTGCCCTTGCTCACCCTGACCGCCGTCGGTCGGCTCGGCCGGCCCCCCCGCCGGCGGGACCGGAACGGGGCGGGTCCCTCCTCGTCCCGGCTGCGGGAGGGAGGGATGCGATGGGGGCGGGGGCGCGCCCGGAGGAGCCATCGGGGACGGACGCGGGAGCACCGGGTCGACCATGTCGATACCCCTGTCGTGCTCGTCGTCTCCGACCTCGGCCTCAACTTCAGGCTCGGCACCGGACTCGGCGCCGGACTCGGCCTCGAGCTCGGCTCCGGGCTCTGCCGCTGCGCCCAGGCCCTGCCCCAACCAGCGGCTGAGGGCGTCGAGGAACCGCGGCTGCGAGAAGTAGTTGCCGTGGTAGACCTCGTCGTTCGTGCCGAAGTCGAGGGTGTCGGCGACATAGTGGTCACCGGGCAGGCCGATGGCGCTCATCGAGGCCTTGTCGACGACGAGGTCGTTGTCGCCCTTGAACAGCTGGTCGATGAACCCCTCGGCAAGCTTCACGGCCAGCTCACGAGGAAACTCCGGCGGGCGGTGGCTGTCGTCGAAGAGCGTGACGTGGAAGTTCGACGAGACAACGAACCAGTGGGTGCCACTGGTCGGCTGCCCGGGCTGAACAGCATTGATCGTCTTGACGAACGGGCTCTTCGGCATCATCGCGGCGAGACCCGGCACCTCGTGACCCTGCGCGGCGTACGACACGAGGTACTTCACGAAAGCCGCGATGCCCCTGAGCGCCCCCCCGACCACCGCCACCACGGGCGCCGCTCCGGGGAGGAGGGCCAGCCCTCGCGCCGCCACGGCGCCGAGGTTGGTGTAGAGGTCGACGAGATCGCCCCACCGCTCGGGGTCGGCCAGATGCGTCCCCCCGTTCGTGGCGGCGACGAACACGATCTTGTCGACGACGGCCGTCCAGCTCGACGGGGGTAGAACCTCCTCGACGAAGGCGCGGGTCGTCAGCCCGCCGCGGCTGTGGGTGATGATGTCGATGGTGACCCCGGCGGACGCCGGGTGCTTCGACAGCCGCTCGAGCAGGTCGGTCGCGTTCTGCCGTGGGTCGAGGCTGAGGGTCTTGTGGTCGTAGCCGATCACCGCGTCGTAGGAGTGCACGGCATTGGCGAGAAAGACCTGCCCCGCCACGCCGAGGGCTAGGGCGCCGAAGCCTCCGACGGTCGAGCTGAACGTGCCGTGCACGAAGAGCAGGATGCGGGTCGGGCGGTCGGTCGGCAGGTGCAGCTCGTCCAGCGTCTCGAAGGGCTGCCACTGGCTCAGCTGCTCTCCGGCGAGGTGCACGAGACCCGTGCGGACGTTCTGCTCCAGCGTGTCGACCACCTTGTCGAGCACTGCGGGCGCCACGAACCGGAAGACGATCGCCTGCAGCGCGCCCTCGACGAGATGGCCGAGCAGCCCCCTGTCGCGGTGGCCCGCGTCGACGGCCCCCCCGGGAGACGGCCGCCCCCCTCGCGTCGGGCGGGCTCGCGTCGAGCGGGACGGCCGCACATCGATCTCGAAGGTTGCGGTGCGCGGCTCCAGCCCTCGGGTGCGGGTGCCGCCGATGGGGTTGGTGGGCAGGTGCCACGAGTACACGCCGTTGCGTTCGAGCAGCACGACCGCGTCCTCACCGGGCTGGACGTCGACCTCGAGCGCCACCGTGTCGCCACGGGTCGCGCCGACGGAAGCATCGACGGAAGCATCAACGCCGTCGAGCCCACGCTCCGCGCGTGGTGTGAGGTCGACACGGTCGACGACCACGAGGTCGTCGTCAGCCAGCACGGTCAACAACGCGTCCTTGCTCACGGCCGTCTCGTAGCCCGGCTCACCCGGCAGCCCTCGTTCACCGACGTCGGGGGCCTTCGTGGCGTCGTAGGAAGCGGGCGTGCGAACGCGGAGGGCCCCACCGGCAAACGACGTGGACGGCATCCGTGACTCCCTCGAACGAACGAGCGCTCCTGTTTCAAGGTAGAGGCCCGGCGGGGGGGCTGATACCGAATCGGGAACTTCGTGACCGCAGACCGTTAATCGGTTGCGCGCACGTGCGGCATCCGACAACCTCGTGGCAGACGCAGCGGCATCCGGCCACCGCACGACCCAAGGAGGGTGACATGTCCATCACGGTTCAGGCCACGTCGGCCCACATCACCTCTACCTTGGAGTTCTCTTGTCTTCCAATGAACTTGGCAACATCGCGGGGCACGAAGCCTCGCTGATCGACCGTTTCGGCGCCGGCCTCGCCGCCGAGCGTCGCTACCCTGACGACGCCTACGCCGCCGACACCGACCCCGAAGCCCCACCTGAGGGCGACCGCTGGTCGAGCTGGGACGGCGCCTCGCACGGGCCCAAGCCGCGACCCGACTGGGTCATCACCGACCTCGGCGCCGTCGAGGCCGATCTCGGCGTGCTCAAGACCGGCAAGGAGGCCGACGTCCATCTGGTGCGCCGCTGGCTGCCGGGAGCGCCTGACCGTGACGTGGTCATGGCGGGCAAGCGCTACCGCGCCAGCGAGAACCGGATGTTCCACCGTGACGCCGGCTACCTCGAGGGCCGCCGGGTGCGCAAGTCGCGCGAGATGCGCGCCATGCGCACCAGAACGACCTACGGCAAGACGCTCATCAGCGGCCAGTGGGCCTTGACCGAGTTCTCGACGCTCGGCGTGCTCTGGCAGAAGGGCCTGCCCGTGCCCTATCCCGTACAGCTCTCCGACGACGAGATGCTGATGGAGTTCATCGGTGACGCCGACGGCAGGGCCGCACCGCGCCTCGTGCAGACCCGCCCCGACCCGGCGCTGCTGCCCGAGCTGTTCGAGCAGCTGCGCACCACGATGATGACGCTGGCCGAGCTCGGCTGGGCGCACGGCGACCTCTCGCCCTACAACGTGCTGCTGGCCGGCGAGGGCGCCGACCCCCACCTCGTCATCATCGACTGGCCGCAGATCGTCGACGTCATCGGCAACCCGCACGGGGCGGAGTTTCTCGAGCGGGACGCTCGCAACATGGGCGACTGGTTCACCCGGCGCGGGTTCGAGGTCGACACCGGTCTGCTCTTCGGTGACCTGATGGCGGCGGCGACCTCGCGCTGGTGAGCCGGTCGGCCCCGGGTCAGCCGAGAAAGTCGGCGGGGTGGCCGAACTCGCCTGAGTGGACGAAACGTTCGAGCGGCAGGCGCGAGCGCGGCATCCGCGATCTGGCCTGTACCCAGCCGGGCAGGCTCCACTCCTCGCCACGGGTACCGGGCAGCCCCAGGGCGATTCCCGTCGTCACGGCCCAGTGGGCGGGCACCGCGAACCGGGCCGCCGCGCCGGCGTGGTCGAACCCTCCGAACTGGCGCACCTGCAGGCCCATGGAGCGCGCCTGGACGGTCAGGTGGGCAACCGCCTGACCGAGGTCGAACATGGCGTAGTCGCTGTAGGAGACCTCGTGGTCCTCGTCGGTCGCGGCCTGGTGGAGGGTCAGCAGGATGGCCGAGGCGGCCGGGGCCCACGCCTGGTTGGCGGTGGAGAGCAGATCGACGATGGCGGCATGGGTGGCGTCACCGCGCAGCCCCACGATGAACGACCACGGCTGGGAGTTGCCCGCCGACGGCGCCCACCTCGCCGCCTCGAGGATCGCCCTGAGCGCACCGGGAGCGAGCACGTGGGTGGGGTCGTAGACCATGGTGCTCTCGCGCTGGCGCAGCAGCGGGGTGAGCACGTCGGGCTGGGTCTGGCCCGTCGAGCGGCGCGCGGACGAGTCGGTCACGTCAGTAGGCCCTGCCCACCACAGCCATCACGCCGGGGTCGTCGTCGGAACCCGGCACCGAACCGTCGGGCATCGTCAGGCAACGCACCGTGATCGCCGACTCGGCCAGCTGCGACTCTCCCTCAGGCCCGAGGGTCGCCCACGGGATGACCGCCCAGCCCGAACCCGCGGCCTCCGTCGCTTCGGCGATGCTGCCCACTGCGGCGGTATGCGCTTCCCGGTGGGCCAACGCGGCGGCGTAGAGGGCCAGCTGGTCGTGGTCGAGCGCGGCGGTCGCATAGTCGACGATCCCGCCGACAGCGACGGGCGCTTTGTCGCCGCCGATGCGTCGTGCCACCGTCACCGACCCCTGCTCCAGGTCGCGCGGCCCGATCTCGACCCGCAGCGGGATGCCCTTCAGCTCGGCGTCGACGGCACGGCGGCCGAAGGCGGTCTCCACCCGCGCGTCGAGCTCAGCCCGGATGCCGGCCGCGAGCAGGTCGTCGACCACCCGACGGGCCGCAAGCCGGACTCCCTCGCCGTCCTTGACGACCATGACGAGCACCTGCACCGGAGCCAGCCGAGGCGGCACGCGCAGCCCGTGGTCGTCGCCGTGGGCCATGATCAGCCCGCCCATCATCCGGGTCGAGGCGCCCCACGAGGTGGTCCAGGCCAGCTCCTGCTGCCCAGCCTCTGAGAGGTAGCTGATGTTGAAGGCCTTGGCGAAGTTCTGGCCGAGGTCGTGGCTGGTGCCCATCTGCAGCGCCTTGCCGTCGCGCATCATCGCTTCCAGGGTCAGGGTGTTGGTGGCGCCGGCGAACCGTTCCCGAGGCGTCTTTCGCCCCAGCACCACTGGGAGCGCGAGCATTTCGCGCATGAACTCGGCGTAGACCTGCTCGTGGATCAGGCTGGCGTACCGGCGGGCGTCCTCGGCGGTCGCGTGCGCCGTGTGCCCCTCCTGCCAGAGGAACTCGGTGGTGCGCAGAAAGATCCGCGGCCGCAGCTCCCACCGCACGACGTTGGCCCACTGGTTGAGCAGCAGCGGCAGGTCGCGGTAGCTCTGCGTCCACTTGGCCAGGTACTCGCCGATGACGGTCTCTGACGTCGGGCGCACGACCAGCGGCTCCTCGAGCTGCTGCCCCCCGGCGTGGGTCACCACCGCCAGCTCGGGACTGAAACCCTCGACGTGGTCAGCCTCTCGGCGCAGGTAGCTCTGCGGGATGAGGAGGGGGAAGTAGGCGTTCTTGGCCCCGGCCCCCTTGATGCGCCGGTCGAGGTCGGCCTGCATGCGCTCCCAGATCGAGTACCCGTACGGGCGGATGACCATGGTGCCCCGCGCCGGGCCGTTGTCAGCGAGCTCGGCCTTGGCCACGACCTCCTGGTACCACCGGGGAAAGTCCTCCGACTGAGGGGTGAGCACGCGCCTGGCCATGGTCTTGATCCTACGGCCGGATGCCGCCGCGCCCTTCAGGCGTCACGGGCCTCACGCATCGTGGCGACGAGGAAGGCCCGCCACGCCTCGACACCGTCGGTGATCTCGCCCCTGCCTCCGTGTTCGCGAAGGATAGCGGTCGTCGTGTCACGAGTCGCGCTGTCGAGATCCCCGGTGATCTGCACATCGCGCCGGCCCCACACGTGCACGCACATGGCCTGCAGTGCCTGCGTCTGAACCCGTGAGCGCTCGATCAACCGTGGCGCGCCCGACGGGCCGAACCGACCGGTGTCGACGTGGATGTGGTTCGCGTGGCGGTCGTCGTAGAGGTAGGTCAGCACGTCGGCGAACTGCAGGTGCAGCCCCGCCGCGAGCTGCCAGTAGGTGCGCAACCGACCCCGCACCTCGGATGCGGTGTCGTCGCGCCAACGGTCGTAACGGGCCGACGCAAGGTCTTGACCGCCGCGGCGCAGGGCGGCGATGTCGATCGCCTCACCGGAGTGGTGCCATGACGTCCCGTCGCCGCGGGTCCAGGCACCGTAGGTGGAGACCCGGTCGGGCGCCTGCCCGGTGTGCTGTCGGTGCAGCGTCAGCCACGTCTCGAGGCGCTCGACCATCTCGCCGGTGGCGTAGTAGGGGGTGACCAGGCCGTTCACCTCGTAGCGGTGTCGGGCGGGCCCGATGCTCGCTCGAGCGGTGAGCTTGGCGCGCCCGGTCACCTCGGGGCGAGACCGGGTCTCTCGGGTCATCGTCACAGGGTGGTCGGGCCGGCCGGCCGCCGTCAGGGCGTAGCCCCCACCCACCAGCCCGAGTGCTCCCAGGGCGCCGAGCGACAGCACGCCGCGGCGTCCGAGACGCGCGGGTGCACCCGGCGCTGTCTCGTGGTCACGAGGCGGTGGCACTCCCATGACCGCTCAACGACGCAACGTCGGTCGTTGTTTCCGCCCACGCCCCACCTCCCCAGTCGAGTGGCCACTTTCGTACCGTCGAGTGGCCACTT
>JBBSTU010000058.1:0-19697 GCA_038235595.1 Actinomycetales bacterium | reverse complement strand
CGACGTGGTGGCCGATCCGCAGTTCGCAGCACTCGGCACTCTCGTGCGCGTGCCCGACCCCGAGCTGGGCTCCGTGCTCATGCAGAACGTTCTCTTCCGCCTGTCGGAGACTCCTGGTGCCATCACCTCGGCGGGCCCGTCGCTCGGTCAGCACACCGCCGAGGTGCTCGGTGAGATCGGCGTCGCAGCCGACGAGCTGGCCGAGCTGCGCCGCAAGGGGGTCGTGTGAGCGCCCCCCGCTCGTGGCTGTACGTTCCCGGCCATCGCCCCGACCGCCTCGCCAAGGCCCTCGCGTCGGTGGCCGATGCCGTGGTCATCGACCTCGAGGATGCCGTGCCCGCCGGCCGCAAGCACGAAGCGCGCGACCACGCGCTCTCGGCCCTAACCCGCCGCGACCCCGCGGGCCCCCAGGTGTGGGTACGGGTGAACCCCCCCATCGACACCCTGGGCCGAGCCGATGTGGAGGCGATGGCGCACTCCGGTGTCGACGGGCTCCGCCTCCCCCGTTCGGAGGAAGCCGCGGTGGTGCGGTGGGTGGCGCAGACCACCGGCCTGCCCCTACAGCTGCTGCTCGAGACTGCCCGAGGGTTGTCACGTGCCGCCGACCTGGCTGCCGCGCACGAGCGGGTCGTCGGGCTGGGGCTGGGCGAGGCCGACCTCGCCGCCGACCTGTTGGTCGGTTCACCCAGCGGCCTCGACTGGGCCCGGGGGGCGGTCGTGGTGGCGTCGCGAGCGGCCGGCCTCGCCTCACCGGTGCAGAGCGTCTGGACCGACGTGGCCGACCTCGAGGGTCTCCGCGCCTCCAGCCAAGCCGGTCTCGCTGCGGGCTTCTTCGGACGCTCGGTCGTGCACCCGGCCCAGCTACAGGTCGTGCACGACGTCTTCACCCCCAGCCCGGATGCCGTGAGCGCCGCCCGCGCGATCGTCGCGACTGCGGCCCGGGCCGAGGCCGACGGCGAGGTCGCGGTGCTCGACGCCGGCGGCCGCTTCATCGACGGCGCGGTCGTGGCCCGCGCCCGGGTCGTGCTCGACCGAGTACCCACCCACGTCACCACCACCGAATCGGGAGGCCACTGATGAGCCAGAACACGCAGACCGGCACAGACGCGCTGCTCGCAGCGGTGAGCGCCGGCGTCTCGATCGTCGAGCTGGGTCAGCCCTTCTTCACGGGCATGCCGTGTTCTCCGAACCATCCCGGGTTCCGGATGACCCTCATCCGTCGGCACGGCGACATGGTTCGACCCGACGGCGGCTCGGCGGCCAACGAGATCATCGTCACCGGGGGCCACGTCGGCACGCACGTCGATGCCCTCGCCCACGTCAGCCACGAGGGCCTCATGCACGGTGACGTCGACGCCGCCGCCGCCCAGGTGGGTGGAACCTTTCGTGAGCTCGGGGCCGAGCACACCCCGGCGTTCCTCCATCGAGGCGTACTGCTCGACGTGGCCGCGGCCCGAGGGGTCGACGTGCTCGACCCCGCCCACGGCGTGGGGGCCGACGACCTCCAGGCCGCCCTCGACCGCGCCGGCACCCCACTGCGCAAAGGCGACGTCGCCCTCGTGCGTACGGGCTGGTCTCGTCACTTCGGCGACGCCACGCGTTATCTGAGCAAGGAGAAGGGGGTTCCCGGGGTGACGCCCGACGGGGCCCGCTGGCTGGCGGAGGCCGGGATCGTCGCCACCGGCACCGACACCACGGCCTACGAACAGATCCCGCCGGGAACCGGCCACAGCGTTCTGCCCGTGCACCGCATCCTGCTCGTGCAGCACGGGATCTTCATCATCGAGCACCTGGCTCTGGAGGACGCCGCCGCCGCCGGTCTCACCGAGTTCACGTTCGTGATGGCCCCCCTGCGCATCGTCGGTGGAACCGGATCCCCGGTTCGCCCGTTCGCGGCGGTCTCCGCGTGAACCCGCCCGAGGCGTCGGTCCGCACCGTCGTCCAGCAGCTGGCCGACCTCGCTGTCGTCACCCGTCGCGACGGGCTGCCGGCGGGGCTGCGAGACGACGTGGCCCGGCGCGTGCTCGACCTGGTGGGCAACTCGCTCGCGGCGGGGGGTGAGACCTCCGCCTCGGCGGTGACGGCGGTCGTGCGCGGGTGGGGCGGCCCCACCGACGCGACGGCGATCGGCACCGGGCTCAAGGTTCCTGCTGCGGCTGCCGCCCTGGTCAACGGCACGCTGGCACACTCGCTCGACTTCGACGACACGCACCTGCCCTCGGTGCTGCACCCCTCATCGAGTGTCATTCCCGCCGCCCTCGCCGTCGCCGAGGCCACGGGCGCCTCCGGAGCCGCCCTGCTCGACGCCGCAGGAGTCGGTATCGAGGTGACCGTGCGCCTCGGGATGGGGGGCTACGACGAGTCGCTCGGCAACTCGGAGTTCTTCGAACGGGGTCAACACGCCACCTCCATCTGCGGTGCTGTCGGTGCGGCTGTCGCGGCAGCCATGGTGACCGGCCTCGACGCCGACGGCATCGCGCACGCGGCGGGCATCGCGGCCTCGATGGGTTCGGGCCTGCTCGAGGCGAACCGCACTGGTGGCACGGTCAAGCGGGTGCACTGTGGCTGGGCCGCTCACGCGGGGGTCGTCGCAGCCGATCTCGCCGCCCATGGGCTGACCGGGCCACCCACGGTGATCGAGGGACGGTTCGGCTTCCTCCACGCCTTCTGTGGCGACCGGGCCGACGTCGCTGCGGTCACCGCCGACCTCGGCGAACGCTGGGAGCTGCCCGGCATCTTCTTCAAGCCCTACCCCTGCAACCACTTCACCCACGCCGGCATCGACGCCGCCCTCGAGATGCGGGCGCGTGGAGTCGACCCCGCCGACATCGTGGCGATCGAGCTCGGAGCCCCGACGGCCGTGCTGCGAACCATCGCCCAGCCTCCGGAGGAGAAGGCGCACCCGCGGTCGGGCTACCACGCTGCGTTCAGCGGCCCCTACACCGTGGCCGCTGCACTGGTCGGTGGTGCCGGCCTCGGCGTCTTCCATGACGACTTCACCGACGAGGCCGCCCTCGACGAGCAGCGACTGGCCCTGGCCGCCCTGGTGAGATGTGTTCCGGATGCTCGGTGCGACGAGATCTTTCCGCACCAGTTCCCCGCAGTGCTCCGCGTCACCACGACCGACGGCACCCGCCACGAGGTTCGGGTCGACGTCAACCGTGGCGGGCCCGGAAACCCCCTGACCACCGAGGAGCTCGCGACCAAGTTGCGCCTGAACGCCTCACGGTCGCTCGGCGCCGACGCGGCTGCTGCCGTCGCCGTCGCCGGCCTCGACCTGCCCTCCGCTCCCGACGTCAGCCGGCTGATGAACCTGGTCGCCGGGGCCGGCCAGGGGTGACGACGTGAGCATTGACGGCCTGGCCCGAGCCGTGGCCACGACCTCCTGGACGCACGCCCCAGGGCCCGTTCGTGACCAGGTCGTCGACCTGGTCGCTGACTGCGTCGCGGTGGCGGCCCTCGGGTCGGGTCGACCCGAGCTGCGCCGTCTCACCGAGCTGCACGGCCGGCTCCTCGGCGACACCCCGACCAGCCGCTCGGCCGGCAACGCAGCCGGAACCGCGGACATCGACGGTGGCGCCTCGGTGCTGGGCTCGACCGCCTCATGGCCGGCGTCCACCGCGATGCTGCTGAACGCCACGGCGGCGGCGGCCGACCAGCTTCAGGACGGGCACCGACTCGCACGCGGCCACCCGGCATCCCATGTCGTGCCCGCTGTGCTGGCCCTCGCCGAGCGAACCGGGGCAGACGGCTCCGAGGTGCTCTCGGCCGTGCTCGCCGGGTACGAGGCGGGGGTCCGGGTCGGGATGGCCATGGGCGGCACCCCGACCGGAGTGCACGACATCGGCACCTGGGGGCAGGTCGCCGCGGCTGCCGGAACGGCCCGGCTGCTGGCCCCCGGAGACGCATCGGCTGCGTCGCGAGCCCTCGAGCTTGCCGCGGGCGCAGTGCTGCTCACGGATGCGGCAACCGTCTTCGCCGGCCACTCCGGGTCGCACACCTTCCTCGGCTCGTCGGTGCAGCTCGGGGCCGAGCAGGGCATCGCAGCGGTAGCCGGGCTGGAGCCAGCACCGGGAACCTTCGAACGCCATCTCGCCGCTGTGGCCGCGGCCGTGTGGAACCCAGCAGCGCTGGAGGCCGTAGACGGCGCCTGGCCGCGCTTCGAGGTGCTCCACGGTTACGTCAAGGCCCACCCGACCTGCGCCCATCTGCACGGGGTCAACGACGTCGTCGACGACCTCGTGACGGCCGGCCTCCACGCCAGCACCGTCGAGTCGGTGGTCGTCTTCGCCTACGGCGGTGCGGCGGTCTTCGACACCTTGGCCGACTCCGAGCTGTCCGCGCGCTTCAGTGTGCCCACCTCGGTCGCCATCGCTCTGCTCGACGGTCGACTCGACGAGACGAACCTGACCGCAGACCGGATCAGCGCCAGCGATGTCCGCGAGCTGGCCGCGCGCGTCACCGTCGTGCACGACCCGGCGCTCGACGCGGGTTACCCGGCCGGGCGGCCGGCACGGGTGCGCGTTCAGCTTTTCGACGGGACCCGACACGAGGCGGCCGCAGGGCTTCCTCGTGGTGACGACGATCATCGATTTGGCCGAGATGCTTTGGAAAAAAAGGCTACCCGGTTGTTGACCGGAAGGTTCGGCGCCGCGGGCAACACTGTGCTGGCCGCGGTTCACGCCCTGGCGACCGGTGGCGACGCTCGCGGTCTCGGACGGCAGATCCGCTTCGCAGCAGGTGCGCGATGACCCGCCCGGATGCCGCAGTGCTGGCTCGCGCCGAGGGGTTCGTGCGCGACGAGGCGGGCTTCGCGGTGGTGGCCACCCTCGACGCCCAGGGCTACCCGGTGAGCCGTTCGATGACTGCCTTCCTCGCGGAGGGCTTCGCCGTCAACCTCGTGCAACGCCGATCACATCGGCGTCTCGAACAGCTTCGCCGCGACCCCCGGCTGCTCGTGGCCTGGCTCGGGTCACCGGCCCCCGGAGCCACGAACGACCGTCCTCACGTCTTCGACCTCGGGCGCCTGCCGGCCCGTGCGGTGATGGTGCGAGGCCAGGCTCAGTTCATGGGCGAGGCGTGGACCTGGGACACCTACGCTCGCGCCCGGGCCGAGCAGGTGGCTCGTGGCGATGACCGCGCTCCCGCGCGAGACCGAGACCAGGTGGCGGCCGACCTCGTCGGCATCCGCGTGCACCCCTACCGCGTGCGGCTCGAAGGATTCGGCGCCGGAGCCCAGTCGTTCGACTGGCGGGCCGGTGACCCCGTGCTGCGGACGACCATCCGCATCGACCCCTCGGGCGTGGGCCGGAACGCCGACAGACCAACCGAACAAGGAGCACCATGAGCATCAAGACCATCCTGGGTTACGAGATCCAGCCGGGGGTCAGCCCCGAGGAGTACGAGGCCTGGCTGTTCGACGTGCACGCTCCCGACCTGCTGGCCAACCCCCACCTCGACCGCATCGTCTTCAACAAGGTGCTGCGACCGGTCCGCCAGGCCTCCGGTGGTTCGGCCGATGTGCCGGAAGGCCTCTCGTTCTACCGGATCGCCGAGATGCACTATGCCGACGAGCAGGCCTACGCCAGCTACCTGGCGTGGTTCGACGAGCACCCGATCCCTAGTGAGCGAGGCCCGGGCGGGCGCACCGACTTCCGGTTCTACCTCGTCACCGAGAGCACCGAGGTGACCCGCTGAACGTCAGGGTGGCCGACTCGATCAGCCGGCTCGACGCCCTGCGGTCGGCGCCGGTGCCAGGCGACCTGGCGGCCTGGGCCGACGAGCTCGGAACCGTCGCTGCCGATGAGACGGAGATGCCCGACGGTCTCGACCTGCTGGGGCTGAGCCGCCGAGCCGGAGTGTTTCCCGCGCTGCTGTGGAACGGGTCACGCATCCACCGTGCGGCCAGTGCTGCTCCTGTCGTCGAGCACTCGGTCGACCGCGTCGCTCTACTGGATGGCTTGACGCTGCTTGCGACTGCCTGCGGCGTCGATCGCGACTCCTCGGTGCTCGCCACTGCAGTCGAAGCCGGGCTGAACGAGGCCGAGCGGGCCGACCAGATCGTGCTGGCGGCGCAAGGTCCGACAGCGGTCGCCGGGCTGACTCGCTGGGTCACGGCCGCGGCGGTGTGCGCCTTCGTCGCGACGGGTGGCTCTCCCGACGGGAGCTCTACAGCGGCACGCGACCTCGTCGACGTGGCGGGAGCCCTCCTCGTGGTGCACCCGGCAACCTGCACCACCGACGATGACGGCCTCCTGCTCGGTCACACCCTGGCTGCCGGCTGGCTGGCGACCTGTCTGCACGCAGTCGGTGTCGTCGGCGTGGCCGAGACCTTCGAGCTGACCGTGGCGTCGGTTGTCGGTGCGTCATGAGCGCTTCCGCTCCACCCCTCGTGCTGAACCTCGCCCGCCGCTGGTCTGACAGCGAGCCGGTCGCGGAGGCGATGCGGGCCCTCACGGCCGGGTTCGACGGCATCGGCCTCGTCGACAGCCCCCGGCTCTTTCGTGACGGCTGGGTCGAGACCGAGCGGGTGCTCGCCGGCACCGATGCCGTCCTGGCCGGACCGGTCGTGGCCAGCCTGGGGTTGCGACACCCCACGACGGTTGCGGGCGCACTACGCACCCTGGAGCAGCACCATCCGGGTCGGGCCTTCACCGTGGTCGGGCGGGGTGAGAGCTCTGTCGCGAACGAGGGCATCACCGCCCCCACTCTTGCCGAGTACCGCATGGCGATGCGCTCGCTCCGTGAGCTGCTCCGCGACGAGAGAGGGCACGACCGGCTCGCGGGTCGTCTGCTCGGTGCGGCCTCAGGCCCCCGCACCGTCACCGCGACTGCAGCCGACCTCGGGGGCGTGCTGCTCGATGTCGGCGTCGACCAGGCAACGGTGGCGCGCGCGGTGCGGCTCGCACGTGAGACCGAACCCAGCACGCAGGTGTGGCTCTTCATCCGGGCGCTCGTCGTAGACGACCCACGGTCGGCGGCCCAAGCGGCCGCTCCCCTGCTCGGGTCGTGCGCCATGCGGATGGCCAACGCCCCCGACTGGTTCGGCCTCGCTGACGACCAGGTCGCGGCGGTGCGACGACTGGCCGAGGCCCACGACTACCGTCGCCACGGCGCGCAGCAGCACACCGCCACCAACATTCACGACGGCGATCACACTCACGATGACAGTCGCGATGACAGAGGCGTTGACGATGACGACAACGCGAGCCGGTTGGTGCGCCGCCGCTTCCTGCTCATCGACACTGCTCCGGCCATCGAAGACACGGTCGCGGGGTTGGCGTCAGCCGGCATCGACGGCATCGTCGTCGCCGGCGCCCTGCCGGGGGTGCTCGACCGGCTGGAGGCACTCGGGTCCGCGCTGCGAGCCGGCTTGGTCCGACGGCCCCCACCAGACCCCACGTCGACCGAGAGAGGTGATCTCGCATGAGCACCCCTCCGACCACCGGCGCCGCGCCCGGTTCAGCAGCCAACGCGCCGATCCGCGATGCCGTCTCCAGGTTCGCTGCCGGCACCCGGCTAGCCCAGGTGCCCCCACCCGTGCGAGCCTTCAGCAGTCTGCTGCTGCTCGACACCCTGGGGGCGTTGGCGGGCGGTCTGCGCTACCCGCCGGTGAAGCAGCTCGGCGCCGCGCTGGCGAACACCGAGGTCGCAAGCAGGGCAGCCGCTTTCGCGCGCCTGATGACCCTGGGTACTGCGGCCACGTGGCTCGACGCCGACTCCGGAGGTTCGTTCCACCCGCAGGGTCACCGGCTGCCTCCGGTGCCGACTGCCCACCCCGCCCCGCACGTCCTGCCGGTGCTGCTGCACAGGGCAGCCGACCACGACCTCGACGACCTGCGACTGCTCGAGGTGTTCACGGTCGCGAGCGAGATCGGAATGCGCAGCGGCCGGGCATCATCCCTGAGACCGGGTCTGCACCCGCACGGTGTGCACGGCCCGGGCGCCGCGGCGGTGGCTGCCGGGCTGCTGCGCGAGCTGCCCCCCGACCTGCTGGGCCACGCCTTTCTGCTCGGCTCGAACCTGCCGCTCGCGGCCACCCTCGACGTACCCATGCGTGGAGGAACCGTTCGCAACGCGTGGACGGGCCTCGGCGCCTACTACGGTGCCAGTGCCGCTGACCGGGTCGCCGCCGGCGCCCGAACGGACGACTCCCTCTACCGACGCCTCTTCGACGGCGCCGTCTGCACCGACCTCGACCTCGACCTCGTCGTCGGTGGGCTCGGGCAACGCTGGACCCTGCTCGAGAGCTACCTCAAGCCCTACGCCTGCGCCCGCTGGATCCACCCGGCGCTCGATGCCGCCCGGGCCGCTGTGGCTGACCTCGCACCGTCGTCGTCATCGCCGCGTCACGACCCTTCCCGCGACACGCACCCCGACCCACACCGGCCTTCCCCCCTGCGCGCAGAGGACGTCGAGAGCATCGAGGTCGAGACCTTCGCGTTCGCGGCCTCACTGTCTCAGGTCGACATCGGTTCCGACATGCAGGCCCGCTTCTCACTGCCGTACTCCATGGCAGCCTTGCTGGTTGACGGGGTTCTCGATGCCGGCTCCTACCTGCCGGAACAGCTCCGTCGCGACCACGTGGCCGCCCTGGCCCGGCGGGTCTCTCTGCGCGAGCGGTCTGACCTGAGCGCGGCTCTGCCTCGCGAGCGGCCCGCGACGGTGACTCTTCGCCTGCGCGACGGGCGGAGCGGGCGAGGCCAGGTGCGAAACGCGCGAGGCAACCCGAACGACCCGTTGACGGTCGATGAGGTCGTGGCCAAGTTCCGTGGGAACGTCGGCGGTCTGCTCTCACGTGAGATGGCTGACGAGGTGGTGGGCGCCATGATCGAGGCGGGGTCACCGACCGCACCGGTGGCTTCGCCGACTCGGGCTCTGGCCGCGGCGGCGAGAGTCTTGATGGCCGGCTGACCAGCCCCCGTTCCCCCTGACGGTACGACCGGTCGGATTCGGCTCGCTGGGCGGAACAGCGACGAAACTGCCTGCACCACAACGACCCCAACCCCTTGACGCGAGCTGCCAGCTGCACTCGACTGTGGGGGTGTCCCCGGTCAATGTTCCGGGGAACGGAGCCTGGGAGCACAGATGCGCCGCCTGAAGCCCGCTCGACCGACCACCCTCCGTGCCGTGCTCGCGACGGTGCTGAGTCTTCTGGTCGCTGTGGGAGCCGCGGTACCGACCCAGGCCGGTCAGGCCGGCCCGGCTTCCCCCCATCCGGGCCGGCCATCGGCAGCGCTGCGCGACTGTGGCGCGATGATGGGCCAGACCGTGAACGTGGAGCGCGGCACGGCCCGGGTGACCGCCGCAACCACGGTGCCCGCTACGGGCACCGACCCGGCTCTCTGCGAGCTGTCCGGCACGATCAGTCCCGGCATCCACTTCACCCTGCGCCTGCCGACCGAGGCCTGGAACGGCCGGTACTACCAGACCGGCTGCGGAGGCTTCTGCGGCGCGGTCCCGATCGCCTCGTGCGGTCAAGCGCTGTCGCGCGGCTTCGCCGTGGCGGCGGAGGACACCGGTCACGTCGGTGGCTCGGGTGACGGCACGTGGGCCCTGAACAACCGACCTGCCGAGATCGACTTCGGCTACCGCTCGCCCCACGTGACCGCCCAGGCCGGCAAGGCCCTGACCAAGCGCTTCTACGGCACGCAACCGGCCTACTCGTACTTCCAGGGGTGCAGCACCGGTGGGCGCCAGGCACTCTCCGAGGCTCAGCGGTATCCGCACGACTTCGACGGCATCGTCGCGGGCGCTCCCGCGCTCTACCAGAACTATCTCGCCACGCTGTCGCAGGGCTACCTCGAGACGGTGAACCGTCGATCCGACGGAACCGTCATCCTCACGCAGGCCAAGGCGAGGGTGCTCTCGGCTGCAGTCCTGGCGCGATGTGACGGCAAGGACGGGCGCCTCGACGGTGTGGTGACCAACCCCGACCGGTGCACAATCGACCCCGCCGTCGTGAAGTGTGCAGGCACCGACGAACCCACCTGCCTGACAGCCGAGCAGGTCAGGGTCGCCCGGGCCTTCTACGCGCCCCCGGTCGACAGCCGTGGCCGCACGGTCTACCCCGCCGGGTTGGCCCGCGGGTCAGAGGCGGGCTGGCCCGGGTACTCGATCGGCACCGACACTGCACTCTCTGGTGGCGGCAGCTACGCCCAGGAGGTGCTGCGCTATCTGGCGTTCCGCAGCGACCCCGGCCTGACCTACAACCTGTTCGACTTCGACCCGGCCCGCGACGCCAAGAAGCTCGACTACATGGCGCGGATCTACAACGCCGACAACACGAACCTCCAGCCCTTCGAGCGCGCGGGAGGCAAGCTGATGATCTACCACGGCTGGGCCGACCCGCTCATCACCCCTGGAGGCACGGTCGACTACGTTCGCGACGTCATGGCCCGGTCGGGCGGTCACGCTCAGACCAAGGGCTTCATGCGGCTGTTCCTGCTCCCCGGCGTCTACCACTGCACCGGCGGCCCGGGCGAGGACACCGTCGACTGGCTCACCGACATCCAGCAGTGGGTCGAGAAGGGGAACGCCCCGAAGCGCGTCGTCGCCACCAAGCTCGCCGCCGACGGGTCAGTGACCAGCACCCGGGTCGTGCGCGAGTACGTTCCCGCCGCCCGCTGACCCGAGGCTAGACCGTCAGCGGGTTCACGACCTCGATCTGTTGATGGTCGATGAGCCAGCGCACCGACTCCAGCACCGCTTCCTCCGGCTCGTAGCGTGGGGTGTACCCGAGCATGGTGCGTGCCTTCTCGATGCTGAGGTAGTGGCTGCGCATGAGGTGCTCCCAGCTGCAGTCCGAGTGCTCTCGCGCGGTGCCGGCCCGGAACGCCTCCCAGGTGACCGGTCGCAGCTCGGCGCTCTGACCGAACCACGACGCCGCAGCCTGCCCGTAGCCCCGCACGTTGAGAGCGGAGGGGGCGACGACGTCGAAGTCCTCACCGGCCGCGGCGTCACGATGGCCGATCGCCGCCTCGAAGGCCTGGGCGACATCGTCGGCGTGGACGTGGTGCATGGTCTCAGCGCCGATGCCGGGAATCTCGACCGGCTGACCGGCCGAGAGACGGTGCCACACCGACGGGTCGAGGTTGCCGAGAGGGCCGATGGGATGCCAGCCCGGCCCGACGATGTGACCCGGGTGCAGCGACGTGGTGACCAAGCCCCCCGAGCTGGACTCCTGCTTCAGCATCGCGGCGATCGCCGCCTTCGCGATGCCGTACTCGCCGACCGGCGGTTCGCCGTTCTTCTCGGTGACCGGCAGCTTCAGGCTGGGGCCGTGACGCCAGATCGAGCCGCAGTGGATCAGGTGCCCGGTGTTCCCGCGCAGCCCCTCCACGAGGCCCGTAGCTGACTCGAGCGTGAAGCAGACGAGGTCGATGACGACATCGGCCTGCAGCTTCGCGACCCGGGTCGCGAAGCCGCCCGCGAGGTCCTCCTCGACCCGGTCCGCGGTGACGTGCTGCACCTGCTCGGCGGCAGCGTCGTCGAGGTAGCTCGAGCTCTGCCCCCGGCTGATGCTGACCACCTCGTGGCCGGCGCGGACCAGCCGGGGAAGCAGGAAGCTGCCGATGTGCCCGGTTCCGCCGATGACGACAGCTCGCATGCCATCACCCTAGACAGGCCCAGCTGAAGAACAAGCGGCGGATCAGTCTGCGGGTCAGGAGTCGCCGCCCGCCGTGCCCGTCGTGCCGGCGTTGACGTCGAGCAGCCGGTAGCGCTCAGCAGCCTCACGTGCGACGGAGGCATCGACCGAGCCGTCGTCGGCGAGCAGCTGCAGCGCGCGCACCACCATGGAGTGCACGTCGATGTGGAAGAAACGACGGGCCGCAGCGCGGGTGTCGGAGAAGCCGTGACCGTCGGCACCGAGCGTGGCGAAGGTATGAGGTACGAACTGCCGGATCTGGTCGGGCACCTCAGAGGCGAAGTCGGTCGACGCGACGATCGGGCCAACAGCATCCTTGAGCTTGTCGGCCACGTAAGCCGTGCGCCGGTCGCCGTCGGCGTGCAGGAAGTTGTGCTCCTCGGCGGCCAGACCGTCGCGGCGCAGCTCGGCCCAGGAGGTGACCGACCACACGTCGGCGCTGACCCCCCAGTCGCTGGCGAGCAGCTTCGCGGCCTCGAGTGCCCATGGCACCGAGACCCCCGAGCCCATCAGCTGGCATTGCGGGCCGTCGCCGGAACCCGTTGCCACCCGGTGCAGCCCGCGAATGATGCCGTCGATGTCGGCGTCGGCGGGCTCGGCCGGCTGGAGCATCGGCTCGTTGTAGACGGTGATGTAGTACATGACGTTCGACTCTGGCTTGCTGCTGCTGCCGGGCCCGTACATCTGCTCCAGACCGGCCGCGACGATGTGGGCGATCTCGTAGCCGTAGGCCGGGTCGTAGATCTTCATGGCCGGGTTGGTCGCGGCGAGGATGGGCGAGTGGCCGTCGGCGTGCTGCAGGCCCTCACCGGTCAGGGTGGTGCGACCGGCGGTGGCGCCGATGATGAAGCCGCGGGCCATCTGGTCCATGGCCGCCCACATCGCGTCACCGGTGCGCTGGAAGCCGAACATCGAGTAGAAGACGTACACCGGGATCAGCGGTTCGCCATGGGTGGCGTACGAGGTGCCCACCGCGGTGAAGGCGGCGAACGAGCCGGCCTCGTTGATGCCGGTGTGCAGAATCTGACCCTTGGTCGACTCGGTGTACTTCAGGAACAGCGCGCGGTCGACGGCCTCGTAGTTCTGCCCGGCCGGGTTGTAGATCTTGGCGGTCGGGAAGAACGAGTCCATCCCGAAGGTACGCGCCTCATCGGGAATGATCGGCACGACGCGGTGGCCGACTCCCTTGTCGCGCATGAGGTCTCGCAGCACGCGAACGAACGCCATCGTGGTGGCGGCCATCTGCTTGCCCGATCCCTTGCGCGACGTGGCGAACGCCGACACATCGGGCACCGTGACCTCGGTGCCCGTGGTGCGGCGCGACGGCACGTAGCCGCCGAGTACGCGCCGACGCTCCTGCAGGTACTGGATCTCGGGAGAGTCGTCGGCCGGCTTGTAGTACGGCACGTTGTACGGGTCGGCGTCGATCTGCTCGTCGCTGATCGGGATGTGCAGCAGGTCGCGGAAGGCCTTGAGGTCAGCGGCCGTGAGCTTCTTCATCTGGTGGGTGGCGTTGCGCGCCTCGAAGTTCGCGCCCAGCCCGTAGCCCTTGACCGTCTTGGCCAGCACCACGGTGGGCCGGCCGGTCGTGTTGCCGACGGTGGCAGCGTGGTAGGCGGCGTAGACCTTGTTGTAGTCGTGCCCGCCGCGCTTGAGGTTCCAGATCTGGTCGTCGGTCAGGTCTTCGACGAGCTTGGCCGTGGCGTCGGAACGACCGAAGAAGTGCTCACGGATGTAGGCACCCGACTCACCCTTGTAGGTCTGGTAGTCACCGTCGACGGTCTCGTTCATGACGCGCACGAGGTCGCGACCGGCATCCTTCTCGAGCAGGGTGTCCCACTCGCGACCCCACAGCACCTTGACGACGTTCCAGCCGGCGCCTCGGAAGAAGCCCTCGAGCTCTTGGACGATCTTGCCGTTACCTCGAACCGGGCCGTCGAGCCGCTGCAGGTTGCAGTTGATCACGAAGGTGAGGTTGTCGAGCTTGTCGTTCGCCGCCAGCTGCAGCAGGCCACGCGACTCGGGCTCGTCCATCTCACCGTCGCCGAGGAAGGCCCACACGTGCTGGTCGGAGGTGTCCTTGATGCCGCGGCCACTGAGGTAGCGGTTGAGCTGCGCCTGGTAGATGGCGTTCATCGGGCCGATACCCATCGACACCGTCGGGAACTGCCAGAAGTCGGGCATCATCCGCGGGTGGGGGTAGCTCGGCAGGGCGTGCGGCGCCTTGGACTTCTCCTGGCGGAAGCCGTCGAGGTCCTCCTCTGACAACCGGCCCTCGAGGTAGGCGCGGGCGTACATGCCCGGTGAGGCGTGACCCTGGAAGAACACCTGGTCGCCCCCGCCCGGGTGGTCGGGGCCGCGGAAGAAGTGGTTGAGGCCGACCTCGTACAGCGTCGAGGCGCCGGCATAGGTCGAGATGTGGCCGCCCACGCTGATGTCGGGGCGCTGGGCACGGTGCACGAGCACCGCGGCGTTCCAGCGCAACAGGCGTCGGTACTTGCGCTCGAGGTCTTCGTCGCCCGGGAAGTCAGGCTCCTGGTCGGCCGGGATGGTATTGACGTAGTCGGTGGTGACAGGCTCGGCGCCGTCGATGCCGGATGCCGCTGCGCGCTCACCCAGCATCCGCAGCACGGCGGAGGCCCCCTTGACCCCCCGCTCGCGCACCAGCTGGTCAAACGACTCAGACCACTCCCCCAGCTCTTCCCGGTCGATGTGAGCGGGGCTGTGGTTCTTGTTGGTCTCGGCGGTCATCGGTTCTCCCAGTGGTGTTGACGAGCGGGGGTGGAGGGTTTTCGCTACTGCAGCCGGATCAGCAGAAGCCGGCGATGCCGACCCACGGGGCCGGCTTCTCGGGAGCGCCCTTGCGCGCCACGGTGAGCTCGATCAGCCCGAAGGGCCGGTCAGCGGCGTAGAACACCTCGTTGGGGTTGTCCAACCCGGCGTAGCTCAGGTCGGAGGTGAAGTGGTGCTTGTTCGGGCAGCTGAACTTGACCTCGTCGATGCTGTCGTGCTTGCTGATGACCGCCTCGGCCATCTGGTACATCGTGTGCTGCAGCGCCTTCGAGTAACCCTGGGTGAAGGTCGTGAGCATCGTATCCTTGACGCTCTCGTAGGTGGCGTCGAAGTCGACGTCGGTGGTGTTGTAGCGCCACCGGGTCGCGATGTCGGTCGCGAGGATGCGGTCCTCCGCCTCCTGCAGCGTCGTGTACTTGTCCTTCGGGTAGCCGACGAAGCCCGACTCGGTCGACTTCAGCACGGTCAGGCCGTAGAAGCCGCTGATCATGGTGTTGTCGTCGCCGTCGCGCACCAGCACGGCGGTGCGGGTCTCGGGCGAGCTCTTGTAGAAGCTGTGGTCGTGGTCGTTGATCCGCGTCCAGCCGTACTTCTCGGCGGCCCAGCGGCCACCGGTGACCCAGTCGAACTCGCTGGTGAAGTGGTCGCCCAGGCGCAGGAGGAAGGCCTCGGGCGAGGTGATGCCGTCTTTGGCGAAGGCGAACACGGTGTTCTTCTGCGTGTCGGTCGCGACGACGTGCTCGTTGTTGCCCTCGGTGTGCGCGGTGAGGAAGTCGCCCCGCAGCTGGGAGGTGACGAGCAGGTCGCTGATCTCGTGCCGGTCGGTGTCGCGGTTGATGCGCACGACGTGGTTCTCGGCCTTGCCGTACTGGTTGGCCGTAAGGATGACTTCACTCATTGTTCGACTCCTTTGTCGGTTGTGATGGCTGGTCGGGTGCTGCGGTGCGGTTGGCGTCGCGGTCTGCGAGGTGGTGTGGCTCCCAGACGCTTCCGGGGTGGCCTTGTCCGGCGTCGGGGTGGTATTCGCGCCGGGCGCCCTTTCGCAGCCCTTCACTGGTCAGTCGCTCCTCGTCTTCGTCGGAGATCGACATCGGCGCCGGCGCCTCGGCAAAGATCGGGGCCTCGACGTCGCCCTTGCGACCGACGATGTTGAAGATGTAGTTCAGCAGCACGGCGGTCACCGCGGCGGCCGTGATGCCCGAGTCGAAGATGACGATGAACCAGTCGGGGAACTTGTCGTAGAAACCCGGAACCGCGATCGGGATGATGCCCATGCTGAGCGCGTAGGCGACGATGACGATGTTGGCGTTGCCCGAGAAGTCGACCCGGCTCAACGTGCGGATGCCGCTCGCCGCCACCGTGCCGAACAGCGCCAGACCGGCGCCACCGAGCACCGGCAGGGGCACGAGGTTGACCAGCGCGCCCAAGATCGGGAAGAGGCCGAGCAGCACGAGGATCACGCCGCCCCAGGCGACCACGAACCGGCTCTTGATGCCGGTGATGGCGACCAGGCCCACGTTCTGGGCGAAGGCGCTGACCGAGAAGCCGTTGAAGATGGCCGCGAACGCCGTGGCGCCCATGTCGGCGCGCAGACCGTTGGTAACGGTGTCGCGGTCGGCGGGCTTGTCGATGACCTCACCGATGGCCAGGATGTCGGCGGTCGTCTCGGTCATGATGACGAGCATCACGATGAACATCGACACGATGGCGCCGACAGCGAAGGTCGGGTAGCCGAAGTGGAACGGCGAGGTCAGCTGGAAGATCGAGGCTTCGGTGATCTTGCTGAAGTTGGTCAGGCCGAACGGGATCGCCACGATCGTGCCCAGCACGAGACCCAGGAGGATCGCCACGCGACTGAGGTAGCCGGGGAGGAACCGGTAGATGATCACGATGATGGCCATCGTGATGGCCGCGAGCAGGATGTTCTTCGGGTCACCGAAGGTCTTGCTTCCCGCCCCGCCGGCCGACCACTTGATCGCGACCGGCAACAGCGCGATACCGATCACGGTGATGACCACGCCGGTGACGACCTCGGGGAAGAACCGGAGCAGCTTGGTGAACACCGGCGCGAGGAAGAAGGCGATGACGCTCGCGACGAGCAGGGCGCCGAACACGGCGCGCAGTCCGGCAGTGCCACCCTCGGCCGTGCCGACGGCCAGGATCGTCGACACGGCGGCGAACGAGGTGCCCTGCACGATCGGCTGACGGGCGCCGATCTTCCAGACGCCGATGGTCTGCAGGAGGGTGGCGAGGCCCGAGATGAACAGGCCGGCCGAGACGAGGTAGGTGATCTCGGCGCCGCTCAGCTTGAGCGCGGTGCCGACGATCAGGGGAACGGCGACGACGCCGGCGTACATGCTGAGCACGTGCTGCAGCCCGTAGAGGATCATCTGCGGGATGGGCAGCTTCTCATCCACAGGATGAACCTCGGCGACTGCCGGAGTGAACTTCTCGGTCATGGGTGCTCTCCTTTGAGCGTTGGAGCCGGGTCAACAGGGGTAGAGCAGGGCTGGAGCGGGTGGGTCAGGCTGAGCGGAGTCAGACTCCGAGGTCGGCGCGAAGGGCCGTGACGTGGGTGTTGGCGTCGAGCGAGTACTCGACGGAGGTGAGCTTGCCCTCGGCGTCGATGACGAAGGTGGAGCGGAGCGGCCCGACCATCGACTGTCCGTTGACGACCTTGTCTCCGAAGGCACCCCACCGTTTCGCGGCAACGTGGTCGGGGTCGGAGAGTAGGTCGTGCCCCACCCCGTTGGCGTCGGCGAACTCACGCAGGGTCTCTGGCGAGTCGGCGCTCACGCCGAAGACGGTGTAGCCGGCTCGCTCGAGGTCGCTGCGGCTGTCGCGGAAGTCGCAGACCTCCTTGGTGCAGCCGGGCGTGAACGCCTTCGGGAAGAAGTACACGATTGCCGCGGTGCCGCGCAGCTGCGCAAGCGAGCGCGTCTCGCCGTCCTGGTTCTGCAGGTCGAGCTCCGGGGCGGAGTCACCGACGGAAAGCACGGTGCGGTCTGCGGTCATGGTGGGCTCCTGGGTTGCGGGTCTGGAAAGTGGTCGTCGGACGGGCTGTGCCGCCTCTGGTGGGCGAGGTCAGGCGCTCGCGCGCAGACTCTCGGTATCGGAGTGCGGTCGGGCCAGGGCGGCGATGGCCGCCGCGTCGAGACCCGTGGTCGCGACCAGCTCGGACTCGTCGATCGCGCCGCAGGCGTGACCGCGCTGGAGGAAGCGGGACAGGGCCCGGGCGGTGGCCGGTTCGTCCATGATGGCCGATTCGGTCTTGGACACGTAGTTCGCGAGCCGCGTTGCGGCCCGGTCAAACCCGGATCGATAGAAGGCGAAGGTCGTGAGGTAGCGCGTCGGGAGCTGGCCGAAGTGGAGGTCCCAGCCCTGGTAGTAGCCACGCCGAAGGGCGCGCTCGACCAGACCGGCGTGCAACGCCCAGGCCGAACGCACCTGCTCGGGCGACCCGACGGGGAGCACGTTGGTCGAGCCGTCAGAGAGGTGCACCCCAGTGCCGGCGGCGGCGAGCTGCATGACCGTCTTGGCATGGTCGGCCGCGGGGTGGTCTGACGCCTGGTACTGCGCCGCGATCTGCAGCGAGGCGCTGTAGTCGTAGGTGCCGTAGTGCAGCGAGGTGACCCGCCCGCCCGCCACGTGGATGGCGGTGGCCACCGGGGCCGACCCGTCGGGGCCGAGGATCAGCTGAGGCGTCTCGACCTGGATCTCGAAGCCCAGCGCACCCCGCGCAAGACCGTGCGCCGACTCTAGCGCCTCACAGACGGAGACCATCGCCTCGACCTGGCTGACGGTGCTCACCTTCGGGAAGGTGAGCACGAGCTGCTCAGGCACCTGTCCCACGCGCTCGAGCAGCGAGCCGAGGAAGAGGTCGAGGGTGCGGATGCCGCGGCGTCGGGTCGGCGCCTCGAAGCACTTGAAGCGGATGCCGACGAAGTCGGGGCTGGTGCCCGCCTCCAGGGCGTCGGCGACGGCCCCGGCTGCCGTGATGCTGTCGGCGTCTTCGGCCGCGTCGCCGCGGTCGCCGTAGCCGTCCTCGAAGTCGAGGCGCAGGTCTTCGATGGGGGCCGTGCGCAGCTTGGTGTCGACGCGGCCGGCGACCTGCTCGGCCACGTCACCGGTCAGGCCCAGGTCGGCGGCGAGAGCGGCCAGCCCGCCGTGCTGCTCGACCAGGTCGAGGGCAGCGGCGCCCCACTCCCCCGGCAGCGCGGGGGTGTAGCGGTCGGCCGGTACGTAGACGGTGTGAACGGGCTGGCGCCGACCGTCGTCGCCGGGGTAGGCCTGCTCGAGCATGTCGTCGGTGTCACCGAGCTCGGCGTCGACCCCGCGCAGAAAATCATCGGGCAGAACGGCATCCGCCATCTCAGATCACCTCTTCGTACGCGGGCAGGGTGAGGAAGTCGACGAACGCCTCGTCGAGGCACAGGTTGGCGATGAGGGCCTTGGCCGGCTCGTAGTAGCGCGCGAAGTCGTCGGCCGCCACCTCACCGCGGAGCCGCTCGGCCTCCTCGTCGAGCAGGCGCGAGACGAGCTCGCGCGTGACCGTGTCGCCCGTGTCGTCGAGCACCGAGGCGTTGGCGATCTGCTGCCAGACCTGCGAGCGCGAGATCTCGGCCGTGGCGGCGTCTTCCATGAGGTTGTGGATGGCGACGGCGCCGTTGCCCGAGAGCCAGACCGCCGTGTAGGCGAGCGCGACGTAGAGGTTGCCGCGCAGGCCGGTGAGGGTGTTCGCGCCCTTGGCCGAGCTGATGTCGAGCAGCTGCCCAGCCGTGACCTGCACGTCGTCGCGCTGGCGGCCGAGCTGGTTCGGCTGGTCGCCGAGCACGCCGTCGAAGACCTCTCGACACACGGGCACGAGGTCGGGGTGCGCGACCCACGAGCCGTCGAAGCCGTCGCCGGCCTCGCGGGTCTTGTCGGAGCGCACCTTCTCGAAGGCGGCCTTGTTGACGTCGGCGTCGCGACGGCTGGGGATGAACGCGGCCATGCCGCCCATGGCGAAGGCCCCGCGACGGTGGCAGGTCTTGACGAGCAGCTCGGTGTAGGCGCGCATGAACGGGGCTGTCATGGCGATGTCGGCGCGGTCGACGAGCACGAACTGCGAGCCGGCGTCACGGAAGTACTTGATGATGCTGAAGAGGTAGTCCCAGCGACCGGCGTTGAGGCCCGCGGCGTGCTCGCGCAGCTCGTAGAGGATCTCGTCCATCTCGAAGGCGGCGGGGATGGTCTCGATGAGCACCGTGGCGCGGAT
>JBBSTU010000057.1:0-19724 GCA_038235595.1 Actinomycetales bacterium | reverse complement strand
GCTCGAGGCCCTCGGTGAGCTTCGGGCCGACTTCCCCTTCGTGGGGGCCGTCGTTCAGGCCTACCTGCACCGCACCGAAGCCGACTGTCGCGACCTCGCCACCGCCGGGTCGCGGGTGCGCCTGTGCAAGGGGGCCTACAAAGAGCCCGAGTCGGTGGCCTTCCAGGCGGGCGCCGACGTCGACAAGTCGTACGTGCGATGCCTCAAGGTGCTCATGCAGGGCGAAGGCTACCCGATGGTGGCCTCGCACGACCCGCGTCTCGTCGAGATCGCCGGCGCCCTTGCAGGTCAGGCGGGCCGCGACCCCAAGTCGTTCGAGTACCAGATGCTCTACGGCATCCGACCCGACGAGCAGAAGCGTATCGCCGACCGCGGTGACCAGCTTCGTGTCTACATCCCCTACGGCGAGGAGTGGTACGGCTACCTCATGCGCCGGATGGCCGAGAAGCCCGCGAACGTCATGTTCTTCCTGCGCGGCGTCGCGACCAAGGGCTGAGCGGAGTCAGCGAATGACGACCACCGCCATCTTCGGCACCGGGGTGATGGGCCGCACCCTCGTCTCGGGCCTGCTCCGATCGGGGCGCGCGGCCGACGACCTGATCATCACGGGGCGCACCCCCGACCGCGTCGCCGACCTGGGCGAGAGGTACGGCGTTCGGGTGCTCGCCAACGCCGACGCGGCCAGTGCGGCCGACACCTTGGTGCTCTGCGTGAAACCCCAGGACATGGGCTCCCTGCTCGAGGAGGTGCGCGACCACGTGGTGCACGGCAACACGGTGATCTCGCTGGCTGCGGGCATCACGACGGAGTTTCTCGAGTCGCGCCTGCCCGAGGGCACGTCGGTGGTTCGGGTCATGCCCAACACGCCGGCACTGGTCGACCAGGGCATGGCCGGTATCGCGCCGGGCCAGCACTGCACCGACGCCCACCTGGCCGAGGCCGAGGCGCTGCTCAGCTCGTGCGGCAAGGTCGTACGGCTCGCCGAGAAGCACCTCGACGCGGTCACCGCGATCTCGGGCAGCGGCCCCGCCTACATCTTCTACGTCGTCGAGGCGATGATCGAGGCCGGTGTGGTGCTGGGTCTACCGCGCGCCACCTCGACCGAGCTGGTGGTGCAGACGCTCTACGGGGCGGCGACGATGCTGCGCGAGACCAAGGAGCACCCGACCGTGCTGCGCGAGCAGGTCAGCTCGCCGGGCGGCACCACGGTCGCCGCCCTTCGCCAGCTCGACGACCACAAGGTGCGGGCCGCGTTCGTCAACGCGATCGAAGCCGCCGCGGCACGCTCGAAGCAGCTCGCGACCGGCAACGGCTGACCGCGCCAAGAGTTCACCTGGCCCGCGGATGCACCGTTTCGGGGTTCATGCGATTGTTGACCCCATGAGCGAGATCACCGTGCGCCCGCTGGGCGAAGATGACTGGCAGGACTACCGAGCCGTTCGGCTCGCCGCGCTGAGCGAGTCGCCCGAGGCGTTCGCAGCCGACGCCGCCCAGGAAGATGCGTACGACGAGTCCTTCTGGCGCGAACGGATGACCCGGTCGAACCGGTTGGTCGCCGAGAAGAACGGTGAGGCCGTGGGTATCGTCAGCGTCGGCCAGGCCAAGGTGAGCGACGGCAGCGCCGGCGAGCTCTTCGGGCTCTGGGTGCGCCCCGAGGCGCGGGGAACGGGTGTGGCCACCCACCTGGTCAAGAACGGGGCCTCACTGGCTCGCGACCGCGGCCAGAGCCACCTCGTCTACTGGGTCGGCACCGACAACGGTCGGGCGGTCGCCTTCGCGAGCGGGATCGGCTTCCGGCCCACCGACTTCCGTCGGCCGATGAGAATCGCGAGCGAGGAGGACGGCGACGAGGAGGTCGCCATGGTCCTTCCTCTCGGTGAGGACGTCGGTCCCCAGCCTCGACTCTGACCACACTGTCTGTATCATTTGATACAGATAGCGGTCTACGCTGCCAGGATGATCACCGCTACCTGCACGTCCACTGCTCAGAGCGAGCGCCTCTGGTCACTCGTGAGTGATGTCGAGCGGTGGCCCGACATGCTGCCCACCGTCACGTCGGTGCGCGCGCTGCGACCGGGCGTGCCGGGTGACCCGCTCGAGCTGGGGTCCCGGTTCGAGGTGAGGCAACCC
Organism: Actinomycetales bacterium; assembly: GCA_038235595.1. GTDB lineage: Bacteria > Actinomycetota > Actinomycetes > Actinomycetales > Dermatophilaceae > DSM-29435. Next base: position 17,594 of record JBBSTU010000057.1, on the reverse strand, counting down.
GGTCTGGCCAAAGCCGTCTGGACCGTGACCGACTGCCAGCCCGAACGGCGTTTCACCTGGCTCGCCCGTTCCCTGGGGGTGGTGACGGCAGCCACGCACGAGATCACGACGGCAGGTCGTGGATGTCGGCTCGAGCTCACCCTCGACTGGAGCGGGCCGCTGGCCCCGTTGGTGCGCCGCGTCTACGGTGCTCGGGTTGCGAGGATGCTCGAGGTCGAGGCCAACACCTTCGCCCACCGGGCGCAGAGCGCGTGAGCGACCAGTCTCCACGAACGGCCTTACTGCACCGGGCGATTGTCTACTACGCCGAGCACGGCGTGCGCGACACCAGCCTGCGCACCCTCGCAGCCGCGATCGGAACGAGCCAGCGCATGCTGCACTATCACTTCGGCTCGAGAGAAGATGTGCTCGCGGTCGTCCTCGAGGCCGTGGTGGCCGAGCAGATCCGTACGCTCGACGCGTTGTTCGCCGAATGCGATGACCCCTTCGAGGCCGGCCTGCGCAACTGGCAGAACGCAGCCACCTCCGCGCAGACCTTCGGCCCGCTCTTCTTCGAGCTGGCCTCCCACGCCATGTACGGCCAGGCGTACGCAGCTCACTTCGCTGACGTCGTCATCACCCAGCACGTCCGCGCGTTCGGCCGGGCCTACGCCGGGGTGGCTGAACCAGCACAGGCCGACGCGCTCGCGCGCCTGACGCTCGCTGTCGGTCAAGGCCTGTTGTTCGGGCTGCTTCTGGATGGTGACCGCCGAGCGGCGGACGCCGCCGTGCTCGAGCTGATCGACATGGTCCGAGGCCGAGTGGGCGGCGACGGCCTCTTGCCGGGGGAGCGGGGGGAGCCGGGGGAGCAGGGGGATACGAGCTAGGGGCGCGCGGCGAACCGCTCGATCAGCTCGGTGGGTCCGCTGACGATGAGCATGTGGTGGGCCGAGATCTTGGTCTGCGGCACGGCGTAGGTGAAGTCCTCGCCCGGCGCCTTCACGCCGACGACGGTCACGCCGTACTTGCGCCGGATCGCGCTCTGTTCGAGCGTGAAGCCGATCGACTCGGTCGGCGGCTTGACCTTGACGATCGCGAAGCCGTCGTCGAACTCGATGTAGTCGAGCAGCTTGCCGTTGACCAGGTGGGCAACTCGGCGCCCGGAGTCGGCCTCCGGCGAGATCACGTGGTGCACCCCGATGCGCGTGAGGATGCGCTTGTGCTCGGGGGTGAGGGCCTTGGCCCAGATCGAGGGGACCTCGGCATCGACGAGGTTCGCGGCAGCCAGTACCGACGACTCGACCGACGAACCGATGCCGACGATGGCGATCTTGGGCTCGGCGGCGCGAATCATCTCGAGAGCCGCGCTCTTGGCCATATCGGCGTGCACCACCTTGTAGACCTTGTTGACGTACGTCTCGGCCAGAGCGCTGTTCCGCTCGACGGCGATGACGCGATGGCCGAGCTTGGTCAGCTCCAGAGCGACAGCGGAGCCGAAGCGGCCCAGCCCGATGACGAGCACGTCGTCGTCGAAGAGCCGGTTACGGGCCATGGGTTGCTCCTAGGTCGATCGGGGATGAGCGGGAAACGCGATAGCGTCTCAATCATGCCAAGTCTGGCCAGAGTCGTCTGGGACCCGTGCTTCACGAAGTACGACTTCGGACCGTCGCACCCTATGGCGCCGATCCGACTCGACCTGACCGCGCGGCTCTGCGAAGCGCTCGGCGTGTTCGACAACCCCGGGGTCGAGGTGGTCGGGGCCGAGCCCGCGAGCGATGAAGTGCTCGCCACGGTGCACACGCCCGAGTACATCGCCGCAGTGCGGGCCGCCTCCGACAACCCCGCGGTGGCCGATGAGCGCTTCGGGCTCGGCACCGACGACGACCCCGCCTTTCCGGGGATGCACGAGGCCAGCGCGCGGGTGGTCACCGGCACGCTCGAGAGCTGCCGCGCCGTCTGGCAGGGCGAGACCGAGCACGGGGTCAACTTCTGCGGCGGGCTGCACCACGCGATGCCCGCGGCCGCGAGCGGGTTCTGCGTCTACAACGACATCGCGGTCGGCATCCAGTGGCTGCTCGACCACGGCGCCGAGAAGGTGGCCTACGTCGACGTCGACGTGCACCACGGCGACGGCGTCGAACGGATCTTCTGGGACGACCCCCGCGTGCTCACCATCTCGGTGCACGAGACGGGCCGGGCGCTCTTCCCCGGCACCGGCTGGCCCACCGACATCGGGGGCCCGGGCGCCGAAGGCACCGCGGTCAACGTGTCGCTGCCTCCCGGCCTGTCGGATGCCGGGTGGCTGCGCGCGATCCATGCCACCGCCCTGCCGCTCGTTCGAGCCTTCGGGCCCGACGTGCTCGTCTCCCAGCACGGCTGCGACACGCACGCCGAAGACCCCTTGGGGCACTTCGCCATGAGCGTCGACGCGCAGCGTTCGGCCGCTGATGCCATGCACCGTCTCTCCCACGAGGTGTGCGCCGGCAGATGGGTGGCCCTCGGCGGTGGCGGCTACGAGGTCGTCGGAGTCGTTCCGCGCACCTGGACCCACCTGACGGCCATCGCCGCCCATGCCCCCATCAAGGTCACCGAAGCGGTTCCCCAGGGTTGGCTCGACCACGTCGAGCAGCTGACCGGTCGCCCTGGGCCGCGCCGCATGGGAGACCTGTCAACCGAGGACGGCCCGCTGTGGTGGCGCTCGTGGGACATGGGCTACGACCCGTCCAGCGAGGTCGACCGGTCGGTGATGGCCACGAGGTCTGCCGTCTTCCCGCTGCACGGACTCGATATCCACTTCGACTGACCTCTCGTAGCCCGACGACACCGGCTGCGCGACGCGCCGCGCGAAGCGCAGGAAGTGCTGGGTTCTCGACACCGGCTGCGCGACGCGCCGCGCGACGCGCAGGAAGTGCGGGGTTGCGGGGTGGCGCTCAATGGGGTGGACCGGCTGGTCGATCCCGACCTAGGCTGGGCGCACGGCGACGACGGGCCTGACGATCCTGAGCCGAGCACGAACAGAGGCCGGCGCCATCTTGCGTCGGCGAAGGTGTGGTGGCACAGCGAAACTCCCCATCGCCCACACCTCCGGGGCACGATCCCACGGAGGTGACTCAATGCCAACCCATCGACCCAGAAGCACACCCGACGCCCGAGTCCTCGCGCGCGAGCTGGCCGCCATGCCAGCCGGCGCCACAGCGACCATGAGCGGCTGGGTGCACCGACGCCGAGTGCTCGCCAGCGTCACGTTCGTCGTGCTGCGCGACCGCTCCGGGCTGGCCCAGGTCGTCGTCAAGGACCCAGCGACGATCGACGCCGTGCAGGCCCTGCCTGAGGAGACCGTCGTCGAGGTGACCGGAACGGTGTGCGCCAACGCGTCGGCCCCGGGCGGAGCCGAGCTGGTCGACCCCACCTTCATCGCCCTCACCGAGCCGGCGCTCGCCCCGCCGGCACCGTTGTGGCGCCCGGCCTTCGAGGCCGGGCTGCCGACCCGGCTCGACCACGCCGCGGTCACCCTGCGGCATCCGCGACATCGGGCGGCCTGGCAGATCGCGAGTGCCTCGATGCACGGGTTCCGTTCCGCCCTGGAGCAGCTCGAGTTCACCGAGATCGCCACGCCCAAGCTTGTCGGCACCGCGACCGAGTCGGGAGCGACCGTTTTCACGGTCGACTACTTCGGCCAGACGGCCTACCTCGCGCAAAGTCCGCAGCTCTACAAGCAGATGCTGGTCGGAGTGTTCGAGCGGGTGTTCGAGGTGGGCCCGGTGTTTCGGGCCGAGCCTCATGACACCGTTCGCCACCTCGCGCAGTACACGTCCCTCGACGCCGAGATGGGCTTCATCCGCGACCACCGCGACGTGCTCGCAGTGCTGCGCACGGCCATCGCGGGAATGGTCGCGGCCATCGAGACGGATGCCGCTGACGCCGCTGCGCTCCTGGGGGCGGTGCTGCCCCGGGTGCCGGAGCAGTTCCCGGTCATCCACTTCCGTGACGCGCTCACCATGGTCGGGGCCGACCCCGACGAGCCCGACCTCAGCCCGGCGCACGAACGAACGCTGAGTGAGTGGGCAGCGAAGGTGCACGGCTCCGACTTCCTTGCCGTAGAGGGATATCCGATGGCGAAGCGTCCCTTCTACACCCACCCTCAGGAGGCTCCGGCGTCCGAGGGTCTCTCGAACGACGACCCTGAGGGGGCGCCGGCGCGGTACTCCAACAGCTTCGACCTGCTGTTCCGCGGGCTCGAGCTGACCACCGGCGGACAGCGTCTGCACCGCCCGAGCGACTACGTGGCGGCGATGGCGCGCACGGGTACCGACCCAGCGGTGCTGGCCGGCTACCTCGAGGCCTTCGCGCACGGAATGCCGCCCCACGGCGGTTTCGCGATCGGTCTGGAGAGATGGGTCGGTCGCCTCGTCGGCGCCGAGAACATCCGTGAGGTGGCGCTCTTCCCCCGAGACCTGTCTCGGTTGTCACCCTGATCACGCGCCACGTTCATGGGACACACAGGGTTCTCACCGGCGTGTCGCCTTGCGCTCCCAGATTTCGTCGTTCTCATTCCTTCCCCTTGAGTCACAACTGCCCCTAGTGTTGCCTTCTGTACCCGCGTGCTGTTTCGCCGGAGGGGAAGCCGGTGACGCGCGGGTGCTCCTTACAGATCGGGGTAGCACATGTCGAATGAGCGCAAGCTCGCCGAGGTGCGGTTTCTCACCGTCGCCGAGGTCGCCTCGATCATGCGGGTGTCGAAGATGACGGTCTACCGGCTCGTGCACGGCGGAGATCTGCCTGCGGTGCGCGTCGGTCGCTCTTTCCGGGTTCCGGAGGATGCGGTGCACAAGTACCTACAGACCGCCTACATCGACACCGCATGAGTCTCGAGAGCAGCTCCACCGTGACTCTGCCCTCGCGCACCAGGCGCAACCAGGCGCAACCAAGGGTGGCTCGGCCGAGCGGCCGGGCCACCCGGCACCCGTGCGCGCCGCAGCTGTCGGTCACTAGTGCCCAGCGGCGTGAACGAGCCCCTTTTGAGGTCGAGGCCGCGCACACGCTACTCTGATCACCTTGTTCGGCTTCTGGACCTCGACCTACCGACTCACGGTGTGTCGACCTAAGGTCGGCACACCTCACCAGTCATCATCAGTCAATCGGATCAAGGACAACTATGGGCTCTGTCATCAAGAAGCGCCGCAAGCGGATGGCCAAGAAGAAGCACCGCAAGCTGCTGCGCAAGACCCGTCACCAGCGTCGTAACAAGAAGTGACCTCAGGCGGGCCTGACTGCGAAACCGTGGTCAACGCCTGCCCGCTCTCGACCCTCGCCCCCTCTGGGGTGGGGGTCGTTCGCTTTCTCGACCACCGGCCGCCTGCTGGTCACGGGTGGGCTGGGTAGGCTGCACCTGCGAAGACGCGCCCCCCGGGTGGTGGGCTCGCACGTGCGTGAGAGACGATCGTCTCTCACTGACGAGATGGCGAACCATAGGAGGAGCCGATGCCGAAGGTCGTGCTGGTCACGGGGGTCTCCCGGTACCTCGGCGGCCTTTTTGTGCGACGGCTCAGCCTCGACCCCTCGATCGAGCGGATCCTCGGGGTCGATGTGGTTCCCCCCAAGCACCCCATCGGGCGCGCGGAGTTCGTGCGCGCCGACATCCGCAACCCGATGATCGGGCGCATCATGGCCCAGGCGGACGTCGACACGGTCGTGCACATGAACGTCATCGCCACTCCCAAGGACACCGGCGGGCGGGTGACGCAGAAGGAGATCAACGTTATCGGCACGATGCAGCTACTGGCGGCGTGCCAGAAGTCCGAGTCGGTCAAGCGCCTGGTGGTCAAGTCGTCAGCCGCGATCTACGGCAGCTCACCCCGTGACCCGGCGATGTTCAGCGAGGACATGAACCCCAAGTCGCTGCCGCGCACGGGGTTCGGCAAGGACTCCGTCGAGGTCGAGGGCTACGTGCGCGGGTTCTCGAGGCGCCGGCCTGACGTCGAGATCACGATGCTGCGCTTCGCGAACATCATCGGGCCCAGCATCCGCACGGCCATCACCGACTATTTCTCCCTTCCGGTCATCCCGGTGCCCGCCGGCTTCGACGCCCGCTTCCAGTTCGTCCACGAAGACGACGCCATGACCGCCCTGACGCTGGCCACCACCGGCACCTCAGTCGGTATCGTCAACGTCGCCGGCTCCGGATTCCTCACCGTTCTGCAGTGCGCGGCCATCGCCCGTCGGCCCATCCTGCCCGTGCCGCTCTCGGCTGCCGGCGTGATCGGGAACCTGGTCAAACGCAGCGGCTTGGCCGACTTCTCCTCCGAGCAGCTGATCTTTCTGGCCTACGGGCGCGGGCTCGACACCCGCCGGATGGCCGCTGTGCTCGGCTTCGAACCCCAGCACTCCACCCGCGAGACCTTCGAGGAGTTCGCCCGCCACCTGCGCCCGCTGTCTCCCTCGGCCGACAGCGTCGGCGGAGCGGTGGGTTCCGCGGCCGGCGGAACGGCCGGCGCGCTGTCGCGCGTCTTCGAGAGGATCCAGCCGTGACCGACGTGAACACCTCGCCCCCTGAGAAGTCCACGGCGAAGAGGTCGGCGAGCACGTCTGCCACGAAGAAGGCGGCAGCTCAGCAGGCGGCAGCTCAGAAGTCGACGGCTCGGAAGTCGACGGCTCGGAAGTCGACAACGCGCACATTGGCGGCGAAGACCACCGCCCCCGAGGTGGCAGCGGCGAGCGCCTCCACGGCCCAGCCCACCAAGAAGCCCACCAAGAAGGCCACCAAGAGGGCTGTGACCGCGAGCGCCACGCCCAGCAAGACGGCGACCACGAGCGCGCGTGCTTCCCGCGCGCCGGCCGGCGCCGACCGCTCGGCCAGCGCCCGCGGGTCGTTCGCGGCCGGAGCTGCCCGGGCCAGTGGGGAACGCCGTCGTCGCAGTGGCACTCCACTGCTCTCGCCGAACGACCCGGTTGACCTGAGCCCCGCACGACGTCTCGTCGGCGACACGATGCCGGATGCCGTGCAGCCGACGCCGGATGCCGTACAGCCGACGCCGGATGCCGTACCGCCCGCGCCGACTCGCTCGCGCGCCGCGCACCCCGCGTCCGTTACGCCAACAACGCCGACAACGCCGACAACGCCGCCCGTGCCGCCCGTGCCGCCCGTGCCGCCCGTGCCGCCCGTGTCATCGTCGCCCTCGTCGCGGCCGAGCCGAGCCGACATCGCACAAGCCCGGGCCAAACGGGCGAAGCGGTTGGCGGCCACCGGTTCACCGGTGCGGTTGCGCTCGGTGCCGGCACCTCGAGACGCCGGCCCGGCCGACCCAGCAGGGCAAGGGGGCGGCGGCCCTGCGTCGCTGCCGGAGGACGTCCCGGCCTTCAGCACCGAGTTCAGCACCGAGTTCACGACCGACCTCACGGGCTCGTCGGCCGGCGCCTCTGCGAGTGATGCGGCATCCGGAGTCACAGCCGCCCTGCAGTCCCGGGCCGAGCGCCTCGTCGGTGCGGTGCTCGAGGCCGCCGAGTTCAACTCGGAGGCGCGACCCGGCCCCACCGAGATCGTCGAGCTCGCGGTCAACGTGCTGCGAGCGGCCGCCTCGTCCGCGGGCGTGCCGACCGAGGCCGTCGAACGCCAGGTCGCCGAAACGCTCGCTTACCTGCGTCGGCGACTGACGGGCGACTACGTGGTCGACGAGTTCGGCTTCGACGAGGACTACACCCTCAACGTGCACCTGCCGCTGCTGCGGCCCTTCTACCGCAAGTGGTTCCGGGTCGAGACGCGCGGCGTGGAGAACATCCCCGACGTCGGTGGTGCCCTGCTCGTCGCGAACCACTCGGGCACGATCGCCCTCGACTCGCTGATGACCCAGGTCGCCGTCTACGACGAGCACCCGAAGCGGCGTCACCTGCGCATGCTCGGTGCCGACCTCGTCTTCCAGACGCCGTTCATCGGCTCGATGGCCCGGCGGTCGGGCACCACCCTCGCGGCGAACAGCGACGCCCAGCGGCTGCTGAGCGGCGGTCAGCTGGTGGGGGTCTGGCCGGAGGGTTTCAAGGGCATCGGCAAGCCGTTCACCGAGCGCTACAAGCTGCAGCGCTTCGGCCGCGGCGGGTTCGTGGCCGCGGCCCTGCGGGCCGGCGTGCCGATCATCCCGGTCTCGATCGTGGGCGCAGAGGAGATCTACCCGATCATCGGCGACATGCCGGCCGTGGCCCGCCTGCTCGGTATGCCGTATGCGCCCGTCACGCCGACCTGGCCCCTGCTCGGGCCGCTCGGGATGATCCCGTTGCCGAGCAAGTGGCTCATCGAGTTCGGCCCACCGATCGAGACGACGAGCTTCGGGCCCGACGCCGCCGACGACCCGATGCTGGTGTTCGACCTCACTGACCAGGTGCGCGAGACGATCCAACAGACTCTCTACAGCCTGCTCATGCAGCGCAAGTCGGTCTTCTTCTGATGGCCAGCCGGGTGCTGCTGCTCGGTCGACCGGGCTGCCACCTGTGCGACGAGGCGCGCTCGGTGATCGAACGGGTCGCCGCCGAGGTCGGCGTGTCGTGGGAGGAGCGGTCGGTCGAAGACGACCCCGACCTCCTGGCGCGCTACGCCGACCAGGTTCCGGTGACGTTCGTCGACGGTCGGCAGCACGACTTCTGGCGGGTCGACGAGACGAGGTTGCGGCGCGCGTTGTCGTGACGGCAACGGGTCGACGGGCCGCCGAGACCCACGCGGAGTGACCGAGGTCACGCGCGACGCCGAACGACGGGTCAGCAGGCGTCCTGACTTTGTGCATGGGTTCACAAACGTCTAGCCTGAACAGGTCCCCAAGTGCTCCGCGTTCGGGAGAGCGCCTCAGCGAGAGGAGCCGGTGAGCAAGCGTGACCGCCGACCCTGCACTGCGTCGAGAGATTCCCGACGCAACCGTCGCGCGGCTGCCTGAGTACCTCCGCACTCTGTCTGCGCTGGCCGACGACGGCGTTCCCTCGGTTTCGTCCGAAGAGCTGGCCGCCGCCGTAGGTGTGCGCTCGGCGCAGCTGCGCAAAGACCTCAGCCACCTGGGCTCCTACGGCGTGCGCGGAGTCGGCTATGACGTCCAGATGCTCGCGCTCGAGATCTCTCGAGCCTTGGGCCTCACGGTCGACTGGCCGGTCGCCATCGTCGGGATGGGCAACCTCGGCCGGGCCCTGTCGTCCTACTCCGGCTTCGTCACCAAGGGCTTTCGTATCGTCGCGCTCTTCGACGACGACCCGTCTGTCGAGGGCGAGGACGTGCTGGGCGTTGCGATCCGCCCGCTGAGCGACCTGCCCCGGTCGCACGCCGTCGACCCCATCGCGATCGGTGTCATCGCCACACCCGCCTCGGCGGCCCAGACCGTCTGCAACGCCCTCGTGCAGGCTGGGATCACCTCGATCCTCAACTTCGCTCCGGCCGTGCTGACTGTCCCTGCGGGCGTCGACGTGCGCCGAGTGGACCTCTCCACCGAGCTGCAGATCCTGGCCTTCCACGCCCAGCGAAAGACGCTGGCGTTGGCTGACCTGCGATCGGCGGTCGCGCGATGAGCCTGCTCGTCATCGGACTGTCCCATCACACGGCGCCCCTGTCGGTGCTCGAGAACCTGTCTCGGCGCCAGAGTCGCGCCACCGAGATCGCCACCGACGTGCTGGCGTCGGCCACGGCATCCGAAGTCGTCGTGCTCTCGACCTGCAACCGCCTCGAGGTCTACGCCGAGGTGGCGGCCTTCCACCCCGCCGTCGCGGCGATCGGTGAGGCCCTGGCCGTCGCGGCGGGCTCCGTCACGCGCGGCGACGTGCTCGACCCGGTCACGACGGCCACCAGCCCCACCGACCCTCGGGCCGAGCTCGTGCTCAGCGCAGCCGGCCTGGCCGACCACCTCTACGTCCGTTTCGACGACAACGCCGTCGCCCACGCCTTCACCGTGGCCTGCGGGCTCGACTCCATGGCCGTGGGTGAGGCTCAGATCATCGGTCAGGTGCGTGATGCCCTCGCCGTCGCGCAGGCCACCGGCTCGGCCGGCGAGTCGCTCAACTCGCTCTTCCAGCAAGCCTTGCGGATCGGTAAACGGGCGCACTCAGAGACCGACCTCGACCGACACAGCGTGTCCTTGGTGCAGATGGCGCTGGGGCGTGCTTCCGAGATACTCGGCCCGCTCGACAAGCAGCACGCGGCGGTGGTCGGCGCCGGCGGCATGAGCGGACTGGCGGCCGCAGCCGCGAGCCGAGCCGAGGTCGCCACCCTCACCGTGGTCGGACGCACCCCCGAGCGCGCCGAGCGTCTGGCCGTGGCTACCGGTGGTGTGACGCGGCCGTGGCCTGACCTGGCTGACGTCATCGCCGACAGCGACGTCGTCATCACCTGCACCGGGGCCGTAGGGCACATCATCGACCGAGCCGACCTGGCACGCAGCGCTGCTCGACGAGGTGGTCGCCCTCAGGTCGTGGTCGACCTCGCGCTGCCGCGCGACATCGAGCCCCCCGAGACCTGGCCGGAGCCGGTCGAGGGGGTCACCCTCATCGACCTGCAGGGGTTGGGAGCTGCGCTAGCGGCCCACCCGGACTCGGCCGTCGTCGCCCACGTGCGCGCCATGATCGTCGGCGAGGTGGCCGCCTACCTCACCCGACGCGTCGAGAAGCAGGTCGGCCCTACCGTGGCCGCCCTCCGGGCCAGGGCGGCGACGCTCGTCGCGACCGAGATGGCGCGGCTCGACCAGCGCGTCCCCGACCTCGACGACACCACGCGCGCCGAGGTCGGGCTGGCCGTACACCGCATCGTCGAGAAGCTGCTTCACACCCCGACGGTTCGGGTCAAGGAGTTCGCGCTGGAAGAGGGCGGAGACGGCTACGCCAGCGCGTTGCGCGAGCTGTTCGACCTCGAGCCCCGAGAGGTCGCCAACGTCTCGGCGCCGCCGCAGCGGGGCACGGCATGAGCACGCCCATCACGCTACGGCTCGGCACCCGCCGATCAACCCTGGCCACCACGCAGTCGCAATGGGTGGCCGACCGTCTGATCGCCGCGGGACACCGCGTCGAGCTCGTCGAGATCACCACCGAAGGCGACCTCTCGACCGAGCCGCTCACCACGATCGGCGGCACCGGGGTCTTCGCCTCGGCCATCCGCCGGGCGCTGCACGACGGTCGCATCGACGTCGCCGTGCACTCGCTCAAGGACCTGCCCACCGCCGCTGAACCCGGACTGGTCGTGGCCGCCATCCCGGTTCGCGAAGACTGCCGCGACGCGTTGGTGGCCAGAGACGGCCTCACGCTCGGAGAGCTGCCCATGGGCTCGGTGGTCGGCACCGGAGCCCCCCGCCGTGCGGCGCAGCTCGCTGCGCTCGGCCTCGGGCTCGACGTCCGCGCGATCCGCGGCAACGTCGAGACCCGCATCAGGCTTGTCACCGACGGCATCCTCGACGCGGTCGTGCTGGCTCGGGCCGGCCTGGCCCGGCTCGGTCGCCTCGACGACGTCACCGAGGTGCTCGACCCGATCCAGATGTTGCCCGCCCCGGGCCAGGGAGCCCTCGCCGTCGAGTGCCGGTCCGACCGTCTCGACGTCATCGCCGCCGTGGCCCCGCTCGACGACCCCGACACGCGAACCTGTGTCGCGGCGGAGCGTCAGCTGCTCCGCAGCCTCGAGGCGGGCTGCACCGCCCCCATCGGTGCTCTGGCCGAGGTCGTCGAGGGTGACGACGGCCTCGAGCTGTCGTTGCGGGCCTTCGCAGGTTCCGATGACGGCACCCTCGAGTTGCGCAGATCCCTCGTGGGCACGTACACAGAACCTGAGGCGCTCGGCGCCCGGCTCGCCCAGATCCTCCTCGAGGACGGCGCCGCCGACCTCGAGTCAGTCTCACCACCCGCCACAAGCCGTTCGGAGCATGACTCGTGACACGTTCTCGCCAGCCGTCAGAGCAGATGGCGTCGACCCCCACGGCCACGACGACGACGCCGTCTCGCGTCGCGTTCGTCGGGTCCGGCCCGGGTGACCCCGGGCTGCTGACCCTGCGAGGCCGCGACCTCCTCGCCGCAGCCGACGTCGTGATCCTCGACCGCATCACCCGTGACGACGTGGTGCGCGCCTTCGCCCGACCCGACGTCGAGATCATCGACGCCGGCCACGGTGAGCAGGGGCAGGAGCTCACCCAGGCCGTGCGGGCCAGGCTGCTCGTCAAGGCCGCGAAGGCGGTCGGTCCGGGTGGGCTCGTCGTCCGGTTGATGGACGGCGACCCGGGCACCTTCAACGGGCTCGTCGAAGAGGTGCACGCCTGTCACCGCGCTTCGCTCAGCTTCGACATCGTTCCGGGCGTGTCTGCCGTGAGTGCCGTGCCCGCCTATGCCGGCATCCCTCTCACCGCGAAGGGAACCTCGGCCGTGCACATCGTCAGCACCGACAAGTCAGGGCTCGACTGGTCGCGGTACGCGTCCGACACCGACACGCTCGTGCTGCTCGGCCGACCCGACTCGATCCGGGCGGCGCTCGCCGCGCTGCTGGCGGCCGGTCGTCCGGCTGATGCCCTCGTGTCCCTCACCTCACGCGGAACGACGTTCGCCCAGACCTCGGTCACCACCACTCTCGGCCAGGCCGAGCGGACCCTGACCGGCAGCGACGACACCTCGCTCGCGGTGGTGTCACCGAACGTGGGGCTGCGCGACGAGCTGTCGTGGTTCGAGACCAAGCCGCTCTTCGGCTGGAAGGTTCTGGTGCCGCGCACGCAGGCCCAGGCGGGGTCGATGGTCGATCGGCTCTCCGGCTACGGGGCGACCGCCGACGTGGTTCCGACCATCTCGGTCGAGCCGCCGCGCACGCCTCAGCAGATGGAGAAGGCCGTCAAGGGCCTGGTGACGGGCCGCTACGAGTGGGTCGGTTTCACCTCGGTCAACGCAGTGCGTGCCGTCCGCGAGCGGTTCGAGGACTTCGGGCTCGACGCGCGCGCCTTTGCCGGCCTCAAGGTGGCTGCTGTGGGCGGCGTAACCGCGGCCGCGCTGCGCGACTGGGGTATCAACCCCGACCTCGTACCGACGGGCGAGCAGTCGGCGGCTGGTCTGCTCGAGGTGTGGCCCGAGTTCGACGAGGTGCTCGACCCCATCAACCGGGTACTGCTGCCACGGGCCGACATCGCCACCGAGACACTGGTGGCGGGGCTGCGCGACGGAGGCTGGGAGGTCGACGACGTCACGGCCTACCGCACGGTTCGCGCCGCGCCTCCCGCGGCGGAGATCCGCGACGCCATCAAGGGTGGCGACTACGACGCCGTGCTGTTCACCTCGAGCTCGACCGTGCGCAACCTCGTGGGCATCGCCGGCAAGCCGCACACGGCGACCGTCGTCGCGTGCATCGGGCCGGCCACCGCCAAGACCGCCCAGGAGCACGGGCTTCGGGTCGACGTGCTGGCGGCCGAGGCCTCGGCCCTCAGTCTCGTCGACGCCCTGGCCGGTCACGGCGTCGGCCTCGCCGTGGCGGCCGCCGAAGCGGGCCAGCCGGTGCAGCGCCCGAGCGACAAGCGTCCGGCCTCGCGCCGTCGCGCGCGCTGAGCGGCATCCGGTGATCGAACGACCACGGCGCCTGCGTCAGTCAGCGGCGATGCGCGCGCTCGTCGCCGAGACCCGCCTGCATCCGCGCGAGCTGGTGCTTCCCGTGTTCGTCGCCGAGGGCCTCGACGAGCCACGGCCGATCATGAGCATGCCTGGGGTGGTGCAGCATTCGCGTGACTCGCTGGTCGAGCTGTCTCACCGGGCCGTATCAGCTGGGCTCGGCGGACTGATGCTGTTCGGCGTGCCCGAGCACAAGGACGCGACCGGCAGCGGAGCCCTCGACCCTGACGGCATCCTCAACCGCTCCCTCGGCGTCGTGCGCGAGACGGTCGGCGACGAGCTCGTGGTCATGGCCGACACGTGCCTCGACGAGTTCACTGACCACGGCCACTGTGGTCTGCTTGATGCGCGCGGCCGCGTCGACAACGACGCCACCAACGAGGTCTACGCCGCCATGGCCGTGGCCCAGGCTCGCGCGGGGGCCCACGTCGTGGCGCCGTCCGGCATGATGGACGGCCAGGTCGGCATCATCCGCACCGCACTCGACGGCGAGGGGCTGCACGACACCGTCGTGCTCGCCTACGCCGCGAAGTACGCCTCGGCCTTCTACGGCCCGTTCCGTGAGGCCGTGCAGTCGAGTCTCCAGGGCGACCGCCGTACCTACCAGCAGAACCCGGCCAACCTTATCGAGTCGGTGCGTGAGATCGACCTCGACATCGAGCAGGGCGCCGACATCATCATGGTCAAGCCGGCGATGGCCTATCTCGACGTCGTCGCGGCCGCTGCTGCGCGCGCCTCCGTTCCCGTGGCCGCCTACCAGGTGTCGGGGGAGTACTCGATGATCCAGGCGGCCGCCGGTCACGGCTGGATCGACGGCCGCGCGGCGGCTCTCGAGTCGCTGCACGCCATCCGCCGGGCCGGAGCCCAGATCGTGCTGACCTACTTTGCGCTCGACTGTGCCGGCTGGCTCGCCGGCGAGCACTAGGATCGTCTCGTCCGAGGGAGGCGCGCATGTCGAACGAGTCGTCAGGTTCATCGGAGTCGTTGCCGTCGTCAAGCGGGGACGCGGTCTGGCTCAGCGACGCCGAACAGGCGTCGTGGCGTGCCGTTCTTCGGGGCACCCGTCTGTTGGAGCGGTCGCTCGACCGGGCCCTGCATGCCCACGACATCCAGCTGAGCGAGTACGAGATCCTCTCGATGCTCTCCGAGTCGGAGTCGAACCGCCTGCGGATGTCTGACCTCGCCGCGATAGTCGTGCAGTCCCGCAGCCGCCTCACCCACACGGCCAAACGTCTCGAGCAGCGGGGTTGGGTGACGCGCGAGGCCTGCCTCGACGACCGGCGCGGGGTGGAGCTGGTGCTCACGACCGAGGGGCTGCGCGAGATCCTGGAGATGTCACGCATCCACGTCCAGAGCGTGCACGAGAACATCCTCGACATCATGACGGCCGAACAGTTCCAGGCGCTCGGTGACGCCATGGCCCTCGTGCGTGACCACCTCGACCCCGAGGAGACGAGCGGTCGCTGACCCTGCAGCACGTCACGTCACGTCACCTCACGCCGCCGCGACGACGACGCCGTGGCGGGTTTGGGTCATGGCCGGCAGGAAGCCCCGCCGCGGTGGCACCTCACGACCGGCTGAGACACTGGGAACATGAGCTCAACCAGCCCGACCGAACCCGTCGCGTCCGTCGTCCCTGCCTCCGCCGCCTTGCTCGCGAGAGCCAGTGCGGTGATCCCCGGAGGCGTGAACTCGCCGGTGCGCGCCTTCCGGGCCGTGGGCGGCACCCCGCGGTTCATGGCGAGCGGCACGGGCCCCTGGCTGACCGACGCCGATGGCAACCGCTACGTCGACCTGATCTGCTCCTGGGGCCCAATGATCCTCGGCCACGCGCACCCCGACGTGCTCGCTGCGGTGAACCATGCTGCGGCGAAAGGTTTCTCGTTCGGCACCCCGTCTGAGAACGAAGTGCTGCTCGCCGAGGAGATCGTGTCTCGCGTCGATCCGGTCGAGCAGGTGCGCCTCGTCAACAGTGGCACCGAGGCGACGATGTCGGCCTTGCGGCTGGCCCGCGGCTTCACCGGTCGCGACGTGGTGGTGAAGTTCGCCGGCTGCTACCACGGCCACGTCGACGCCCTCCTCGCCTCTGCGGGTTCGGGGGTGGCGACGTTCGCACTGCCTGACTCGGCCGGTGTGCCGAAGTCGAGCGCGGGGGAGACGATCGTGTTGCCGTACAACGACGTCGCCGCCCTCGAGGCAGCCTTCGCCGAGCGAGGAGACGAGATCGCGGCCCTGATCACCGAGGCTGCTGCAGGCAACATGGGGGTGGTGCCGCCGGCCCCGGGAGTCACCGACGCGCTACGCCGGGTCACCGCCGCACACGGGGCGCTGCTGATCTCCGACGAGGTGATGACCGGCTTTCGCTGCTCGTCGTCGGGGTGGTACGGCCTCGAAGGGCCACCAGCCGGGGGGGCTCCCGACCTGTTCACCTTCGGCAAGGTGATGGGCGGAGGGTTCCCGACCGCCGCCTTCGGGGGCCGGGCCGACGTGATGGCCATGCTGGCCCCGCAGGGGCCGGTGTACCAGGCCGGCACGCTGTCGGGCAACCCGGTGGCGTCGGCGGCCGGTCTCGCCACGCTGCGCGGCTGCACCCCCGAGGTGTACGACCGTCTGGGCGTCGTCTCGCGGGCCATCGCCGACGGTGCCTCCGAGGCCCTGTCGGCCGCCTCCGTGCCGCACACCGTGCAGTGGGCCGGGTCGATGTTCTCGGTGTTCTTCCGCGACCGACCGGTGTCGAACTACGACCATGCCCGCGACCAGGATGCCGCTGCCTTCCGGCGCTTCTTCAACGCGATGCTGAGCCAGGGGGTGCACCTGCCGCCCAGTGCTTTCGAGTCGTGGTTCGTCTCCGCCTCGCACGACGACGCGGCCGTCGAACACGTGCTGGGCGCCCTGCCGGCCGCCGCACGAGCGGCAGCCAGCTCCGACTGAGAGAGCCGGATGAGGCGCCGCTTCGTCCGCATCGACGGCTAGCGTGGCGGTATGGCGACCTTCACCGACGAAGACCTCACGCGGTCTCACTTCGACTCGGTCGACCTCAGCGGCTCGCGCTTCGTGTCCTGTTCCCTCAGCGACGCTTTCATCAGCAGCACCGACCTCCACCGCGTGGTCATGCGCGGCGTCGAGCTGCTCGATGTGAGCATCGAGGGCGAGATCGAGAACCTCATGGTCAACGGGGTCGACGTGGGGCCCCTGGTCGAGGCCGAGCTCGACCGGCGCGAGCCGCTGCGGGTGAAGATGCGACCCACCGACCCGGCCGGCTTCCGTGAGGCCTGGTTGATCCTCGACGACCTGTGGGCGGCGACCGTCGAGCGGGCTCGTGGCCTCGAGCCAGGCCAGCTGCACGAGTCGGTGAACGGCGAGTGGTCGTTCATCGAGACGCTGCGACACCTGTCCTTTGCGACAGATGCGTGGGTCCGGCGCGGCATCCAGCGCGACCCGTCACCGTGGCACCCGCTCGACCTGCCCTGGGACCAGATGCCCGACACCCCCGGCATCCCACGCGACCGGGCGACGCGGCCCTCCCTCGATGAGGTGCTCGCGGTTCGTCATGACCGCGTCGCAGGGGTGCGGGCCTTCGTCGACGGGCTGACCGACGAGTCGCTCGCGGGGTACACCGAGCCGGTCGACGGCCCCGGCTGGCCGGAGTCTCGCAGCTACCCGGTGCGCCAGTGCCTGCTGGTCGTGCTCAACGAGGAGTGGCACCACCGTCTGTTCGCTGAACGTGATCTCGACGCGCTGGACCATCAGGTCTAGCGTGAAACCGGCGACTCGGATCGGCCGGGTGCCTTCGTTCGAAGCGAGGAACCATGGCCAACCACGTCTACGCCATCTCCGAGGTGGTCGGAACGTCACCCGACGGAATCGAGGAAGCCGTCGAGAACGCGGTCTCCAAAGCCAGCACGACGATTCGCAACCTCGACTGGTTCGAGGTGGAGAACGTGCGCGGCCAGCTGATCGACGGCGAAGTGGCCCACTGGCAGGTCACCGTCAAGCTCGGCTTCCGCATGGAGGACTGAGCCTGAGGCCTGGGGGTC
>JBBSTU010000056.1:0-19767 GCA_038235595.1 Actinomycetales bacterium | reverse complement strand
CCTGGCCCGCCGTGGCGGAGACCTGGTGTGCGACGGCAACGCTCATGACCGGTGCCCGCTCACGGCTTCTCCAGCTCGTGTGAGAGCTCAGCCAGCTCGTCGCCGCCGGCCATCTGGCGGGTGAGCTCGTTGAGGTCGACGCCAGAACGCCGCTTGTCCAGCACGGCCTCGCCGAGCTTGAGAATGACGAAGTGGTTGCCGACGAGGTAGGCGTGGTGCGGGTTGTGCGTGATGAAGACGACGCCGAGCCCGGCATCTCGGGCCGCCGCCGTGTACTTCAGCACGACGCCCGACTGCTTGACGCCGAGAGCGGCGGTCGGCTCGTCGAGGATCAGCACGCGGGCGCCGAAGTAGACGGCACGAGCAATGGCGACGCACTGCCGCTGGCCGCCGGAGAGGGTGCCGATGGGCTGGTTGATGTCTTTGACGACGATGCCCATCTTGCGAAGCTCCTCGTCGGCGATGCGCTTCATGTCGGCGATCCGGAGGGTCGCGAAGGGTCCCTTGCCCTTGGTCAGCTCGGAGCCGAGGAAGAAGTTGCGCCACACCTCCATCAGGGCCACGACGGCGAGGTCCTGGTAGACGGTGGCGATGCCGTGCCCACGCGACTCCCGGGGCGAGCTGAAGGTGACTTCCTTGCCGTCGACCTTCATGACGCCCTCGTTGTGCGGGTGTAGGCCGGCCATGATCTTGATCAGGGTCGACTTGCCGGCTCCGTTGTCGCCGAGCACGCAGGTGACCTCGCCAGAGTGGACGGTGAGGTTGATGCCCTTGAGGGCTCGGATGGCGCCGTAGGCCTTGCCGACGTTGGTCATCTCGATGAGGGGCTCGCCCTCGTGGAGCTCGTGATCGGCGTGCTCGGCCAGGGTGTCGGTCATGTCAACCCACCTTTCGGGCGGTCGAGAGCGTCTTGACGTAGAGGTTGACCATGACGGCGAGCAGCAGCATCACACCGAGGAAAGCCTTGAACCAGTTCGGGTCCCAACCGGCGTACACGATGCACAGGCTCGTCATGCCGAAGATGAAGGCACCGATGGCGACTCCGATCGCGTTGCCGAAGCCGCCGGTGAGCAGAGTGCCGCCCACGACCGCAGCGATGATGTAGAGGAACTCGTTTCCGATGCCGTTGCCGGCCTGCAGGGTGTCGAACTTGTAGAGCGTGTGCATGCCGATGAACCAGCCGAGGAACGAGACGGTCATGAACAGGCCGATCTTGACGGCTTTGACGGGGACCCCGACTGCGCGGGCGGAGTCGGCGTTGCCGCCGACGGCGTAGATCCAGTTCCCGACCTTGGTGCGTTGCAGGATGAAGCCCGAGAGCGCCACGAAGAGCAACCACCAGAGGACGGTGATCTCGACGGTGACGGAGCCGACCTTGAAGCTCGAGGCGAAGATGGTGTCGAGGGTCTTGTAGCCGTCCATCTGGTTGATGTTGGGGGTCGAGACCGAACCCGTGACGAGCTTGGTCACCCCGAGGTTGGCGCCCTGGAGCACGAAGAAGGTGCCCAGCGTGACGAGAAAGCTCGGGACGCCGGTTCGCACCACCAGATAGCCGTTGAGGAAGCCGACGGCGAGGCAGAACACCAGCGAGAGGATGGCCCCGACCCAGAGGTTGATGCCGAAGTGGTAGCAGAACATGGCGTTGAACAGGCCGCCGGCCGTCACGATGACACCGGCTGACAGGTCGAACTCGCCCCCGATCATGAGCATGCCGACTCCAACCGCGACGATACCGATCGTCGAGCTCTGGTACAGCACGGTGAAGAACGAGGCCGGCGATCGGAAGGCGGGCGCCACGATGAGGAAGAAGATCAGAATGACGATCGCGGCGACGAGCGCACCGACCTCGGGGCGGGCAAGCAGCCGGTTCGACCAGCCGAGGGTCACCCGGTTCGATGCCTCGGCGGGCGCCGCGGGTGGAGTCTTGGTGGTTTGACTCATGGACCTCTCCGATCCGTTGACAAACGGGTTGAGAAACGGTTGAGACGGCCGGCCCGGGTTGCCGGGTCGGCCGCCTCGGTGGTCAGCGGGTGTTGTTCTTGGCGAACGGAAGGATGACGTCGATGTTCTTGGAGTCGACGAACGATGGCCCGGTCAGCACGGCCTTGCCACCGCCGATGTCGTTGCCGTTCTTCTTCAGCAGGTAGAGCGACTCCACGGCTAGGTAGCCCTGCACGTACGGCTGTTGGTCGACCGAGAACTGGATCTTGCCGTCCTTGATCGCCTGAGCCGCATCGACGTTGAGGTCGAAGGTGGCGAGCTTGGCCGAGCTGCCCGCCTGGTCGATCGCCTTCATCGCGTCGAGGGCGATGGGGGCGCCGAGGGTCACGATCCAGTCGATGCTCTTGTCTTCAGCCAGCTTGGCCTGCAAGGACGAGACGACCGAGGAGTCGTCGGCCCCGTTGACCTGGACGTTCTGCGTGGCTGGGATACCGGTTTTGACCCCAGCGCAGCGGGCCTCGAGAGCGACCGAGCCAGCCTGATGGATCACGCAGAGCACGTTCTTGCCCCCGGCAGCCGCGATGCGTTTGCCGGCGGTCTCTCCGGCCAGGGTCTCGTCGGAGCCGAAGTACATCAAGGCGCCAACCTGCTTGTACTGGTCGATGCCCGAGTTGAAGGCGACGACCGGGACTTTCGCGTCGTTGGCCGACTTGACGGCCCCGGCGAGGGCGTCGGGGGTCGCGAGCGTCGTCGCGATGCCATCGACCTTCGAGTCGATCGCGTTCTGGATCAGCGTGGACTGCTTGGCCGGATCGGGGTCGTTGGAGTACTTCAGCGTCACCCCGGTGTTCTTCGCCGCCTGGGTGGCGCCGGCCTTGATCTTGTCCCAGAACGTGTCACCCGGGGTCTCGTGGGTGACCATGGCGAAGGTGTAGCCGGAGTTGTCACCCGCACCACCCCCGCCGCCGCCGGTGGCAGTCGTCGATGGGGCGCCGCCGCCGCTACAGGCGGCGAGGCCGATCGCGGCCACGCCAGCCACGGCCACCGCGGTCCAGCCCCTGCGAGCTCGAGTCGGAGTCATCTTTGATCCCTTTCGTTGGTTCGCGCCCCGGCGGCCGTCATGGCGTCGGTGCCAGCGCTCGAAGAATGACCCAGACGCCGAGGCACTGTCAATAGAGTGATCAAACATTTTAATGTCCTGACATAGCCTTGACTTCGCCAGTGAGGTCCATCACGATCGGGGCAGCGGGTCGGCGCCGTCGGCGCCGTTCCCCTTCCCGGTCCCAGAGCTCAAAAGCGCTCGATGCGTGAGAAGCGTGAGAAGCGTGAGAAGCAAGGAGTGCACATGCGAATTGGTCTGGCCGGGGTCGGCCGCATCGGCGCCTTCCACGCGGAGACCCTCAGGGGCCTGGACTTCGTCGATGAGTTGGTGGTCACCGACGTGGTCACCGACGCCGCCCGCGCCTTGGCCGACCGTCTCGACGTGTCATACGCCCCGTCGCCGGCCGAGCTGCTCGCCTCCGGAGTCGACGGCTTCGTCATCGCCACCGCGACCCCCGGTCACGCGCCCCTGTTGCGCCAAGGGGTTGAGGCCGACGTCCCCACCTTCTGCGAGAAGCCCCTGGCGTCGACGCTCGAGGAGACGATCGAGCTGGCCAAGCTCGTCGATGCATCCTCCGTGCCGGTGCAGATCGGTTTCCAACGCCGTTTCGACGCCGGGTACCGGCGCGTCGCGTCGGCCCTTGCCCACGGAGAGCTCGGCTTCGTGCACACGATCCGCGCGAACACCCACGACCAGTCTCCGCCGCACGCCGCCTACATTCCGACCAGCGGTGGCCTCTTCCGCGACTGCTCGGTGCACGACTTCGACATCATCCGTTTTGTGTCCGGCCGCGAGGTCACGTCGGTCTACGCCACCGGCGCCAACAAGGGCGCGTCGTACTTCGCGGATGCCGGCGACGTCGACACCGCAGCCGCCGTGCTCACGCTCGACGACGGAACACTCGTGACCGTGAGCGCCACCCGGTACAACGGCGCCGGCCACGACGTGCGCCTGGAGGTGATGGGCAGCGACGGCACGATGGGGGTGGGCTTCGACGACTCGCTCGCTGTCACCTCGGCCGAGCCTGGCGTGACCTTCCCGGTCGGCCCGCGTCACTGGTCGTTCATGGAGCGCTTCCTGCCGGCCTACCGCACCGAGCTGCAATCCTTCGCGGAGGTGGTGCGCGGTCGTACTGCCTCAGCCTGCACCGTGGTCGACGCGCTGGAGGCGTTCCGGGTGGCTGAGGCCTGCGAGACCTCGCGCCGTGAGGGGCGCGTCGTGCGGATCGACGAGATCGGCACCCTGTGAGCGCCGGCAAGCCCGCCGAGCCGGAGGCTTCTTCCCCCGCCGACGACGACGACGGGACGGTCTACGACCTCATCGCGATCGGGCGCACCGGCGTCGACATCTATCCTCTCCAGCACGGGGTGGGGCTCGAGAAGGTGCGAACCTTCGAGAAGTTCCTGGGCGGCAGCGCCACGAACGTGTCGGTAGCGGCCGCACGACACGGCAGACGGGTGGCCCTGATCACGCGCACCGGCCGTGATGCCTTCGGACGCTACATCCACCAGGCTCTGGCCGACTTCGGCGTCGACGACCGGTTCGTGACGCCGGTCGACGGCCCGCCCACGCCCGTGACCTTCTGCGAAGTGTTCCCGCCCGACGACTTCCCGCTCTACTTCTACCGCTACCCGATCGCGCCCGACCTGATGATCGAGACCGATGAGCTGCCGCTCGACTCCATCGTTCAGGCTCAGATCCTCTGGGCCACGGTCACCGGGCTCTCTCAGGAGCCGAGCCGAGGCGCCCACTTCGCCGCGCTGCGCGCCCGAGGCCGTCGCACCCACACGGTGCTCGACCTCGACTACCGACCGATGTTCTGGTCGGATGCCGCCGAGGCGAGCGCGCAGGTCGCCGCCGCCCTCGAACACGTCACCGTAGCCGTGGGCAACCGCGAGGAGTGCGAGGTCGCCGTCGGTGAGACCGACCCGCAGCGCTCGGCCGACGCCTTGCTCGAGCGCGGTGTCGAGCTGGCGATCGTCAAGCAGGGCCCGAAGGGCGTACTGGCGGCCACCCGCGAGGAGCGCGTCGAGGTGCCGCCCTTCCCGGTCGAGGTGGTCAACGGCCTCGGGGCCGGCGACGCCTTCGGTGGTGCGTTGTGTCATGGCCTGCTGAGCGGGTGGAGTTTGCGCCGCGTTCTTGAGTTCGCCAACGTGGCAGGGGCGCTCGTCGCCTCGAAGCTCGAGTGTTCGACGGCCATGCCCACCTCGGCCGAGGTCGAGGAGCAGATCGCCGCTCGGGGTTTGTTCCCTCTCGCCGCCGCTACTGAGGAGGCCTGATGAGCACGAACAGCGTGTCGGTCAACGACCTGACCGAGATTCGGGTGCGCGAGCCGCACCGCATCGCATCTCAGTGGACGTCCCGCCGTCGACGTGAGCTGATCGGCGCCGACGGCCGGCTGCTTGTCGTCGCCGCCGACCACCCTGCTCGAGGGGCGCTCGGCGTGCGGGGCGCCACCGCCATGGCGAGCCGCAGCAACCTGCTCGAGCGTCTGGCCACCGCCGTCTCGCGCCCCGGCGTCGACGGGGTGCTCGGCACGCCCGACATCCTCGACGACCTGTTGCTGCTAGGGGTGCTCGACGACAAGGTCGCCATCGGCTCCATGAACCGCGGCGGGCTGCAAGGGGCCACCTTCGAGCTCGACGACCGGTTCACCGCCTACCGCGCCTCTGACATCGCCGCCAGTGGTCTCGATGGTGGCAAGATGCTCACCCGCATCTGCCTCGACGACGTCGGCACGTCGGCGACCCTGGAGGCCAGCGCCAAGGCGGTCACCGAGCTGGCGGAAGCGCAGCTGATGGCGATGGTCGAGCCCTTCATGTCGGTGCACGCCGGTGGGCGAGTGTCGAACCTGCTCGACCCTGACTCCACCATCCTGTCGATGCACATCGCGGCCGGCCTCGGAGCCTCGAGCGCCTACACCTGGCTCAAGGTTCCTGTCGTCGACGAGCTCGAGCGGGTCATGGACGCCACGACGCTCCCGACGCTCCTGCTCGGTGGCGACCCCCAGGGCGACCCGCACGACACGTACGCAACGTGGAGTCGCGCCCTCCACCTGCCTGCCGTACGCGGGCTCGTGGTCGGTCGCGCCCTGCTCTTCCCTCCCGACGGAGACGTCGCGGCGGCTGTCGACATCGCGGCCGAGCTGGTTCACGGGGTGGCCCCGTGACCGACGACACGCAGTGGGTGCGGCCCCTGGGCTCGACCGCAGGCGACGGCTGGGACGTCGTCATCGAGCCCGGCGGTTCGGGCTGGTCGCACACCGGTCTCTATGTGGGAGACCTGGCCGACGGTGAGCGGCGCACCCTCGAGGCCGATGACCGTGAGCTGGTCGTGGTGCCGCTCTGCGGGTCGGTGTCCGTCGTCTGCGTCGACGCGTCGGGCGAGCGACACGACGCCGAACTCGTCGGCCGGCCGTCGGTGTTCGCCGGAGCCACCGACGTGGCCTACCTGCCCCGTGGCTCGCGGCTCGAGATGGTCGGGCGCGGTGCCGCCCGGGTCGCCGTGTGTGCTGCCGCCGCCGGGAAGGCGGATGCCGTTCGCTCCTTCCGGCACGTGGCCTCGGCCGACGTACCGGTCGAGCTGCGTGGGGCCGGAACGGCCTCACGCGAGGTGCGCAACTTCGCCATCCCGGAGGTGCTCGACGCCGACTCCATCATCGCGTGTGAGGTGATCACGCCGGCCGGCAACTGGAGCTCCTACCCGCCGCACAAGCACGACGAGGAGCGACCGGGGGTCGAGAGCGAGCTCGAGGAGATCTACTACTTCGAGGTCCGATCAACCGAGCGGATCGAGCCTGATCCGACCGCTGAAGGGCAGCGCGCCGCAGGCGGTCCTGGCATGGGTTATGTGCGGGTCTACGGCACCGATGAGCGCCCGATCGAGGTTCTGGCCGAGGTGCGCAGCGGTGATGTGGTGCTCGTTCCCCACGGCTGGCACGGCCCGGCCATGGCCATGCCGGGCTACGACCTCTACTACCTCAACGTCATGGCCGGACCGGGACCGGAACGAGCCTGGCTCATCTGCGACGACCCGGCCCACGGCTGGGTGCGCGGCACCTGGTCGACGCAGGCCATCGACCCCCGCCTGCCCCTCGGAGCTACGCGATGACGCACGCACCCAACACCGTTCGGCTCACCGTGGCCCAGGCCGTGGTGCGCTTCCTCACCAACCAGTGGAGCGAACGTGACGGTGAGCGGCAGAAGCTGTTCGCGGGCTGCTTCGGCATCTTCGGCCATGGCAACGTCGCCGGCATCGGGCAGGCCCTGCTCCAGAACGAGCTCGAGCACGGCAATGACTCCCACGGGTCAGGCCAGCCCGACGACCAGCACCTGCCGTACGTGCTGGCCCGCAACGAGCAGGCCATGGTGCACACCGCCGTCGCCTACGCCCGCCAGAAGGACCGCCTCCAGACGTGGGTGTGCACGGCGTCCGTGGGGCCGGGCGCGACCAACATGCTCACGGGTGCAGCCCTCGCGACGATCAACCGACTGCCGGTGCTGCTGCTGCCCTCAGGTACCTTCGCCACCCGAGTGAGCGCGCCGGTGCTCCAAGAGCTCGAGGCGCCGTATGCCGCCGACGTCACCGTCAACGACGCCTTCCGGCCGCTGTCGCGGTTCTTCGACCGCGTGAGCCGGCCGGAGCAGCTGCCGTCGGCGCTGCTCGGCGCCATGCGGGTGCTCACCGATCCCGTCGAGACCGGCGCCGTCACCATCGTGCTGCCGCAGGACGTGCAGGCCGAGGCGTTCGACTGGCCAGTCGAGCTGTTCGCACCGCGTACCTGGCGCGTCGCCCGTCCGCTGCCCGAGGCGGTCGACATCGCGGATGCCGCAGCGGCCATCCGCTCGGCGAAACGGCCGCTCATCGTCGCGGGTGGAGGCGTGCACTACTCCGGCGCCGAAGCGGCGCTGCAGGCGCTGTGCGAACAGACCGGCATCCCCGTCGGTGAAAGTCAGGCGGGCAAGGGGTCGCTGCCGCACGGCCACCCCCAGCAGATGGGGGCGGTCGGTTCGACGGGCACGTCCGCGGCCAACGCGCTGGCCGCGGAGGCCGACGTCGTCATCGGCGTCGGTACCAGGTGGAGCGACTTCACGACTGCTTCCCGAACCGCATTCCAAGACGGAGGGGTTCGCTTCGTCAACGTCAACGTCGCCCGGTTCGACGCGGGCAAGCAGGCCGGCCTCGCCGTCGTGGCTGACGCTCGGCAGGCGCTGCGGTCCATGCTCGGCGCGCTCGGTGACTACACGGTCGACGACGCCTACCGGGCCCGACAGGTCGAGCTGTGGGCGGAATGGGACGCGCTCGTCAACGCGGCCTACGAACCCCCGGCGTCGGTGACCGACCAGCTGGCCGACGGGCTGCTGACGCAGGGTGAGGTCATCGGGGCGGTCAACGAGCTGACCGACGCCCGCGACGTCGTGGTCTGCGCCGCCGGCTCTATGCCGGGTGACCTGCACAAGCTCTGGCGAGTACGTGACCGCAAGGCCTACCACGTCGAGTACGGCTACTCGTGCATGGGTTACGAGGTGCCGGCATCGATCGGCGTGCGCCTGGCCGACGAGACGCGCGACGTCTTCGCGATGGTCGGCGATGGCGGATACCTCATGATGCCAACAGAGCTCGTCACCGCTGTCCAGGAGCGAATCAAGGTGGTCGTCGTGTTGGTACAGAACCACGGGTTCCACTCGATCGGCTCGCTGTCGGAGTCGCTGGGGTCGCAGCGGTTCGGCACGAAGTACCGCTACCGCGGCGAGCAGAGCGGTCGCCTCGACGGCGAGCGGTTGCCGATCGACCTGGCCGCGAACGCCCGCAGCCTGGGCGCGCACGTCCTCGAGGTGCACTCGCGCGACGAGCTCGTGCAGGCCGTCAAGGAGGCCAAGGCCGCGCCGGCTGACGGTGGGCCGGTCGTCATCCACGTCGAGACCGACCCGACCGTCTACGCCCCCGACGGAAACGGCTGGTGGGACGTGCCGGTCAGCGAGGTCTCCGCGCTCGACACGACTCTGGCGGCCTACGCCCACTACGCCGGTCACAAGGGCAAGCAGCGGCCGCTCGTGGCCCCGGCCGTCGATGGAGGTCAACGGTGACTTCGGCGCTCGACCCCTACCGGTTCCGTGATACGCCCGGCGTCTTCGGCGGGGAGGGCGGCGCCCGCGAGACGCGCCCCTACCTCCCCTGAAACCACCACTACGGCACCCGCCGTTTTCGACGAACCAGACTGAAGAAGAAGGAATCCCATGAGCACGCCCACGCGCATCACCCACCTCATCGGCGGCCAGTCGTGGACCGGAACGGCCGAACGCACCTCACCGGTGTTCAACCCGGCCACCGGTGAGCAGACCGGTGTGCTCGACCTCGCGACCACCGAGCTCGTCGGTGAGGTCGTCGCGAACGCCAAGGCGGCGTGGGGGGGCTGGGCCGAGACGTCGCTCGCCAAACGGGCGCACGTGCTCTTCGCGTTCCGCCAGCTGCTCGATGAGCGCAAGAACGAGATCGGCGCTCTCATCACCGCCGAGCACGGCAAGGTGCTCTCTGATGCCGTCGGTGAGGTGACCCGTGGGCTGGAGGTGGCCGAGTTCGCCTGCGGCATACCCCACCTGATGAAGGGGGGCTTCACCGAGAACGCGTCGACGAACGTCGACGTCTACTCGATCCGCCAACCGCTCGGCGTCGTGACCGTGGTCTCACCGTTCAACTTCCCGGCCATGGTGCCGATGTGGTTCATCCCGATCGCCATCGCGTGCGGCAACGCCGTCGTGCTCAAGCCATCGGAGAAGGACCCGTCGGCCGCCATCGCGATCGCGGCTCTCTGGAAGGAGGCCGGGTTGCCCGACGGAATCATGAACGTCGTCAACGGCGACAAGGAGGCGGTCGACGCGCTGCTCGCCCACCCCGACGTGAAGGCGGTCAGCTTCGTCGGTTCGACGCCGATCGCGCAGTACGTCTACGAGACGGGCACCTCGAACG
Source organism: Actinomycetales bacterium (assembly GCA_038235595.1). GTDB lineage: Bacteria > Actinomycetota > Actinomycetes > Actinomycetales > Dermatophilaceae > DSM-29435. Next base: position 9,758 of record JBBSTU010000056.1, on the reverse strand, counting down.
GCAAGCGGGTGCAGGCGCTCGGTGGGGCGAAGAACCACATGCTCGTGCTGCCGGATGCCGACCTCGACCTCGCCGCCGACGCGGCCGTGAACGCCGGGTTCGGTTCGGCGGGGGAGCGGTGCATGGCGATCTCTGCACTCGTGGCCGTGGAGCCGATCGCCGACGAGCTGATCTCGAAGATCAGAGACCGGATGGGCAAGCTCGTGACGGGTGATGGCACCCAGGGCCCCGACATGGGGCCTCTCGTGACGGCTGCGCACCGCGACAAGGTGGCCGGCTATGTTGCAGCAGGTGTCGATGAGGGCGCGACCCTCGTCGTCGACGGCCGCGACCAGGGCTTCGAGGGTGGCGACGACGGATTTTTCGTCGGGCCCACCCTGTTCGACAACGTGTCGCGCGACATGTCGATCTACGCCGACGAGATCTTCGGCCCGGTGCTGTCGGTGCTGCGTGTTGACAGCTACGACGAAGGCCTCGAGATGATCAATGCGAACCCCTACGGCAACGGCACCGCGATCTTCACCAACGACGGTGGCGCGGCCCGGCGCTTCCAGCGGGAGGTCGAGGTGGGCATGGTCGGGGTCAACGTGCCGATCCCGGTGCCGGTCTCGTACTACTCCTTCGGCGGCTGGAAGAACTCGTTGTTCGGCGACACCCACGCCCACGGCATGGAAGGCGTGCACTTCTTCACCAGGGGCAAGGTCGTCACGTCGCGCTGGCTCGACCCGAGTCACGGCGGCCTCAACCTCGGCTTCCCGCAGAACACCTGACGTTCGGGCCGGGAGGGCCTGCCGTGTCGAGTTCCATTCTCCTGACCGTGATCGACCCGAAGGACGTGCCGTGGCCTTTCCCGTAGCGCTCCCGTCGCCGCGCACTCCCGACTCGAGACACGCCCCGCCATTGCGGTGGGGCGTGCTGGGCACCGGATGGATCGCGCAGCGCTTCGCCGCGTCCCTGCTCGAGTTCACCCAGCAGGAGGTGGCCGCGGTGGGCTCGCGGTCGCTCGAGTCGGCTTCCGCGTTTGCGGCGGCGGGCGTCCCGGGGGCACGGGCCTACGGCTCGTACGACGAGCTCGTCGCCGACGATGACCTGGATGTCGTCTACGTGGCCACGCCGCATCACCTCCACCTGCCGCACACGCTCCTGGCCCTGGAGGCTGGTCGCAACGTCTTCGTCGAGAAGCCGATCGGTCTCGACGGCGACGAGGTGGCTCGAATGGAGGCGGCCGCCTTCGAACACGGGCTCTTTCTCAGAGAGGCTCTGTGGTCGCAGTACCTTCCCAAGTTCGACGTCATCCGGCAGCTGCTCGACGACGGAGTGCTCGGAGTCGTGCACTCCGTGCAGGCCGACCTCGGTGAGTACTTTCCTCCAGATCACCGCATCATGCGCGCCGACCTGGCCGGTGGCCCTCGCTACGACCTGCTCACCTACGCGCTGTGGTTCGCCCGCTGGGTCTTCGGGGCCGCAGACGCCGTGGTCGAGACACATGAGGTCGCGACGCGGGCACCGGCCGACGTCAGCCCCAGCGGGGTCGAGGGGCAGATCAGCGTGTCGCAGCGCACGGCATCCGGCGGCGTGGCGTCGCTGTTCGCCAGCGTGCTGGGCGACACCCCGACGACGGCCGCCGTGGTCGGCTCGCAGGCGACCCTGAGCATCGACGGGCCGTTCTACCAACCGGGCGGCTTCACTCTGCGCTCGCACGACGGCCGCGAGCTGCGCTACGACGAACCGCGAATCGCTCACCGCGGCCTGCACTTCGAGGCAGCCGCGGTCGCACGCGACCTGTCGGTGCGTCAGGCCGTAAAGACTCCGACCCGTATGGACCGGGCCGGTATTGACCGCGAACCTCACGAAGGAGTGTCCTGATGACCGTGCGCATCGGAATGATCGGCCCCGGGGGCATGGGCCAGGCCCATATCGCCCGCATCCACAGCGTCATCGGTGGCGGCCGCGTCGTCGCCGTCTCTGACGTCGACGAGGCGCGGGCCATAGCGGTCGCCGCCCGCATCGACGCAACCGTGCACCCTGACTCCGCCGGGCTCATCGGCTCCGACGACGTGGATGCCGTCATGGTCTGCAGCTACGGACCGGCCCACGAGGTCGACGTGCTCGCCTGTATTGCCGCCGGCAAGCCGGTGCTGTGCGAGAAGCCCCTGACGCCGACGGCGGCCGCTGCCCTGCGGATCATGGAGGCGGAGCAGGCCGGCGGGCGTCGTTTGGTCACGGTCGGTTTCATGCGGCGGTTCGACCGCAGCTACCGCGAGATGAAGGCGCTGCTCGACTCGGGCGACCTGGGCGAGACCTTGATGGTGCACTGTGCGCACCGCAACCCGACCGTGCCCGAGAACTACACCTGGGACATGGCCATCAACGACACCGCCATCCATGAGATCGACGCGATGCGCTGGCTGCTCGGTGAGGAGTTCGTCACGGCCCGTGTCGACAAGCCGAAGAAGACCTCGCTTCGAGCCAAGCACTTGCAGGACCCCCTCGTGCTCGTGCTCGAGACCGAGTCGGGGGTGCGCGTCGACGACGAGATCTTCGTCAACTGCCAGTTCGGCTACGACATTCGGTGCGAAGCGGTGGCAGAGAGGGGCACGGTGAGCCTGGCCGACCAGAACGCGGTGGTCGTTCGTGACGGGGCGGGTCACCGCAACGCGATTGCTCGCGACCACAATGACCGCTTCGGTGGCGCCTTCGTCACGGAGGTGCAGGAGTGGATCAACGCGGTCGCGGCCGGCCAGCACACCGGATCGACGGCGTGGGACGGCTACGCTGCCGCGAGCGTCTGCGACGCCGGGGTCAAGGCGCTGACCGACAGCGGTGTGGTGCAGGTCGAGATGATCGCCAAACCCGCCTTCTACGCGTGAACCGCTCGATGGTGTGACGAGGTCGGGGAGGAATGCAGGCAGCCGGTGCCGGAAATCCTCCCCGACCCACGGTCAGACCGCCGAGGCGGAGTCAGTGGCTGAGGCGTCGCGTGTCGCTGTCGGTCAGGCGAGCACGGAGCTCGCTGACCGGCATCCTGGATCTGACGGCGGCCGCCACGGTCTGCGCCTGCGTGGTCGGTGACATCCCGTCGATCGGCTGGTCCGCGTCGAGGTTGGTCGGGAAGGCGTAGCCCTCGGCGCTGGCCGCGATCACGTTGTCGACATTCCGTGGGGACAGGCCATCATCCAGGGCCGTCAGCAGGGCTGGATAGATGGCCAGCACGGTGCGAGCCCGGTCGACGGTCTCCATCGACCGACCGAAGGCGGAGCTCACCTGCAACAGGTTGGCCATCCGCCTGACGTCGCTGGTGTGGTTGGTGCCGGCCGCATGGAGCAGCGCCGGGTTGAAGAACACCGCGTCGCCCGCGGATAGCGGCAGCTGCACGTGAGTCGCGACGAAGTACTCCTGGAACTGCGGCAGCTGGTAGGCCACGTAGCCGTGCCGGTACTTCTGGCTGTGGGGCAGATAGAGAGTGGGCCCGGATTTGACGGGCATGTCGACGTGGGCCACAGCGCCCTGCAGAGTCAGGGCGGGAGTGAGCTCGTGAACGTGCGCGGGGTAGTCGGCGCACCTCTTCGCAGACTGGAAACCGAGGTGGTAGTCACGGTGCACCGTCTGCCCATCGCCGCCGGGGTTGACGACGTTGAGCTGGGACGTGAGCTGGTAGCCCGGGCCTAGCCACGACTGCGACGCCAGGGCGATGAGGTCGTTGGCGTAGTAGTCGACGAACACCTCGGGGTCGGCGAGGGCCAGCTTTTCCAACGCGTTCCAGATGCGGTCGTTTGCGCCGGGCTTGGCGAAGTGGTCACCGGCGCCGGTGCCGCTGGCGCGTTGTTCCTCGATCATCCGGTGGAATGCCGCCGTGGTGCGGTCGAGCACATCGCGATTCTCGAACGCTCCCGTGAACACGACGATCCCCGGCCCTGTGGACAAGGCTCGGGCCAGCTCGGCCTGCACCGCCCGTCGGCCGACAGGGTCGGCGATCACCGGCCGCAACGAGGCCGACTCGTAGACCAGCACCTGCTGCTCGACCGTCGATGCGTGCGGGTAGTCGGCCAACGTCGTTCGCTGTTCCAGCACGTCGAGCAGGTCGTCGAGGCGGGCGTCGGTCGGGCTGATCCAGTTGCTGGATGCCGTTCGGCTGGGGGTAGTGGTCATGGTGCCCTCCTCGGGCCTCGGCGTGGTCGGGATGCCGCTCACGTGATGATGCTGAATCTTCAGCATGCCCCGCCCCGAGCGACCGCACCGGGTGCTCGACATCGCCGAGCAGTCCGGACTGTCGGAGGCGACCGTCGACCGGGTGCTGCACGACCGGGCGGGGGCGAGCCCGCGCGCGAGGCGCGCGGTCGAGCAGGCGATCTCAGACCTCGACCGACAGCAGTCCCAGTTGCGGCACGGCACACAGACGCTGCTCGTCGACGTGGTCAGCCAGGCTCCGGCCCGGTTCAGCACCGCCGTTCGAGTAGCGCTGGAGGCCGAGCTGTCGTCGGTTCGCCCGGCCGTCGCTCGGGCCCGGTTCCACCTGCGTGAGAGCGCGGACGTCGCCGCTGTCGTGGAGGTGTTGGATGGGCTTGGCCGGAGGGGGCGACTGCCGCGTGGCGTCCTGCTCAAGGCGCCCGACGATCCCTTGGTCGCCCAGGCCATTCGACGTCTGAGCCACCGTGGAGTCCCGGTCGTCACGCTCGTGACCGACATCCGCGACAGCAGCCGCGTTGCGTACGTCGGGCTCGACAACGCGGCTGCCGGCCGCGCGGCGGCCTACCTGGCCTCCCGATGCCTGGGCGGCCACGACGGGGACCTGCTCGTGGCCCTCAGCCGAGCGGCGTTCTTCGGCGAGAGCGAGCGCGCAGCAGCGTGTGTCGAGACCTTCGCGCGGCTCGAACCGCAGCGGAGCACCTGCCTGGTGAACGACGGGGACGGGCTCGACGAGACCACGCGCCGTGTGGTCGTCGACGCTCTCGAACGGCACCGGGGCATCATCGGCGTCTATTCGATCGGAGGCGGGAACCGCTCGATCGCACAGGCGTTCGACGACGTGGGGCGACCGTGTCAGGTCTTCCTCGCTCACGACCTCGACGACGAGAATCTTCAGTTGCTCAGGTCGGGTGCCCTGACGGCGGTGCTGCACCACGACCTGCAGGCCGACATGCGGCACGCGCTTCGGCAGCTGATGCGTGCCCATCGGATGCTTCCTGGCGCCCCCATGTCGAAGCGTGCCAACGTCGAGGTCATCACCCCCTTCAACGAACCGATCCGCCTGACACCGCTCTGACGCAGGCGCCCTTCGTGCCGACAGGCTCAGAATCAGAGGTGCGGTCCTTGCTTGGCCACGATCGAGTGTGCCATGCTTGCTGGACCGTTCCAGCACAGGAGTTTCGTATGGCTTTCGTCGACCGCATCGCCTCCGCCCCCATCTCGTGGGGAATCTGCGAAGTGCCGGGGTGGGGGCGCATGCTCCCCACCGACCGGGTTCTGAACGAGATGACCGATCTCGGCATCTCGGCCACCGAGTACGGCGCTCCCGGCTTCCTCCCGTCCGAGCCCGACGCCATCCGCGGTGTGCTCGACGGGCACGGTATGTCGCTCGTCGGAGGTTTCACTCCGCTCGTGCTGCACGACCCGGCGCGTCGTGACGACGAGCTGGCCCACACCCGCCGGGTGGCTGAGCTCTTCAGCCGGTCCGGGGCCACGACGTTCGTGTCCTGCCCCGTCATGGACGACGACTGGTCGGTGCCGCGCCCGCTCGACCGCGAGGAGCACGCGCACCTCGTGCGGATGCTCGCTGAGGTCGACACCATCTGCGACGACCATGGTCTTCGCCAGGTGCTGCATCCCCACGTGCAGACGGTGGTGGAGACCGCGCCCGACGTCGAGCGGGTTCTGCAGGACTGCGACGTCAGCTGGTGCCTCGACACCGGACACCTCGCCATCGGCGGCACTGACCCCGTCGACTTCGCGCGTCGCGCCGCCGACCGGGTCGGCCACGTCCACCTCAAGGATGTGCGGATGGAGCTCGTGCCGACCCTCCTCGACCGCTCGACCTCCATCATGCAGGGCGTACAGGCCGGGCTGTTCCCACCCCTGGGACACGGTGACCTCGCGCTGGCCGACGTCGTGCTCACCCTGGAACGGGCCGGCTACCAGGGCTGGTACGTCATCGAGCAGGACACCGCCATCACCGGTGAGCTGCCCGGCGTCGGCGAGGGCCCGGTCACCGGCGTCGAGGAGTCGATGCGCTATCTCCGAGAGGTCGTCGCCCCCCTGCTGGAGCAGGACGCATGACCTCAGGTCCGCTCGATCTGCTGGCCCTTGGCCGGATCAGCGTCGACCTCTTCGCCCAGGAGCCCCACGCCTCGTTCCTCGACCCTCAGACGTTCGTGAAGTCGATCGGGGGGAGCCCGACCAATGTCGCGGTCGCCGGTGCCCGGTTGGGACTGCGCTCGGCCGTCGTGACTGCCGTCGGTGACGATCCGCTCGGCGACTATGTGGTCGCGAAGCTCGCAGCGTTCGGGGTGGAGACGCGGTACGTCACCCGCCGGGAGGGTGGCCGCACCCCCGTGGCGCTCGTGGCCCTGGAGGACCCGGCCGAGCCGACCCTCGTCCTGCTGCGCGCGCCTGACGCGCCCGACACCGCGGTCGAACAGGATGCCGTCGACAGCCAGACCCTCGACGAGTGCCGGGTGTTGTGGATGAGCGGCAGCGCGCTCGCGGCCGGCGCCACGGCGCGGACCGCGATGGGCTGGCTGGTGCGGCGTGCCCGCCGTCGGCACACCGTGCTCGACCTCGACCTGCGACCGACCCTGTGGGCGGACCCGTCCGACGCGACAGCTGCCGCGATGAGCGCGATCGCGCTCTCGAGTGTCGTCGTCGGCAACCGGGCCGAGTGCGCGATGGCTCTCGGCACCGCTGACCCTCATGAGGCGGCCGACGACCTGCTGAGGCGGGGGGTGTCGATCGCGGTCGTCAAGATGGGCGCCGAGGGGGTCCTGCTCGCGTCGGCGGACGAGCGAGTGGTGGTCGAACCGACCCGCGTTGACGTGCGCTGCGGGTCCGGCGCCGGCGACGCGTTCGGGGGGGCCCTCGCGGCCGGCCTCGTCCGCGACTGGCCGCTCGCCCGGATCGGGCAGGTCGCGAACGACGCGGGCGCCCTCGTGTCCTCTCGACTGACCTGCGCCGACGCCATGCCGACCCTGCCCGAGCTCGAGGCTTTCAGGGCCAGCAAGGCCGGCAAGGCCTGGGCGGCCAGGACGCCCGACGAGAAGGTGCCCGGCCGTGGTTGAGCACGCGCCTACGGTGAGCGACAAGGACTTCGACGCGCTCACCGACGTTCGGGTGCGCGAGCCCGCGCGCCTGCGTCAGGCCCTCGCGGGCCGACGCCGCCGGCCCCTGGTCCGCGACGACGGCAGGATGCTGCTGCTCGCCGCCGACCACACCGCACGCGGCAAGCTGGCCATCGGCTCGGACCCTCTGGCCGCCGCAGACCGTCACTCGCTCCTCGACCGTCTGGTCATCGGGCTCGCGGACCCCAGGGTCGACGGTGTGCTGGGCAGCGCCGACGTGCTGGAGGAGCTCGCGCTCCTCGGGGCGCTGGACGGCCGTCTCGCCGTTGGCACCATGAACCGTGGCGGCATCGCGGGAGCCCACTGGGAGCTCGACGACCGGCTCACCGCCTACGACCCCGAGCACGTCCTGTCAATGGGACTCGACGGCGGCAAGGCCCTGCTCCGGGTCGAGCCGACCGACCCCGGCGTGGCGCGCACGCTGGAGACCGTCGCCCGGGTCACGACAGCCTTGGCGGATGCCGGAACGATGGTGCTGCTCGAGCCGCTGCCCTACCGTAAGCGAGCCGACGGAGGGGTCGAGCTCGACCCGTCCGAGGACGCGCTCATCCGCGTGGTCGCCATCGCGAGCGGCCTCGGCTCCTCGTCGGCTCACACGTGGTTGAAGATCCCGGCCACCACCGACCCTGCTCGCGTCGCGGCCGCGACCACCTGCCCGATCCTGCTCCTGGGCGGTGATGCAGGGCGTGAGCACGAGCGCGTCTTCGAGGCGTGGGAGCGCGCGCTGCGGGTGCCCAGCATCCGCGGTCTGGTGCCCGGGCGCGCCTTGCTCTATCCCGAGGTGCTCAGCGTGGCTGATGCCGTGGGCCAGGCCGCCCGTCTCGTCCACCCGTCCGCCGCCCCTACCGTCGAGGAGACCTCATCATGACCAACCACTACCGTGCCGACAGCCTTGCGACATCCGACACCCTGGTCACCGTCACCCCCGAGCAGGCCGGGTGGAACTACTGCGGCCTCGAGGTGTTCGACCTCGCGAGCGGGCCGTTCCAGCGTGTCCTCGAGGATATCGAGGGGGTTCTCGTGCCGCTCTCTGCCACCGACGTCGAGGTCTCGGTCGACGGCGAGACCCACACGCTGCGGGGTCGGACGGGGGTGTTCGAGGCCGTCTCCGACTGGACGTACCTGCCACTGGGCGCGGATCTCAGGGTGAGTGGGAAGGCCGGTGAGGTCGCCCTGTGCACAGCGCGGGCCAGCGAACGCTTCCCACTGTGCGTCACGCCGGCGCACGAGGTGCCCGTCGAGGTCCGTGGCGGAGGGCGTGCCTCCCGCCAGGTCACCAACATCGCCACCCCAGACTCCTTCACCGGTGCAGACCGGATCAACGTCTGCGAGGTGCTGACCCCTGGGGGCAACGTGTCGTCGTGGCCGCCCCACCGACACGACGGCATCGGTGACTGCGAGCCGACCAACGAGGAGATCTACTACTTCCGGATGGGCCGCCTGGACGAGCCCCACGGGCACCCTCACGGGCAGGGCCTGTTCCGGGTCTACACGGTCGACGGGTCGTCAGACGAGACCGTCACCGTGCTCGACGGCGACGTGCACATCGTCGCCGCCGGCTACCACGGGCCCTCGACGGCCCAGCCGGAGTACCCGATGTACTTTCTTAACGTGCTCGCGGGGCCGGGCGTCGAGCGCACCATGGCGTTCTGCGACGACCCCGACCACCACTGGATCCGCGAGACGTGGGAGCAGCAGGGCCAGGACCCCCGCCTGCCCCTGACCTCCGCCGCCGGGCGGGTGACCCGATGAAGCCGCAGATCCGCATCGCCGTGCTCGGCCTGGGCTGGATGGGGCAGGCCCACTCCCGCTCCGCGCGGCGCATCCCCGGCCACTTCCCGGCACGCTCCTACGACCCACGTCTCGTCGTGTGCGCCGACCCCGTGGCGGACCGTAGACGCCAGGCCGTGGAGGACTTCGGGTTCGAACGAGCCGTCGAGGACTGGCGCGAGGCCGTCACCGCCCCCGACGTCGACGCAGTCTGGGTGACGGCCCCGAACATGCTGCACCTGCCGATGATCGAGGCAGCGGCCGCGGCCGGGAAGGCCGTCTTCAGCGAGAAGCCGATCGGGGGCAAGCCGGAGCACACCGTCGCTGCCCTTGAGCACGCCACGGCCACGGGGGTGGCCACCGGTGTGGGCTACTGCTACCTGTGGTCGCCCCTGGTGCTGCACGCCCGGGATCTCATCGCCGGCGGAGCCCTCGGTGAGATCACCCACTACCGCGGCCGCTTCCTGTCGATGTACGGCAGCGACCCTCTGGGCCTGCTCACCTGGCGCTTCTTCCTCGACCAGGCCGGCTACGGCGTCACGAGCGACATCCTCAGCCACTCGGTCGCGATGGCCCAGTTCCTGGTCGGCCCGATCTCGGAGGTGGTCGGGATGGCCAACACCACGATCTCCCGCAGGCCGCTGCCCACCGCGACGG
>JBBSTU010000055.1:0-19876 GCA_038235595.1 Actinomycetales bacterium | reverse complement strand
CCCGCCTGGAACCGAGGGTGAGTGCAACCACGCCGCCGAGCAGGGCCGCGACGGCTCCCCCGAGGAAGACCGTCTGCACCTGCACGACGCCGGCGCCGAGCAGGGCGTCGGTGTCGAGCGGGTTGGGCAGTCGGCGCACGGCGTCGAAGTAGCGGTTCAGCCCTACGGCCGTGAGTAGTGCGAGACCGACGACCATGCCGACCATCCGGGCCACCACGACCAGGGAGCTCGCCACTCCGTGCGCGTGCGCGGGTGAGTCGGCGAGCACGGCGTTGTTGACCGGCGCCAGGGCCAGACCCACGCCGAGCCCGACCGCGACGAGCACGACGGTCGTCGACACGGCGTCGTCGAAGGAGGTCAGACCCCACCGCGACATGGCGACCATTCCCACCCCGGCGATGATCAACCCGACTCCGGCGACGAGACCGTCGCCCAGGTGCCGCAGGGCCCAGCCGCCCACGACCGCCCCGACGGGAACCGCGAGCAGAAAGCGCACCAGCACGAGCGCCGCGCCGGTCTCGTCGTAGTCGTCGGTGAGGCGCGCGAGCAGCGGCACGTCGACAATGACGGCGACGAGCGCGGCTCCGACGAGAAGGCTCACGGCCAGGGCCCGGATGCCGCGCCCGTGCAGCACGCCACGGGGCACCAGCGGGTCGGCCGCCTTCGCGTGCCACCACACCGCCCCCACCAGGGCGACCAGGCCCAGCGGCAACAGGGCGTAGCCGAGGGGCCCCACGACCTCCTTCTCGGGGTCGGACGACGCGAACGTGAGCACGAGGGCGCCGAGCACCACGGCGATGAGCCCGGCGCCTACGAGGTCGAGGCGCCGCAGCAGGGCCCACCAGCGCGGAGCGGTGACCACGGCCAGCAGGGCGAGCGCCACCAGTGCGGTCACCCCGATCGGGGTGAGCACCCGCGACGCGCCGATGAAGGGCACGAACGGCTCGCCCAGGGTCACGTCGGTCACGAACCGGGTGGGGGCGGCGAGGGCCAGCCCACCGAGGGCGAGGCCGGCCACGGCCAGCACCCAGGCGATCGCGGTCACGAGCCGCGACCGTGGGCGCCCGGTCGCGGCCACCGCAGTGGCGGCTCGGCTGCCGAGCACGCGGATGACGGCATACAGCACGATGCCGGCAGCGACGTTGGCCCAGAAGATCGCCCGCCAGCCCGACCACGCCAGGATGACGGCGCCGAGCACCGGTCCGAGCACCGAACCGAGCTCTTGCACCGCCCCGACCACACCGAGGGGCGTGCCGCGTCGCTCCGGCGGCCAGCGGTCGGCCACGAGGGCGAGGGTGGCCGGCACCAGTCCGCCGCCGCCGACGCCCTGGAGCACCCGACCGGTGACCAGTACCGGCATCTCGACGGCCAGCGCTGTGATGCCCGAACCGATCACGAACACCACGAGACAGCCGAGCAGCACCCGGTGACGCGGGAGCAGGTCGGCGAGTCGGCCGATGAGGGGCAGCACCGCGATGTAGCCGAGCAGAAAACCCGAGATGATCGGAGTGGCCTCCTGCAGCGAGTCGATGCCGATACCGACCCCGGACATCATGTCGGTGAGCGCGAGCACGACTACGTAGGTGTCGGCGGCCGCCAACGCGACGGCCACGGAGGCGGCCGCGAGCAGGGCCGGACGATCCCCTCCCCTGGTCGTCTTCGGCCCGTCGACCGGCGCTCGGACGGCCGGCTGCGAGGAGGGCACGCTCAGGGCTTCTCGATGGTGACCGGCTCGCCGTACTTGTCGAGCACCAGCGTGTAGGTCGAGGTCGTGCCCGCGCCGAAGAACGGGCCCTTGAGCACGACCTGGCGCAGCTGGTCGCCGTCGGTGAGGCCGTAGGTGGCCGCGAACGTGCCGTTGCGGTCGCCGATACCGAGCAGGTCGACGACGTTCGAGCCCGGAACGGTGCCACTGATCGTCGAGAGCACCTCACTGCCGAGACGCACCGGCTGACCCTTGGTCGGGTTCGAGGTGTTGGTGAGCAGGGTGGTCAGACCCTTGTCGGTCGAGAAGAGCGTGGCCGGGTCGGGAAGGCCGAACGTCTTGGGGTCGATCTTGTTCATCCCCGGAATGAGGGGCAGCTTGGCGTAGACCTCGCCGTTCAGCGAGATCACCTCGGCATCGGCCTCGATGCCGCGAATCCGCAGCTTGAAGGTGCCCTTGAACGCCGGCGGGTGCTGGCCGACCCCCTCGGCCGAGACGATTCCGTCGGCCCCGTCGGGCACGTCGGCGCTCGTAAGCCTCAGGTGGAACGAGGTCGCCGCGTCGGCTTTCGCCTTGGCCCCCGCCAGACGCTGGGCGGGGCTGATCTCGGTCGACTGGCTCGGCGAGGGGGTGTCCGCCCCGCTCGAGCAGGCGCTGACGCCGACGAGGCACAGGGCCGCCAGGGTGGTCGAGACGATGCTCTTCGGCAGACGCATGTCGTCAGGCTAACCGAGGGCGAGACCGACATCGCTATGCTCGCCGCACGCTCATCCCGTCGGACGGGTACCTCCGACGAGGGGGTTCTGTCCGTTCGTACACGAAGGAGGCCGGCCATGATCCTGCTCGGTATCGTCGTTCTGCTGGTCGGTGTCGGCGCCGGAGCGGTCACCTACCTGGCTACTGCGGGTCGCAACGGCACCATCGCCGTCGAGGCCCTCGGCTTCACCCGCACGGCCAGCGCGATCGAGCTGGCCGCCTACGGCCTCGCCGCCGCGCTCGTCTTCTGTATCGGCTGGGCACTGATCTCCGCGGGGTTGCGCCGGCGTGGCCGCGTCAAGCGCGACGAGCGTGAACGCGCGCGCATCGACGAGCTCGAGCGTCGGGCCGGTGCTGATCGCGCCGAGAGCGAGCGTCGCTTCGAGGAGGCCGGGCGCCGAGACGAGGACCTGCGTCGCCGAGACGACGACCTCGGTCGCCGTGAGAAGGAGGTGTCGCTGCGCCACGACCGCCTCGACGCCCGTGAGCAGCAGGTCTCCCGCGGCGAACAAGCGCTGACGCGCCGCCGGCAGGAGTTCGAGGAGCAGCTGAGGCCCTCGGTGGCCGACGTCGTCTCGGGTCGGGCCAAGGGCAGCGTCCACGACGGCACCGCCGAGTGGGTCGGCCCCGCCCCGGTGCCCACAGCGTCAGCCGATACGCGTGAGATCAGCACCACGACCTCGCCGGATGCCGTCACCGAGGAGATGCCCCGTACGAGCGGTGAACACCGCTCGTGAGCGGCCACGTGGCCTACGTCTGCGACCTCGACGGCGTGGTTCGCGACTTCGCAGCAGGCAGCGTCGACGGCGCCATAGAGGCGGCGCTCGGCCTGCCGTCGGGGAGCATCGCCGCGACCGCGTTCCGCGATGACCTGGTCGGGCCCACCATCACCGGGCTTCAGAGCTTCGAGCAGTGGTTTGCGGCCATCTGTTCCGAGCTCGAGCAGGTCGCGGCCGATCCCGGTCGGGTGCGCCACGAGATGCAGGGGTGGCACGCACACCGTGGTACGCCGATCCCCCAGACGGTCGAACGGGTGAGGTCGTTGCGCGCCGAAGGGCGACGGACCTACGTGTTCACCAACGGCACCGACCACGTGCCCGCCGAGCTCGACCTGCTCGGTATCAGCCAGCTGTTCGACGCCGTGCTCAACAGCGCCGACTTCGGGGTGGCCAAACCCGACCCCAGGGCGTACGCCGCCGCCCACCACTTGATCGAGCGGGGCCTCGGGCGGCTCGTGGGCGGTCATGAGGTGTGGTTCACCGACGACCAGGTGGCCAACGTCGAAGCCGCTCGCGACTTCGGTTGGCACGCAGAGCTGTTCGCTCGACCAACGAGCAACCGACGAATTCCCTAGTCGACCCTGGTGGCCTGGGCGGTCCCGAGCGTCGGTACCACCTCTCCGGTGGAGAGCGCCCCCACGACCGCGACGGCGGGGTATCGACCGGCGTCGGCCGCGATCTGCGGCACCTCGGCGGCGGTCAGCACCGCGATGGGCCCCTTGCGCTCTACGGTGGCGCCGCCGATGCGCACCGTCAGCGCGACCTCGCCTCGGCTGTTGTCACGGGCCGTGGCCCCGGCGACCACGAACACCCGGTCTGCGGCGGACTTCGGCGAGCCCACCGTCTTGAGGAAGGTGCCCCCGACCCAGCCCCCGTTCGCGACCCCCTGCGGGATGGCCCCCAGGCTCTGCCGGGCGCCTCGTTGCCCGGGTGGGCCGAACAAGGCGAGCACCGTCGAGCCGGGCTGCGGTCCGCCGTAGGTGGCTTCCCGCAGCACCATGACGTTGCCGCGGTTGCCCGCCGGGGCCTGGCCGATGATGTCCAGCAGGGTCGAGGTGCTGGGGCGCTCTGACTGGCCAGGGTCACCGGCGACCGCCCCGGCCAGCAGGCCCACTGCTCCCGGCGTGTCGAGCTGCTTCTCGAGGTCGCGCTCCTCCTCGGCGATGACGACGGTTCGCAGGGCAGGGCTGCCGCCGCCCACCGCTCGAGAGTCGGTCCAGGCGTAGGTCGACCGCGACCGCGACCCCGTCATGACGAACGGCAGCTTCTCGGTCTCGTCGCCGCCGATCTCTGCCTTGATGAGACCGGCCGGGTCGACCACCGGGGTGCTCACCGGGATCTTCACGTGCTTACCAGCATCATCGACGTGCAGCACCACGCCGAAGTAGCCGTCCCCCATCAGCCAGTGGCCGGGCCCGGCGGGCACCGCCATCGACTGTCTGGGGATGTCTCCGCTTCGCACGACGCGGGGGCCGGAACGTCCTCTGTCGCGGATGACGGCGTATCGGCCACTCGTGAGCAGGGTGACGTAGGGGTCGCCGTCGAACGACGCGGCGTACGCGGCACAGACCTCGGTGGGCAGCTCGTCCGGGGCGTCGCCCCGCTCGCCCCGGTCGTCGCGGTCGTCGTGGTCGTCACGGTTGTCGCTGATGTGCTCACGCCAGGCATCGAGTGACCGCTGGAGCAGGTCGGTGTCACCGGCGAGGCTGCCGCCTCGCGGTCCGAAGTCGGAACACGCCCTTGATGAGCTGCTCGTGGTGAGCTTCGGGCCGTCGTCGCCCGAACGCACCTTCCACGTGATGCCGCCCGCGGCCAACACCACGACGAGCCCACCGATGATCCACCAACGCCGTGACATGCGGCCCCCTGACCCGTTGTGCGATTGAGCCACATCGTAGGTGCTGGGCTGGGCCGCCTCGGTTCCTCATCCCCCTCCACGGCCTACGCTGGGGTCGTGAATGCCGAACCCGCCCAGCGAAAGCCGCGCCACGACAGCGTGACCCGTGACATCGCCGCCACCCCGGAAGCGATCTTCGCCGTGCTGGCCGACCCCAGCCGGCACCCTCGGCTCGACGACTCGGGCATGGTGCTGGCCAGCGTCGGCACCGAGGTGGTCACGGCATCCGGCCAGGTGTTTCGCATGGAGATGACGATGGGCGGGGTCAACCGCTACCAGACCGACAACCGCGTGTTCGTCTTCGAGCCCGGGCACGCGATCGGGTGGAGCGTGGCCGAAGCGGGCGCCGAACCACTGGGCTGGACCTGGCGCTTCGACCTCGAGCCTTCTGCCGTCGGGACACTCGTCACGCAGACCTACGACTGGTCGCAGGTGACCGACGCCGAGACCCTCCAGATGATCCCCTTCCCCGCCGTCCCCCGCGAGGCCCGCCTCGAGACCCTCGCCCTGCTCGCCGAGCAGGTCGAGACCCCCTGACCTGGCCGGGTCAGGCCAGGGTGAGGGTCTGACCGGTCTCGTCGAGGTCGACGGCAACCGTGCTGCCGTCGCGCACCTCTCCGGCGAGCAGCGCCCGGGCCAGCCGGTCACCGATCTCACGCTGCACCAGTCGCCGTAGCGGACGCGCACCGTAGGCCGGGTCGTAGCCGGTGGCCGCGAGCCAGCCGCGAGCGGCATCCGACACCTCGAGGCTGATGCGTCGGTCGCCGAGACGGGTCGCGAACTGGCGCACCTGCAGGTCGACGATGTGCGCGAGCTCGTCGCGACGGAGGGCGTCGAAGACGACGACCTCGTCGAGCCGGTTGAGGAACTCGGGCTTGAACGTCGCGCGCACCAGCCCCAGGACCGACTCGTGGGCGGCCTCCGGGGTGATGGTCGGGTCGGTGAGGAACTGCGAGCCGAGGTTGGAGGTGAGCACGAGGATGACGTTGCGAAAGTCGACCGTGCGTCCCTGCCCGTCGGTGAGCCGGCCGTCGTCGAGAACCTGCAGCAGGATGTCGAACGTCTCGGGGTGGGCCTTCTCGACCTCGTCGAGCAGCACCACCGAGTAGGGCCGGCGGCGCACGGCCTCGGTGAGCTGTCCGCCCTCCTCGTAGCCGACGTAGCCGGGAGGAGCGCCGACCAGGCGTGCCACCGAGTGCCGCTCGCTGTACTCCGACATGTCGATGCGCACCATGGCACGCTCGTCGTCGAAGAGGAAGTCGGCCAGGGCCTTGGCCAGCTCGGTCTTGCCGACGCCGGTCGGGCCGAGGAAGAGGAAGCTGCCGGTGGGCCGGTCGGGGTCGCTGACGCCCGCGCGGGTGCGGCGAACGGCATCCGACACGGCTCGAACCGCGGCGGTCTGGCCGATGAGGCGCGCACCGATGTGCTGCTCCATGTGCAGCAGCTTCTCGGTCTCGCCCTCGAGCAGGCGACCCGCGGGGATGCCGGTCCAGGCCGAGATGACGTCGGCGATGTCGTCGCTGCCGACCTCCTCCTTGACCATCGGCTCATCGTCGTTCGAGGGGGATGCCGCTTCGCTCTCCTGGGCGGCCGCGAGCTGCTTCTCCAGCGCAGGGATGTCGCCGTACTTGATCTTCGAGGCGCCCGCGAGGTCGCCGTCACGCTGCAGTCGGTCGGCCTGGGCGCGCAGGTCGTCGATCTGGGCCTTCAGGTCACCAACGGCGTTGAGACCGGCCTTCTCGGCCTCCCATCGCGCGTTGAGCGCGGCCAGCTCTTCGGAGCGGTCGGCGAGGTCTTTGCGCAGCCGTTCGAGACGGTCGCGCGAGGCCGCATCGGTCTCGTTCTCGAGGGCGAACTCCTCCATCTTGAGGCGGTCTACTGCGCGGCGCAGCTCGTCGATCTCGACCGGGCTGGAGTCGATCTCCATGCGCAGCCGCGAGGCGGCCTCGTCGATGAGGTCGATGGCCTTGTCGGGCAGCTGGCGCCCGGAGATGAACCGGTCGCTGAGCGTGGCCGCAGCCACCAGTGCCGCGTCGGAGATCGTCACCTTGTGGTGGGCCTCGTAGCGCTCCTTGAGCCCGCGCAGGATGGCGATGGTGTCTTCGACGGAGGGCTCACCGACGAAGACCTGCTGGAAGCGCCGTTCGAGAGCGGCATCCTTCTCGATGTGCTTGCGGTACTCATCGAGCGTGGTGGCGCCGACCAGGCGCAGCTCACCGCGGGCGAGCATCGGCTTGAGCATGTTGCCGGCGTCCATGGCGCCCTCGCTGGCGCCCGCTCCGACCACGGTGTGGATCTCGTCGATGAAGGTGACGACCTGGCCGTCGCTGTTCTTGATCTCCTCGAGCACGGCCTTGAGCCGCTCCTCGAACTCACCGCGATACTTGGCGCCGGCGATCATCGCGCCGAGGTCGAGGCTGATCAGGGTCTTGCCGCGCAGGCTCTCGGGCACGTCGCCTTCGACCATGCGCTGGGCGAGCCCCTCGACGACGGCAGTCTTGCCGACTCCGGGGTCACCGATGAGCACGGGGTTGTTCTTGGTGCGGCGGCTGAGCACCTGCACGACCCGGCGGATCTCGGCGTCGCGGCCGATGACGGGGTCGAGGCGGCCCTCGCGGGCCTGCTCGGTGAGGTCGGTGCCGTACTTCGCGAGCGCCTCGAAGGCGCCTTCGGGGTTGGCGGTGGTGACGGGACGACCACCGCGCAGGCCGGGGATGGCCGCCTCGATGGCGTCGGCGTCGAGGCCGAAACGGCCGGTGCGCGCCATGGCGAGCAGGAGGTGGTCGGTCGAGACGTAGGAGTCGCCCATGGCGGTCATGTACTGCTGCGCCTGGGTCACCGCCGCCAGGCCGGCCCGCGACAGAGCCGGCTGCTCGGCCCCGGTCACCTGGGGCAGGCTCGCCATGGCCGACTCGGCGGCCTTCGTGGCCGCCTCGACCGAGGACCCGGCGGCGGTGAGCAGCGCCGGGGTGGTCGTGCCGCTCTGGGCTGCGAGTGCCAGCAACAGGTGGGCGGGCTCGATGTTGGGGTGGTGCTTGCCCGCGGCGGTGGTCGCGGCCTGGGCGAAGGCCTCTTGGGCCCGGGTGGTCAGTTGCAGTTCCATGCGCGCCTGATGCCTTTCTGTCGGCGAAACGGGGTCGTTGGCGGCAACCCGATCAAGGTTGAGTCTATTCCGCTCAAGTCTGTCAGGGCCAGGGCCCGAACCCCCACCACACGGCACTACCTGCCATGGCCGCTTGTGTCACCCCCGAAGGTCTCTTCGCGCGCCTGCCCGCCAGCCACTATGGGGCACGTCCGGAGCGCGAGGCCACGGACAGCGGGTGGCTCACCCAGCACCCACAGACAGGAACAACCCACCAGCACCAACCGAAGGAGAAAACCCATGAGCACCACAGCTATCGCCCCGGCGGCGCGCCAGCGCGCCACCGCCGGGGCCACCCTCATGTCCGTCCTGCTGGTCGCCGTCGTCGCGGGTCAGGCCGTGGGTCCGATGCTGGTGCGCACGCTGCGCATCGACGGGGGCACCGCCGAGAAGATCGCACGCGCCGTCGACTTCCTCGGCTCGGTCCCGTGGTGGGCCCTGCTCATCATCGGTGGCGGCGTCGCCGGCACCCTGCTTCGCCTCGTCATCCGTTACGGGTGGCGCTACGCGGCGGCGTGGTGACCACCAGCCACCACGCTTCGCCAAGACGAGACTGACGTGAAGAAGGGGTGCCGCAGATGGCGTCAATGACCTACCTGGCTGAGAACCACCTCTTGCGGACGGTGCGCCGATACGGAATCGACGTCCCTCTGCGGCACCGCTTCTTCACCCTATCGGCGGGCGGCGTCTTCGTCCTCGCCGCCGTCATCGGTACCTGCGTCGGCCTGCTGTCGGGCCTACCCCAAGACGGGCAGGTCGCCCGAGACACACTCCTGCTGACCGCCCCGGTCGCCTGGGCGCTGGTCGTCGCTCTCAGCTCACCCGGACGCACCCTGCGCACCGCCCTGGACTCCTCGCGCGGCTGGGCGCTGATCGCCACCACCTCGGCCACCCCGCGCGAGTTCGCCTACGGTCGCTATGTCCTGCCCGAGCTGGCCAAGACCCTGATCGCCAGCGGCGCAGTGGCCGGCGGCTTGTGGGGCATGGTCATGGTCAACAACACCAGCCTTCCGGATGCCGTCGGGCTGGCCGCCGTGGCGAGCGTCGGGATCGCGCTCGGCGTGTGCGTACGAGCCGCCCTCGTCGTCGCCGGCCCGGCGCGCCGCCTCGCCAGGATGTCGCCCTGGTTCACGCGCACACTGCTGGCCACGGTCGCAAGCATCACGGTCGCGGCCTACGTGCTGACCGATGTCTCACTTCTGCTGGCCGGTCTGACCCTCGGGGTCGGCGTCGTGCTGTCTGCGGCCGTCGCAGCCGATGGCCACCGTCGGCTGGCCGGCGTCGAGTGGACCGACGTATCGGGGGCCTCGTTGCACAACAAGACGGTGCGACACGAGGCACCAGCCCTGCCGCACCGTCGCTCTCGGGCGATCCTCGCCGTCGACCTGCGCCGCCTGCTTCGCTCGGGAGACACCCGGCTGAGACCGGTCGTCAACTACATCGGGCTGCTCGTCGTGCTCGCCATCGCTGCCGTGGCCTACGCCCTCTTCGGCGGCACGGTGGTGCTTCCGCCCGACCTGCCTCGTGGCGAGCTGACGGCAGGGGTCTGCGCCTTCGCGGGCTACGCCGCGAGCCTGGCCGCCGCCAGCGTGCTGGCCATGGACGCCGACCGCCATGCGTACACGCTCTGGTCACTCATCCCCGGCGCCATGCGCGCCGTGGCCATGATGCGCGCGGCTGTCGGGTCGCTCATCGTGGCAGGCTGCGGGCTCGCTGCGATCGCCGCCGCGTCCGCCGCCCTCGGCCTGGGGCGCCGCGACCTTGGGCTCGCGCTCGTCGCTGTCTTCGCGATGGCCGCGCTGTCCCCGGTCATCGAGCTGGCCGGCTCGCTGCGTTGGCCCGAGCTCGACTGGGTCGATGCGACCGAGATCGGCACGTCCTCAGGGCCCCGTTACGTGCTCGGTTTCACCGTCGGCATCCCCGTCGCCGGAGCGCTCGCCATCGCCCGGACCACCGACGTCGTGCCGACGAGCGCCCAGCTGGCCATGGCCTTCCTGGCGTTGCCGCTCCTCGCTCCCATCGTCGCCGCCACCATCATGTCCCCGGTCACCCGGGCCGTCACGAGGAGATCCCATGCTTGAGATCCGCGCCGACATCGGCTTTCCCGGGCACGTCGTGCTCTCGGGGGTCGACACCGTCGTCTCGCCCGGTGAGGGAGTACTCCTCGTCGGCCGAAACGGGTCAGGCAAGACCACCTTGTTGCGCACTGTCGCCGGCGTGCTCGCTCCCTCTCGGGGTGCGGTGCTGGTCAACTCCGAGCCGGCGAGCCGTCAGAGCACGAGACGACACCTCGGGCTGGTTCCCGACCCCCCGCCCCTCTACGAGGAGCTGACTCCCTGGGAGCACCTCGAGCTGGTGCGACGGCTGTGGCGAGGCGACGTCGTCAGCACCTCTCGGGTCGAGCAGGTCATTGGGCTGCTCGACCTCGACTCCCACCTGCACCAACGCTGTGACACGCTCTCGCTCGGCTGGCGCAAGAGGGTCGCCGTGGCCATCGCGCTGCTGCACGAACCACACCTGCTCCTGCTCGACGAGCCCTTCAACGGGCTCGACCGGCGCGCGACCCGCCAGGTGCGCCGCGTGCTGCGGCAACACCTGGCGGCGGGCGGCAGCTTCATCGCCTCGATCCACCAGCCCGAGCTGCTCGACGATGTCGCTACCAGGGTGCTTGCCGTGCAGAACGGCGCCGTGCTCTACGACGGTGACATCTCGGGCTGGGACCCGGAGTGGCTCGACGCCGAGCTCGACGACGAGGACGGCTGGGACGACGAGGACGACGAGGACGACGAGGACGACGAGGACGACGAGGACGACGAGGACGAGCTGGAAGGCGAGGGCCCCGACGTTCAGCCGATGCTGGCCGGCAGTGCCGGGCGGGAACGGCGCCGATGACCGCCCCGTCAGTGGTGCTCGCCGCCGCGACCCAGCGGCCGCGACGTCGCGACGTGCTGGCAGTGGCGGCCTGCGTCCTGGTTCAGATCGCCGTCATGGCGACGTTCGCGCTCCTCCCGCGCGACAGGGCCGGCGTTCCGCTCGACCTCGCCCCGATCGGCTTTGCCGAGATGTTCGTCCACAACGGCTCGGTCTTCCTCCTGTGGCTCGCCGGCGGCCTGACCCTGGGCCTCGTCTCGCTCGGCCTCGCAGGTCTCTCGTCGGCCGCCTCGGGCCTGAGCATCGGGGCGGCGTTCGAGCGCAACGGCGCCGAGACCTTCACCTACCTCGGCCACGCCGTCTTCGAGCTGCCGGCGCTGGCCATCGCTCTCTGGCTCAGCCTTCGCCCTCTTGCCTGGGCCGTCCAGTCCCTTCGGTCCGGTACCGACCACGGTGGCCGAGACCAGCCGCCGCTGGCGGGTTTCCTCAGGGGCGTCGCCTGGTGGCTGCCGATCGCCGCGGTTCTGCTGGCCGGGGCTGCCGTCTGGGAGACCGCGACACCCTTTCTTCCAGAGCCCACCCCATGACCGCCGGTCAGGACAGCACCACCCCGAAACGGCCACCGATGCCACCGCCGCCACCGCCGCACGATCCCAGCCGCAAGGAGCCAACCATGACCCAGCCCACACGCCCACTCGCAGCCGGCGCCGGGAACGGCCGAGTCCGGTCGGTGCGACCGCCTCGGAACCGGACCGCCGGGTCTCGCACTGCCGAGACCCGGCCAGCACGCGGAGCGATGAACCGGCGACCCCGGGTCGCCTATGTGCTCGCCGTCGCCCTGTTTGCCGTCGCGTTCACACCCAGTGCCGTCACCTCGGTCACGGGCGGTTCCGGCTCGGTGCCGTTGACCGTGCTCTGTGGGCTGGGGCTCGCCTTCTTCGGCGCCGTGTCCGGGGTCATCGGCTCCCTCATCCTCGACGTGCTGCTCATGCTCGCGGTGCGGGTCGCGGGGGCCGACGCAACGCTGCGGCAGGCATCGGGTCGGGTCGACGCTGCGCTCCTCCCCCTCGTCGTCGGGGTCGTCGCGGCAGCAGCCTTCGTGCTCGTCCAGGGCGCGGCTGTCGCCTTCGCCTCGCCGGTGGTCTCGGTGCTCATGGCCACGGCGGTGGCTGCGCATGGCATCGCCCTGTACCTCGGCCTGCCGCCGGTGCTCGGCCGGTCCGTCGGTCGGCGTGTGGTGGCGGTGGCCTGCTATGCGGTGGTTCCAGCCGGAGTCATCGGCGTCGCCCAGGCCTTGGGCGGGGGCTCGTGAACCGGCCGGTCGCCACGATCGTCAGCAGTGACGGGATGCCGTCGACGGCCGCCCCCGACCACCCGGCTTTCGGGGGCCCCTCGGTGCTCAGCCTGCGTGACGTCACCGTCGAGGTGCTCGGCCGCACCGTGCTCACGTCGGTATCGCTGAACGCCCGGGCGGGCGAGCTGCTCCTGCTGGCGGGTCGCAACGGCGCAGGCAAGACGACCTTGCTACACGCGGCCCTCGACCTGCTGCGACCGACGTCAGGGCAGGCCTACCGAGCACACCCGCATCCGCCTAAAGACCCGCAGCGCCACGAGAACGGCCGACCCGACAGCCGGCTGAGCATCGGGGTCAGCTTCGACACTCCGGCCATGCTCCCGCGCAGCACCGCTCGCGAGGTCATCGACCTCATGGCCGAGTACCGAGGGCTGCCACGTGCCGAGCCCGCGAGCGATCCGGCGCTGCGCCTGCTGGTCGGCGACATCCTCGATGTCCGCTGCAACCGAATGTCGCACGGCATGCGCCAACGGGTCTCGCTCGCTGCGGCCCTTCACGGCGACCCCGACCTCGTGGTGCTCGACGAGCCGTACAACGGCCTCGACCCCTCGTCCATGGCTGTGCTGAGCAGGCTCCTCCGCCGCGCGGCCGACCGTGGCGCGGCAGTGGTGGTGTCGTCTCACTACCTGGCCGAGCTTGCGCCGGTGGCAGACCACCACGTGGTGCTCGAGGCAGGCCGGGTCGTGCTCGACTCCGACCTTTTGGCGCCAGACGCCAGACGGCGGCACACCCTCGTCGTCGGCGACCGGGGGGGCGCGGTCACCGTGCTTCGGCAGCGCGGCGTCGAGGTCGATACGGCCGACGGTCGCCTCGACGTGTGGGTGAGCGACCGCAACGAGCTGGCCACGGCCCTGCGTCACCTCGTCGCCGCCGGAGTCGACCTCTATGCCGTGACGCCCGGCCGCCCCGCCACCGAGGAGCTGGTCAGCCGTCTGCTCACGCCCGACCTCGACGAGGTGACGTCATGACCAACGTCATCGCTCTCGAGCTGCGACGTCTCACTTCACGCCGGTCGACGGGTCTCGTCGCGCTCGCCACCGTCGTCGCGGTGGTGCTGTTCGGCTTCGTGCTGCTCGGGGCGATCGCTTCGCTGGTCGAGACCGATGCCGGAATGGACGCCTCCACCCGTACCGAGATCAGCACCCGAGTGGCCCAGCTCGCTCCGCAGCATCTTCCGACGATACTCGCGGACGTCACGGTTCAGCTCGCCCCGTCGCTGGGCCTCCTCGCCGGCACCATCGTGGCCTCGGCCGACCTGAGGCTGGGACTCATCAGGCTGTTCGTCGCAGGTGGTGTCTCCCGCACGTCCCTCTTGGCGGGTAAGCACGTCGCCGCCGGCTGCCTCGCCTGCGGCCTGGCACTGGTCTCGCTCGTCACGGCCGGCGCGTGCTCGCTCGTCGCGGCTGCCGGGTCGCCGTGGACAGCACCGGCGACCGGAAGCGTGCTGGCGGTTCTCGGTGTGGTGGTCGTGGTCTGGTGCACCTTCGCGGCAGCGGGCCTCGCCCTCACGGTGGCGGCTCGGTCAGGGGTGGCCGGATTCGTCGCGGCAGTCGCGGTCTTCGTGACCGGCGGCGGTCTGGCAGCGGCGGCGAGCGCAGACGGCTGGGTCGGCACGGCGTTCGCCCTGCTGCCGACCGGGCTCGCCGAGACGGCGGTGCGCGCAGCCGCCGCAGGCTCGGGTGCCTGGCTTCCGGTGCTGGGGTTGTGTGTCTGGATGGCCGGAGCGGTGGCGGCGAGCCTGGCGCTCGGCCGCGGCATGTCACTGCGTTGAGCCGACCCCAGAAACCTAGGATGACCAGATGAACAGTGAGCAGATCGCTGTCGAGATCACCAACGTGGTGTTCGGCGAGCGGCCGTTCGTCTCCGGTTACGACCGGGCGCACGTCGATGACTTTCTTGATGCGCTGCGCGCGGCCGTGGTCGGGAACGCGTCGGTCGACGACGTGCGCGCGATGGTCGACGAGGCGCGCTTCTCGACTCGCCGGGGAGCCTACGACCAGTCGGAGGTCGACGCCTTCCTCGATCGGGTGGTGGAGCTGTACGCCGGCGTCGCCCCCACCCCTTCCCCACCCGTGCGACCTGGCGGCCTCGGCGCGGGCACCCCTCGCGCCCGGCTCGACGCGCCTTCGGGCTCCGCCCTGATCGCGCCTCGCCCGGGCCTGTTGACCCGTCTCGGCAACAAGCTCAGAGGTTGAAAGCCCTCAGCCCCACTGGTTACCGGTCACTGGTCACGGGTCACCGGCGTCGATCACCGGGGGGGCTGGCTCATTCGACCCGCTCGGGTCTGGGTCGTACCACCCACCGTGCACGGCAGCGGTCTCGCGGAAGCGCTCGGCGAGGGCGTCGTCGTCACGGGTGATCACGTGCACCGCCCACTCGTGGTCGTCGGCGTCGTCTTCACCCGCAAGCGCCTCACGCAGCACCCGAACCTCGGTGAAGCCGTCGCGCATCAGCTCGTCGGCCACGTCGGTGGCGGCAGCCCGGTCGGGCAGTACCAGCAGGTGTTCATGGTCCACACGACCGACCTTAGAAGGAGGCTGCGGCCGCGGCATCCTCGACAGGTACGCTCCCGATGTGCCTGCCACCTCTGACCTGCTCACCCTCGGTGACGCACCCTTCATCCGGCTGACGACCTTTCGCAAGACGGGCGAGCCGGTGAGAACCACCGTGTGGGTGGCCCGCGACGGCGACTCGCTCGTCGTCTTCACGCCGGTCGGTGCGGGAAAGCTCAAGAGACTGCGGCACACGAAGCGGGTGCAGGTGGTGCAGAGCTCACGTCGCGGCGCGGTAGCCGACGACGCGCAGTCGGTGGAGGCGGTGGCCGAGATCGACTCCAGCGACAGCGCTCTGGGCCACGTCAGTGGCCTGCTGAGCAAGAAGTACGGTGTTCAGTACAAGCTCGTGATGCTCCTGGAGAAAGTGTTCTCGCGGGGCTCTCGCGGGCGCGCCGTCATCCGCATCACGTCGGGCTGAGCGGCCCCTGGCCCACGCTGGTTCAGCTGGTCGTGGTGGCCATCGCCGGAACGATGACTCCCGCCACGATGGCCGCCTGCACGTCGCTGATGGCCTTGGCCACCGCATCACCGCCCCAACCGCCGTCGGCGATCTGCTTGGACCGTTCCTTGCGCTGCTTCCTGTTCATCTCGGGCACGAGCTTAGGCAGCAGGCCGGTGGCCACGACGACGGCGACCAGCCCCGACATCCGCGGGTCGGGCTGGTTGGCGCTGTTGAGCGCCCCGCGGATGGCCTCGATGCTGGCCGAGCGCCAGGTGGTGAGCTGCACGTGGCGCGTGGTCGGGAAGATGCCCATCACCTTGTCCTCGTGCGAGCGCACCAGGCCCTCACTCTCGAGTCGGTTCCAGGTGGCATCGCGCAGGTCGCCGGCCCGGTCCTTGAAGCTCTCGGCGCCGCCGATGCGCGCGACCGCCTTCTTCGGGGTGAACCCATCTGCGCGGGCCAGCAGTGGTGCGAGCTCGGGGGCCACATCGGCCCCGCTCGAGCGCAAACGCGCCTCCTTGCCGTTGCCCTCAAGAGCCAGCGCCTCCTGCAGGTTCAGCTCGAGCAGGGCCGCACCGGCGAGACCTGCTTTGAGGTGTCCTTCTGCGATCAGCCGCTGGCCGGATGCCGGGTCGTGGGCCAGCAGCAGCAGCTCGGCGTGAAGCGGGAGCGAGGACGTGCTGAACATGGCGGTGCCTCCGGGTCTTCGTCTCTGCGGTGGGTGGGCGGACGGCCTGTCCGCTCACCGACCACGCTACGGACGGACGCCCACGGCCGGATCCCCCACCGGAGTGAGCTTCGCTGCCCAACGGCCTCCCCCATGAGGTGGAGGTCTGACCGGCAGCTCCGCTGGAGACCGTTCTAGGCGCGGGTTCCGGGGCGCCAGACCACGAGCGACTGCGAGGCAAGTGGTCGCGGCGGGCGCTCGCCCGGGCGCACCGTGACGACTTCGCCACGACGGCCCACCGCGAACACCCGGGTGCCAGAAGCGAGGGCGGCGTGAGCAGCATCCAGCTCGGCGCCGAGCTCGTCGACGCGTGACCGCAACGCCAACACATGGTTCTCGAGGTCGAGGATGCGCTGGATGCCGGCGAGCGACACGCCTTCCTGCGACAGCCGTTGTACCTCGCGCAGCAACGCCACGTCACGACCGCTGTAGCGCCGGCCGCCGCCACGGGTACGCGACGGCGAGACCAGCCCGAGGCGGTCGTACTGTCGCAGCGTCTGGGCGTGCATGCCGGCCAGCTCAGCCGCCACGGAGATGACGAAGACCGGGGTGTCGTCGTCGTGGGCCATCGTCATCTCCTTCCTCGCGGTTGCGCTGCTGGTTCCTCAGGTCTTCGGATTCCGCTCAGGTGCGGGCGCGCTCGAACAGGTCGGCCCGCGGGTCGTGGCCGTCTTCGGCCGCGGCAATCATCTCGACGGCCTCGCGGGCCTCGTCGGTGAGGCGCTGCGGCACCACGACCTGAACGCGGGCCAGCAGGTCGCCGGTCGACTCACCACGCTTGACGCCACGGCCCTTGACCCGCAGCACGCGCCCGCTCGGGGTGCCGGGGGCGATCTTGACCTTGACCGAGGACCCGTCGAGGGTGGGGACGGCGACGGTGGCACCGAGGGCAGCCTCGGCGAAGGTCACCGGCAGGTCGACGGTGAGGTTGTCACGATCGCGGCCGAAGACCGGGTGCTTGTCGACCGACACCGTGAGGATGAGGTCACCTGGCTTGCTGCCCGGGTCGCCCTGCCGACCCTTGCCGCGCAGACGGATCTTCTGACCGTCCTTGACCCCAGCGGGGATTCGCGCTGTGATCCGCCCGAGGTCGGGTGAGCTCAGGGTGACGGTCGAGCCCTCGACCGCGTCACGGAACGGGATGCTGGTGCTGGCCGACACGTCGGCGCCGGCGCGTGGCCCGGCCGTGGAGCCGAAACCACCGAAGCCGCCGCCGCCCCTCCCGCCGTAGCCCTGGGCGCCGCCGCCGAACATCTGGCTGAGCAGGTCGTCGATGTCGGGCTGGCCGCCGCCGCCCGCGCCGAACGGTGCGTGTTGGCCGCCCGCGCCACCCTGCCCGAAGGCGGAGAAGATGTCTTCGAAGCCGGCACCGCCACCACCGGGGCCGCCTGCGGTGAAACGGGCGCCGCCGCCGGACATGGCGCGGATCGCGTCGTACTCCTTGCGCTGCTCGGGGTCAGAGAGCACGGCATACGCCTCGCCGACCTCCTTGAAGCGGTCCTCGGCCTTGGCGTCACCGACGTTGTGGTCAGGGTGCATGGTGCGGGCGCGCTTGCGGTAGGTCTTCTTGATGGTCGCGGCGTCGGCGTCGTGCGCGACACCAAGAATCGCGTAGAAGTCCTTCTCGAACCAGTCCTGGCTAGCCAACTCGTCGCACCTCCTGGGCCGTCATCGTTTGGTCGGTCTCATCATGCTGGATGCCGCCGGGCTGCGGGTGCAGCCCGGCGGCCAGTCGTTCAGCTGGGGTCGGCAACCGATACCCGCGCGGCGCGGACGAGGCGTTCGCCGATGCGGTAGCCCGGCTGAAGCACCTGCACGACCGTGGTGGTGGTCGCGTCGTCGGGAAGCTCGGCCTCGATGTGCATGAGGGCTTCGTGCACATTGGGGTCGAACTCCTGACCAGCCTCACCGAGTCGTTCCACGCCGTAACGGCCGAGGATCGACTCGAGCTTGTCGGCGATCGCGGCAAAGGGCCCGCTCGCGAGGTCACCGGCCTGACGGGCCATGTGGATGTCGTCGAGCACCGGGAGCAGCGACTCCACAACACCGCCGACAGCGGTGGCCCGGATGACGTCGCGGTCACGGTCGACCCGCTTCTTGTAGTTGACGTACTCGGCCTGAAGGCGCTGCAGGTCGGCCAGCAGGGAGGCCGCCATCGTGTCCTCCTGGGCGAGGGCGTCAGCCTCGGCCGGCTTGGGCGCCGAGTCGGCCTCGTGGTCGAACTCGTCGCTGCCACCGGGCTCCGCCGAGGCACCGGCGCCACCCTCGTAGTAGCTGTGCCGCCCGGCCTTCTGGTCGCTCCCCTGACCGGTGGCCCCGGCCGGGGTGCCGGCAGCGTGGCTGCCGGCATCCTCGGTCGGCGACGATGACCCATCCGCTCGGAGGGCGCCCCCGCCTGGCGTCGAGTCGGGCGTCACGGGAACCTCCCAGGTGGCGTCGTCACGCGTGCCTTCGGCGGGCGTCACTTGGCGTCCTTGCCCTCGTCGTCGTCGATGACCTCGGCGTCGACGACATCGTCGTCGGCGTTGTCTGAGCCAGCGGAGTCGGCGGGGCCGTCAGACTGCTGACCCTCGAAGCCACTCGCGCCGTCACCGGCGCCCGCGGAAGCCTGGTCAGAGGCATACACGGCCTGACCCATGGCCTGCGACTTGGTGTTGAGGTCTTCGATCTTGGCCTTGAGGTCGTCGGCGCTGGTCTCGGCGCCGTCGGCGATCGCGGCCTTGAGGTCGGCCAGCGACTCGGTGACCGGCGTCTTGACGTCGTCGGGGATCTTCTCGCCTGACTCGCTGAGGAAGCTCTCGGTCGAGAAGACGAGCTGCTCGGCCTGGTTCTTCAGCTCGGCCTCCTCGCGGCGCTTCGCGTCCTCCTCGGCGTGCGCCTCGGCGTCCTTGACCATCTTGTCGATCTCGTCCTTGGACAGGGCCGAGCCTCCGGTGATCGTCATCTTCTGCTCCTTGCCAGTTCCCTGGTCCTTGGCGGAGACGTTGACGATGCCGTTGGCGTCGATGTCGAAGGTGACCTCGATCTTCGGCACACCACGGCGGGCCGGCGCGATGCCGGTCAGCTCGAAGGTGCCGAGCGACTTGTTGTGCTGGGCGATCTCGCGCTCACCCTGGAAGACCTGGATGAGAACCGACGGCTGGTTGTCGTCGGCGGTCGAGAAGATCTCGGAGCGCTTCGTCGGAATCGCGGTGTTGCGGTCGATGAGCTTGGTCATCAGCCCGCCCTTGGTCTCGATGCCGAGCGACAGGGGCGTGACGTCGATGAGCAGCACGTCCTTGCGCTCACCCTTCAACACGCCGGCCTGCAGGCTGGCGCCCATGGCCACGACCTCGTCCGGGTTGACGCCCTTGTTGGGCTCCTGGCCGCCGGTGAGCTCCTTGACGAGGTTGCTCACGGCCGGCATCCGGGTGGAGCCGCCGACGAGCACGACGTGATCGATCTCGGCGACCTTGATACCGGCGTCGGCGATCACCTTGTTGAACGGGGCTTTGCAGCGCTCGAGCAGCGACTTGGTCATCTGCTCGAACTGCGCGCGGGTCAGGGTCTCGTCGAGGTGGATCGGCCCGTCGGGCGTCATCGAGATGTACTGCGCGGAGATGTTCGTGGAGGTCGCGGTCGACAGTTCCTTCTTGGCGCGCTCGGCCT
>JBBSTU010000054.1:0-19944 GCA_038235595.1 Actinomycetales bacterium | reverse complement strand
GCGAGTCGTCGGCATGTTGGCCCCTTCGGCGACGACCGCGACCCCGTGCTTGACCAGGCTGATGGCGGCATCCTCGTCGAGCTCGTTCTGGGTCGCACAGGGCAGGGCCACGTCGCAGTCGACGTCCCAGATGCTGCCGTCGGTGACGAGCGTCGCGCCGGGACGACCGGCCGCGTAGTCGGCGAGCCGGCCACGGTCGACCTCCTTGACCTGCTTGAGCAGCTCGAGATCGAGACCACTCTCGTCGACGACGTAACCCGACGAGTCGGAGCAGGCGACGACGGTCGCCCCGAGCTGCTGGGCCATCTCGACCGCGTAGATCGCGACGTTGCCCGAGCCAGAGACGACGACGCGTTTGCCGTCGAACGAGTCGCCCCGGGCGCGCAGCATCTCCTGGGCGAAGAACACGGTGCCGTAGCCGGTGGCCTCCTTGCGCACCCGCGAACCGCCCCAGCCGAGGCCCTTGCCGGTGAGCACTCCCGACTCGTAGAGGTTGGTGATCCGCTTGTACTGCCCGAACAGGTAGCCGATCTCGCGGCCCCCGACGCCGATGTCACCCGCCGGAACGTCGGTGTACTCGCCGATGTGCCGGTAGAGCTCGGTCATGAACGACTGGCAGAACGCCATGACCTCTCGGTCGCGTGGACCCATGGGGTCGAAGTCACTACCGCCCTTGCCGCCGCCGATGGGCATTCCCGTCAGGGCGTTCTTGAAGATCTGCTCGAAACCCAGGAACTTCACGATGCCAAGGTTGACGCTGGGGTGAAAGCGCAGGCCGCCCTTGAACGGGCCGAGCACCGAGCTGAACTCGACCCGGAAACCGCGGTTGATCTCGATGCGACCAGAGTCGTCGATCCACGGCACCCGGAAGATGACCTGGCGCTCCGGCTCGCAGAGCCGCTCGAGCACGCGGGAGTCGACGTACTCGGGGTGCTTGTGCACGACCGGGCCCAGCGACTCGAACACCTCGAGCACGGCCTGGTGGAACTCGGCCTCGCCGGGGTTGCGGCGCAGCACGACCTCGTAGATCTCCTGCAGGTGTGGGTCGAGCGCAGCCACTGCGTCTCCTCGGGTCGGAAGCACCCATTCTCGCGACGAAAGAGGCACGCCATGCTCTGGTCCGGATCACGGACACCGCCGGCGGCGGCCGTGTTCGACGCTCAGTCGACGCGGCGTACGGCGAGGTCGAGCGGGTCGGGACCATTCAGGGGCATCAAGCGCCACCGAAGACGCACCTCACCCGTCGAGCGCCGCCCCTCGACCTGGAAACGGTGCGGCGTCTCGATGACGATGACGTCGGCCACGAAGGTGTCGGCGTCGAGCCAACCCCCGCTGGCGACCACGGGCAGCGCGTAGCCTCCCGACGTCAGCGTCGAAGCGGCCCACTCCCCCTGTCCGACGCGCACCCGCATGACCTCTTCGTCGCGACGGAGGTCGACCACCCAGCTCGGGCCGTCGCGCCTGACGGCCGCACCCGTGTAACGCCTCGAAAGGTCGGAGCCGGACGCGCGCTCCAGCGAGACGTCTTCGCCCTCGCCCGCCCCAGCGGCCAGCGGCTCGATCCGGCGAGAAGCCAGCAGCCCGGCCAGCTCGGTATCGGCGGCCTTCGACCCGGCCCGGTCGAAGGCGGGCAGCAGGTGGCGCCACACGAGGTCGAGGGTGGCCTGCATGTTCTCCTGCTCCGACGTGACGGCCAGCGCGACGTCGTGCTCGGGAAGTACCACGAGGAACTGTCCGTAGGCGCCATCGCCCCGGTAGCCGACCTGCTGCATCCAGAAGGAAAAGCCGTAGCCGCGGGCCCAGTCGGGGTTGACGCCCGGCCTGAGGTCGGTCGGGCCGAACCCCGTGGTCGCCTCGTCACACCACTGCTTCGACAGCAGCCGCCGGTCGCGCAGAACACCACCACCGAGGTAGAGCTGGGCCAGGGTGAGGATGGCCTCGGTGGTCAGGTGGGCTCCGCTGAACCCGAGCTCGTGCCCCCGCGGGTCGCGGTCCCACGGGATGTCATCGACCCCAAGATCGCGCAGGAGACGACCGCTCAGCACCTCGACCACACCGGACCCGGTGACCCGCCCGACGATGCGCGACAGCAGGTAGGTGGCGACCTGGTTGTAGGTGAACAACGTGCCGGGCGTCGCCGTCGGCGTCGTCGCGAAGACGTGTCGCACCCAGTCGTCACCGGCCACCGCCTCGAGGCCGGGCGCCCCCGACCACGACGAGCGGGCCCGTCTGGCCACCTCCTCCCAGGCGTCGACCTCGTGCCCTACGGTCATCGACAGACAGTGCTTGACCAGCACCTCGGCCCAGAGCGGAGCGATCGCGCCTGGTTCGACCTCGGGAAAGAAACCCAGCACCGGGTCGTCGAGGAGCAGCCGGCCCTCGTCAACGAGCAGACCGACTGCGGTGGCGGTCACCGCCTTCGAGAGCGAGTAGACCAGTGCCGGTCGCTGCGCGGCGTACGGGTGCCACCAGCCTTCGGCGACGACCTGCCCGTGCCGGGCGAGCATGATGCTGTGGGGCGCCAGGCCTTCGTTCTCCAGGGCGATGACGAAGTCACGCAGGCCGGCGGCGTCGAGTCCCTGGGCGGATGGGGTGCTGCGGGGAAGGCTCACCCGGCGACGCTATCGCGGGGCTTCGCCGACGCCGCCGGCACCTGCGCCGACCGGGGCGTAGGCCGCTCCGTTCGCCGCGAGTACAGACTGCCCGCCATCGATAGCGGTGAGGATCCAGAGGCCAGCCTCGCGCACCGCGACCGAGTGCTCCCAGTGCGCAGACCGAGAGCCGTCGGTCGTCACGACGGTCCAGTCGTCACCGAGCACCTTGGTGTCGGTCGTGCCGAGGGTCACCATCGGCTCGATCGCGCCGGTGAACCCGTCGACCAGCTTCGGGCCGGTCTCGGTCACGGCATAGTTCGGAATCTGGGGGTCCATGTGCATCTTGGTGCCGATGCCGTGGCCGACGTACTCGTCGATGACCCCGTAGACACGACCGTCGCGTTCAGCGGACGCTCGCACGCTTGACTCGACCGCATCACCGACCGCGTACAGCCGACCCCCGACCTGCATCGCCGCGATGCCGGCGTAGAGGCCCGCCTCGGTTGCGTCGATGAGCTCCAGGTCGTCGCCCGCGCCGGCTTCTCGTCCGCCGACCACCGTGGTGATCGCCGCATCGCCGTTCCAACCGTCGATCTCGGCTCCGCAGTCGATCGAGAGCACGTCACCGGTCGCGAGCACCCGCCCGCCGGGGATGCCGTGCACGACCTCCTCGTTGACGCTGGTGCACAAGGTGTGCGCGTAGCCCGGCACGAGCTGGAAGTTCGGAATGCCACCGTGGTCGCGGATGAACGCTTCCGCCAGCCGGTCGAGGTCGAGCGTCGTGACGCCCTCGCGGACCTCTGCGCGCAGCATCTCGAGGGTGCGCCCGACGAGCAGGCCGGCAGCCCGCATGAGCAACAGCTGCTCATCGGTGCGGCCCTGCAGCTTGCGGCGTCCGAACATGGTGGTCTGCCGCTTCAGTGAGCCGGCAGCGCGGCGATGACGCGGTCGGTGACCTCGTCGACGGCGCCCATGCCGTCGACCTGCACGAGGAGCCCGGCCTGCTGGTAGTGGTCGGCGAGGGGGGCGGTCTCGCGACGGTAGATCTGCTGTCGCTCTCGGATGACCGACTCGGTGTCATCGGCCCGGCCCTCGGTGGCGGCCCGCTTGAGCAGCCGCTCGACCACAGCCTCCTCGTCTACGGTCAGCTCGAGCACGGCATCCAGAGCGTGGCCGTGGCGAGCCAGCATCTGCTCGAGCGCCTCGACCTGGGGCGCCGTGCGCGGGAAGCCGTCGAGCAGAAAGCCGTTCTCGGCGTCGGCCCACGTCAGTCGGTCGTCGACGATCTCGTTGGTCACCTCGTCGGGCACGTAACCGCCCGCAGCAAGGATCGACTCGACGCGCCGCCCGAGCTCGGTCTGGTTCTTGATGTTCGACCGAAAGATGTCGCCGGTCGAGACGGCCGGGACCCCGAGGCGCTGCGCGATACGTGCAGCCTGGGTGCCCTTGCCCGCACCGGGCGGTCCGAGAATGATCAGCCTCATGGTCAGCGCAGGAACCCTTCGTAGTGATGCTGCTGCAGCTGCGCCTCGATCTGCTTGACCGTCTCGAGACCGACCCCGACGACGATGATGATCGACACGCCGCCGAACGGGAAGTTCTGGTTGGCTCCCACCGCCACCAGCGCGACGATCGGGATGAGCGAGATCAAGGCCAGATAGATCGCGCCGACAACCGTGATGCGGCTCAGCACGTAGTTGAGGTACTCGGCGGTCGGTCGGCCGGCCCGGATGCCGGGAATGAACCCCCCGTACTTCTTCATGTTGTCGGAGACCTCGGTCGGGTTGAACGTGATCGAGACGTAGAAGAAGGTGAAGAAGATGATGAGAGCGACGTAGGTGAGCATGTAGATCGGCTTGTCACCCTGCTGGAAGTTCTCGCGCACCCAGGCCACCCACCCCGGCACGTCGGCGCCCGACCCGGCGTTGAACTGGGCCACCAGGCCCGGCAGGGCCAGGAGCGAGCTGGCGAAGATCACCGGAATCACGTTCGCCATGTTGACCTTGAGCGGGATGTAGGTCGAGGTGCCGCCGTACTCGCGACGACCGACCATCCGTTTCGCGTACTGCACCGGTATGCGGCGCTGTGACTGCTCGACGTACACGACGGCCGCGATCACGAACATGCCCATGAGCAGGACGCCGAGGAAGGTGCCCCAGCCCTTGTTCTCCTTGATCTGCCACAGCGAGCTGGGGAACCCGGCGGCGATCGAGGTGAAGATGAGCAGCGACATACCGTTGCCGACACCCTTGTCGGTGACGAGCTCGCCGAACCACATGATCAGGCCGGTACCGGCAGTCATGGTCAGCACCATGATCACGATCGTCAGGCTCGAGCTGTCGGTGAGGATGTTCTCGCACGACCCGCCGAACAGGGCGGAGGGGTTGCGCGCGAAGGTGACGAGCGTCGAGCTCTGCAGCACCGCCAACCCGATGGTGAGGTACCGGGTGTACTGCGTCATCTTGGTCTGCCCGGCCTGCCCCTCCTCCTTGAGGGCCTCGAACTTGGGGATCACGACCGTCAACAGCTGCACGATGATGCTCGCTGTGATGTAGGGCATGATGCCGAGCGCGAAGACCGACAGCTGCAGCAGAGCGCCGCCGCTGAAGAGGTTCGCCAGGCTGAGCAGGCCGCTCTGGTCACTTCCCCCGGCCTTCTGCCCATCAACGAGGCAGGCCTGCACGAGGCCATAGCTGACTCCCGGCGTCGGCATGTGCGACCCGAACCGGAAGAGCGCGAGAATGCCGATCGTGAAGAGCAGCTTCTTGCGCAGGTCCGGAGTACGGAACGCGCGAACGAAAGCGGCAAACACTGGTCCTCCTGGTGCCACGCTCGAGGCGCGACGTACAAGTCATGCAATCCGTGGAAGGTTAACCCAAAGCGGCAGCGCCCTGGGAACTGTTCCGCAATGACCGACGTCACGTCAGTCGGTGCGGAGAGCTCCCAGGGCGCTGTTTGGCGCTGGCCGGCCCGTTGGCCGGCTCGTTGAGGCAGAGGTCACTCGCCGCTGAGCAAGGTGACCGAGCCGCCGGCGGCCTCGATCTTCTCCTTGGCCGAAGCCGAGAAGCGGTCTGCCACGATCTGCACCTTCACGGTGATCTCACCCGTGCCGAGCACCTTGACCGGGAAGCCGTCACGAACGGCTCCCTTGGCGACCAGGTCATCGACCGAGACCTCCCCGCCCTCGGGGAAGAGGTGCTCGAGACGGTCGAGGTTCACGACCTGGTACTCGGTGCGGAACGGGTTCTTGAACCCACGCAGCTTCGGGATGCGCATGTGCAGCGGCATGGAGCCACCTTCGAAGCGCTCGGGAACCTGGTAGCGGGCTTTGGTGCCCTTGGTGCCACGACCGGCCGTCTTGCCCTTCGAGCCCTCACCGCGACCCACACGGGTCTTGGCGGTCTTGGCTCCGGGAGCCGGACGCAGGTGGTGGATCTTCAGTGCGGACTCGCCCGATGCCGAAGCACCGGACTTCTTGTCGGCAGTCTGGTCAGACATGTCAGTCAACCTCCTCGACGGCGACGAGGTGCGTCACCGTGTTGACCATCCCGCGGATCTCGGGACGGTCCTCCTTGACGACGACGTCGCCAATGCGCTTCAGACCGAGGCTGCGCAGCGTGTCACGCTGGTTCTGCTTGCCGCCGATCTCGGAACGGGTCTGGGTCACCTTCAGATGAGCCATCAGGCACCCGCCTTGGAGGCCTTGGCGTCGGCGATGCCGGCGGCACGGGCCCGGAGCATGGCGGCCGGGGCCACCTCCTCGAGGGTCTTGCCGCGGCGCGCGGCCACCGACTCGGGGCGCTCGAGGTCACGCAGGGCCTGAGCCGTCGCGTGCACGATGTTGATGGCGTTGGAGGACCCGAGCGACTTGCTCAGGACGTCGTGGATGCCGGCACACTCGAGCACCGCACGCACCGGACCACCGGCAATGACACCGGTACCGGGCGCCGCGGGGCGCAACATGACGACACCAGCGGCGGCCTCACCCTGCACGGGGTGCGGGATGGTGCCCTGGATGCGGGGAACCTTGAAGAAGTTCTTCTTGGCCTCCTCGACACCCTTGGCGATGGCCGCGGGAACTTCCTTGGCCTTGCCGTAGCCGACACCGACGGTGCCGTCTCCGTCACCGACGACGACGAGGGCGGTGAAGCTGAAGCGACGACCACCCTTGACGACCTTGGAGACGCGGTTGATCGTCACGACGCGCTCGACGTACTGGTTCTTGTCCTGATCGCGGTTGTCGCGGCCGTCACGGCCGCCTCGGCCATCACGACGGTCTCCGCGCTCGGTGCGCTCGCCGCCTGTGGCGGGGCCTCCGACACCGCCGCCTCGACGCTGCTGTCCGGGCATCAGCTGTTCCTCATCTCAAACGATAGGTCTGCATATAGGCTCGGGGCCCCCGCGAAGTAGCGAGCGCAGCGAGCGACTTTGTGGGGTGAGCTCACAGGGACAGACCGCCTTCGCGGGCGCCCTCGGCGATGGCCGCGACGCGACCGTGGTACTTGTTGCCGCCACGGTCGAACACGACGGCTTCGATACCGGCATCCTTGGCCCGAGCTGCGACGAGCTCGCCGACGCGCTTGGCCTTGGCCGTCTTGTCGCCCTCGAACGCGCGCAGGTCAGCCTCCATCGTCGACGCCGACGCGACGGTCTTGCCGACCGTGTCGTCGACGACCTGGACGAAGAGGTGACGGCTCGAGCGGGACACGACGAGACGGGGCCTGGCCGTGGTGCCGGCGATCTTCTTGCGGCCGCGGATCTGGCGGCGGGTGCGTGCGGCGGCCTTGGTCTTGCCGCGCTTGATGATCATTGCCATGGCTTACTTACCGGCCTTTCCGACCTTGCGACGGATCTGCTCGCCTGCGTAGCGAACGCCCTTGCCCTTGTACGGGTCGGGCTTGCGCAGCTTGCGGATGTTCGCCGCGACCTCACCGACGAGCTGCTTGTCGATGCCCTGCACCGAGAAACGAGTCGGGTTCTCGACGGCGAAGTTGATGCCGGCGGGAGCTTCGATGACGACGGGGTGCGAGAATCCGAGCGAGAACTCCAGGGTGGCGCCCTTGGCCGCGACGCGGTAACCCGTGCCGTGGATCTCCATCTTCTTCTCGTAGCCCTCGGTGACCCCGAGGACCATGTTGTTGATCAGCGAGCGCGTCAACCCGTGCAACGAGCGCGAGTCGCGCTCGTCGTTGGGCCGGCTGACCTCGAGCGTCGCCTCAGCGCGCGCGACGGTGATCGGCTCGGGGACCGTGAGGGCCAGCTCGCCCTTGGGGCCCTTGACCGTGACGGCCTGGCCGTTGACGTTGATGTCCACACCCGAGGGGATGGAGACCGGAAGTCGTCCGATTCGAGACATGTCAGTGGTCCTTACCAGACGTAGGCGAGGACTTCCCCACCTACGCCCTTCTCGTGTGCCTGACGGTCCGTGAGCAGGCCGGTCGAGGTCGACAGGATGGCGACGCCGAGCCCGCCGAGCACCTTGGGCAGGTTGGTCGACTTGGCGTAGACGCGCAGTCCGGGCTTGCTGACCCGGCGAACCCCGGCGATCGACCGCTCGCGGTTCGGGCCGTACTTGAGGTCGATGGTCAACGTCTGGCCGACGGTGGCCTCCTCGATCTTCCACGAGGCGATGTAGCCCTCGGACTGGAGGATCTCGGCGATGTTCTTCTTGAGCTTGGAGTACGGCATGGAGACGACGTCGTGGTGCGCCGAGTTGGCGTTCCGGACGCGGGTCAGCATGTCCGCAATCGGGTCTGTCATGGTCATGTGGGCTCTCCGCCCTTCCTCACCGGGGTTTCGACCTGGGCTTGCGCCAGGTGCGATACGTGCGACGTGATGTCGTCATGTCGCATCTGGTCGACCTACGGTGTTCGTTGCTGATTGGAAGTCATGCAGGTGTTTCGAGGTGCTCGGCGGGCGCCGCCCCTCACGGGGAAGTGACCTGCCGAGCCGTGGTCTTACCAGGAGCTCTTGGTCACGCCCGGCAGCTCGCCGGCGTGTGCCATCTCGCGAAGGCAGATTCGGCATACGCCGAACTTGCGGTACACCGAGCGCGGACGGCCGCACCGCTGGCAGCGGGTGTAACCGCGGACCTTGAACTTCGGCTTTCGGTTCGCCTTGTTGACCAGTGCGGTCTTGGCCATGTCAGTTCTCCTTGAAGGGGAAGCCGAGCTGCTTGAGCAGCGCGCGACCCTCGTCATCGTTGGTCGCCGTGGTGACCACGGTGATGTCCATGCCACGGACCCGGTCGATGCGGTCCTGGTCGATCTCGTGGAACACCGACTGCTCGGTGAGACCGAAGGTGTAGTTGCCGCGACCGTCGAACTGCTTCGGCGAGAGACCGCGGAAGTCACGGATGCGCGGGAGGGCGATCGACACGAGCCGGTCGAGGAACTCCCACATCCGGTCGCCGCGCAGCGTGGTGTGGGCGCCGATCGGCATGCCCTCACGCAGCTTGAACTGGGCGATCGACTTGCGAGCCTTGGTCACGACCGGCTTCTGGCCGGTGATGGCCGTGAGGTCCTTGACGGCGCCATCGATCAGCTTGCTGTCCTTGGCGGCGTCACCCACGCCCATGTTCACGACGACCTTGACGACGCCGGGAACCTGCATCGTGTTGGCGTAGGCGAACTGGTCGAGAAGGGCGGGCTTGATCTCGCTCTGGTAGCGAGACTTGAGGCGGGGCTGGCCACCCGTCTGGGCGTTGTCAGCGGTGATGGTTTCAGTCATGCTCAGAGATCCTTGTCCGACTTGACTGCCACCCGCACGCGGGACGCCTTCTGGCGGCCGCCGCGGTCGACGGTCTCGACCCGCGTCTTGATGCGGGTCGGCTTCTTCGACTCGGGGTCGACGACGGCCACGTTGCTCACGTGGATCGCGGCCTCGGTGTGGGTCAGGCCACCGGTACGGGTGCCGCGGCTGGTGGCCCCGGCCTTGACGTGCTTGGTGACGCGGTTGATGCCCTCGACCAGCACGCGCTGGGTCTCGGGGTAGACCGCGATGACCTTGCCCTGCTTGCCCCGGTCGCCACCGTTGCTCTGGGTGCGACCGGAGATGACCTGAACCAGGTCACCCTTCTTGATCTTCATCTTGCTGATGGACGTCTTTGCCATGTTCACAGCACCTCCGGCGCCAGCGAGATGATCTTCATGAACTTCTTCTCGCGCAGCTCACGGCCCACCGGGCCGAAGATCCGGGTGCCGCGAGGGTCACCGTCGGTCTTGAGGATCACCGCTGCGTTCTCGTCGAACTTGATGTAGGAACCGTCGGCGCGGCGACGCTCCTTGACGGTCCGGACGATGACCGCCTTGACGACGTTGCCCTTCTTGACGTTGCCGCCGGGGATGGCGTCCTTGACGGTGGCCACGA
The DNA here is from genome assembly GCA_038235595.1 of Actinomycetales bacterium. Lineage (GTDB taxonomy): Bacteria > Actinomycetota > Actinomycetes > Actinomycetales > Dermatophilaceae > DSM-29435. The sequence continues at coordinate 9,982 of JBBSTU010000054.1, read as the reverse complement.
TGGTGTCACCGATGCCGGCGTACCGACGGCCCGAACCGCCGAGAACACGGATGCAAAGGATCTCCTTCGCACCGGTGTTGTCGGCGACGCGCAGTCGCGACTCCTGCTGAATCACTGTCTAACTCCTGTCGTCGTGCCGGTTCTCTTGGTCAATCCGCGCTCGGCGCGCCTTGATCGAGAGCCTTGCCGAACTGAATGGAACTGTGTCTGTGGTGCGAGCCGGTCGGCATCCGCGAACGTACGCCGGCTGGCTCGGTCCCAGCCACACGGGTGGCTGAGGGTGACTCGTTGGGCAGAGCCCGACGAGCGTGACTACTTGGCCTTCTCGAGGATCTCGACGATGCGCCAGCGCTTGGTCGCCGACAGCGGACGGGTCTCCATGATGAGCACCCGGTCACCCACCCCGGCGCCGTTCTTCTCGTCGTGGGCCTTGACCTTGCTGGTACGACGGATGACCTTGCCGTAAAGCGGGTGCTTGACGCGGTCCTCGACCTCGACGACCACGGTCTTGTTCATCTTGTCGCTCACCACGTAACCCTGACGGGTCTTGCGGTGGTTGCGCTCACCGGCGGTCTTGACCGCACCATCGGTCTCGGTGCTGGTTCCGGTGCTGCCTTCGGTGGCCGTCACGGCCTGGTCCTGCTCGCTCATGCGTCAGCCTCCTCATCGGCCTTGGCCTTCTTCTTCTCGGCCTTCGCCGCCTTCTTGTCAGCCTTCTCCTCGTCCTTGGACTTGGAGGTCGCCGCTGCAGTCACAACGGGCGACGGAGCCGAGCCGATACCGAGCTCACGCTCGCGCATCTCGGTGTAGATCCGGGCGATGTCCTTCTTCACGGCACGCAAGCGGCCGTGGTTGTCCAGCTGGCCGGTGGCCGACTGGAAACGAAGGTTGAACAGCTCGGACTTGGCCTTGGTCAGCTCGTCGGCGAGCTTGAGGTCGTCAAGAGCTCGCAACGCCTCGCTCGCGAGGTCCTTGGTTCCGACTGCCATCAGATGTCACCACCCTCACGCTGGATGAACCGGCACTTCATGGGGAGCTTGTGCATCGCGAGGCGCAGCGCCTCGCGGGCCACCGGCTCGGTCACGCCGGCCAGCTCGAACATGACGCGGCCCGGCTTGACGTTGGCCACCCACCACTCGGGTGAGCCCTTACCGGAACCCATCCGGGTCTCGGCCGGCTTCTTGGTGATCGGGCGGTCGGGGTAGATGTTGATCCACACCTTGCCGCCACGCTTCATGTAACGGGTCATCGCGATACGCGCAGACTCGATCTGGCGGTTGGTGACGTAGGCCGGCTCGAGAGCCTGGATGCCGTAGTCGCCGAACGCGATCGTGGTGCCACCCTTGGCCGCACCGTGGCGGTTCGGGTGGTGCTGCTTACGGTGCTTGACTCGACGGGGAATCAACATGGTCAGGCCTGCCCATTCTCAGCTGCGGGCGCCGCGGCCGCCGGAGCGGTCTCGGGAGCAGCTGCCTCAGTTGCCGGTGCGCTCGAACCGGCGTTCTCACGCTCGCCACGACGGGCGCGGTTCGGTCGGTCGGCACCGTCACGACGCGGGCCACGCGACGGGCGCGGGGCGGCGGCCTGCTGGGCCGCGAGCTCCTTCGCCGTCATGTCGCCCTTGTAGATCCACACCTTGACGCCGATGCGGCCGAAGGTCGTGCGGGCCTCGTAGAAGCCGTAGTCGATCTGCGCACGCAGGGTGTGCAGGGGGACCCGGCCCTCACGGTAGAACTCCGTGCGGCTCATCTCGGCGCCGTTGAGGCGACCGGAGACCTGCACGCGGATGCCCTTGGCCCCGGCGCGCTGGGCCGACTGCATGCCCTTGCGCATGGCGCGGCGGAACGACACCCGTGCGGCCAGCTGCTCGGCGATGCCCTGCGCGACGAGCTGGCTGTCCATCTCGGGGTTCTTGACCTCGAGGATGTTCAGCTGAACCTGCTTGCCGGTGAGCTTCTCGAGCTCTCCGCGGATGCGGTCGGCCTCGGCGCCGCGGCGGCCGATGACGATGCCCGGACGCGCGGTGTGGATGTCGACGCGGACCCGGTCACGGGTGCGCTCGATCTCGACCTTGGCGATGCCGGCGCGCTCCATGCCCTTCTCCATCAGGCGACGGATCGAGACATCTTCCTTGACGTAGTCGCTGTAACGCTGACCGACCTTGGTCGAGTCGGCGAACCAGTGGCTCGTGTGGTCGGTGGTGATGCCCAGACGGAAGCCGTGGGGGTTGACCTTCTGACCCATCAGCGGGCTCCCTTCTTCTTCTCAGGCGAAGACACGACCACGGTGATGTGGCTCGTGCGCTTGTTGATCCGGCCGGCGCGGCCCTGGGCCCGCGGACGGAAACGCTTCATGGTGGGGCCTTCGTCAACGAAGGCCTCGGTGATCACGAGAGTGCGCTCGTCGAAGGCGACCGACTCACGGTCGGCCCGCACGCGGGCGTTGGCAATGGCGCTCTCGAGCACCTTCTGCACCGGCTCGGACGCCGCCTGCGGGGCGAACTTGAGCACGGTCACGGCGTCGGTTGCGGCCTTGCCGCGGATCAGGTCCACGACACGGCGAGCCTTCTGCGGGCTGACGCGGACGTGCCGCGCCGAAGCCTTGGCTTCCATTGCTTCCCTTGTTTCTTGGCTGGTCTGAGACTTCATCGGGGTGGCCATCAGCGACGACGACCCTTCTTGTCGTCCTTGATGTGACCCTTGAACGTGCGCGTCGGCGCGAACTCACCGAGCTTGTGGCCGACCATCGACTCGGTGACGAACACCGGGACGTGCTTGCGGCCGTCGTGCACGGCGAACGTGTGACCGAGCATGTCCGGGCTGATGACCGAACGGCGCGACCAGGTCTTGATGACGGTCTTGGTACCCGCTTCGTTCTGGGCGTCCACCTTCTTCTGAAGGTGGTCGTCGATGAAGGGGCCCTTCTTCAGGCTACGAGGCATTCCAAAGGCTCCTTATCAGCGCTTCTTGCCAGTACGGCGGCGACGCACGATGAGCTTGTCGCTTTCCTTGTGTCCCTTGCGGGTTCGGCCTTCGGCCTGTCCCCAAGGGCTGACGGGGTGACGTCCACCGGACGTCTTACCCTCACCACCACCGTGCGGGTGGTCGACCGGGTTCATGGCCACGCCACGCACGGACGGGCGCTTGCCCTTCCAGCGCATGCGGCCGGCCTTGCCCCAGTTGATGTTGCTCTGCTCGGCGTTGCCGACCTCGCCGATGGTGGCGCGGCAGCGAACATCGACGTTACGGATCTCGCCGGACGGCATCCGCAGCTGAGCGTAGGGACCGTCCTTGGCGACGAGCTGCACTCGGGTGCCTGCGGAGCGGGCGATCTTGGCGCCTCCACCGGGCCGAAGCTCGATGGCGTGGATGACCGTACCGACCGGGATGTTGCGCATCGGCAGCGAGTTGCCGGGCTTGATGTCAGCGCCCGGGCCGTTCTCGATGGGGTCGCCCTGCTTCATGCGGTTCGGCGCCAGGATGTAGCGCTTCTCGCCATCGGCGTACTGGACGAGCGCGATGCGCGCCGTGCGGTTGGGGTCGTACTCGATGTGAGCGACCTTGGCGGGGATGCCGTCCTTGTCATGACGACGGAAGTCGATGACGCGGTAGGCACGCTTGTGACCGCCACCGATGTGACGAGTCGTGATGCGACCGGCGTTGTTGCGGCCACCCGTCTTCGTCAGCGGGCGAACCAGCGACTTCTCCGGGGTGGAACGCGTGATCTCGACGAAGTCTGCGACCGACGAGCCACGACGGCCCGGCGTGGTCGGCTTGTACTTTCGGATACCCATGTTCGTTAAGTCCTTACGATTCTTCGTCGAGCTCAGGCGCCGGCACCGAAGATGTCGATCGAGCCCTCGCGGAGAGAGACGATCGCACGCTTGGTGTCCTTGCGCTTGCCGAGGCCGAAGCGGGTGCGCCGGCTCTTGCCCTTGCGGTTCAGGGTGTGCACCTTGTCGACCTTGACGTCGAAGATGGCCTCGATCGCGATCTTGATCTCGGTCTTGTTCGCGCGCGGGTCGACGATGAAGGTGTACTTGCCCTCGTCGAGCAGCCCGTACGACTTCTCCGAGACGACCGGTGCGATCAGGATGTCGCGGGGGTCCTTGGTGTGGATGCTCACTTGGTGGCCTCCTTGTCGGCAGACTTGTCGATTCTGACCGGACCGGCGACGAACGCATCGAGGGCGGCCTGGGTGAAGATGACGTCGTCGGCGCAGAGCACGTCGTAGGTGTTGAGCTGGTCGGCGACCAGCACGTGCACGTTGCTCAGGTTGCGCACCGACTTCATCGAGACCTCGTCGTCGCGAGTGAGCACGACCAGCAGGTTCGGCCGCTCGGTCAACCCGGCCAGCAGGGCGCGGGCGCCCTTGATCGACGGCGCCTCCCCGGTGACGACGGACTCGACGACGTGGATACGGCCGAAGCGGGCCCGGTCGGAGAGGGCGCCACGCAGGGCGGCGGCCTTCATCTTCTTGGGGGTGCGCTGGGAGTAGTCACGCGGCTTGGGGCCGTGTACCACCCCACCACCGGCGAACTGCGGTGCGCGGGTCGAGCCCTGACGGGCGCGACCGGTGCCCTTCTGGCGGTAGGGCTTGCGCCCACCGCCGCGCACTTCGCCGCGGGTCTTGGTCGAATGCGTGCCCTGACGAGCGGCGGCGAGCTGGGCCACCACGACCTGGTGGATCAGCGGCACGTTCGTCGGGACGTCAAAGATCTCGGCAGGCAGGTCCTGGGTATTGGTGGTCATGAGGTTGCACCCTTCGCAGCCGTGCGGATGAGGACGATGCCACCGCGGGGGCCGGGAACGGCACCCTTGATGAGCAGCAGGCCCTTCTCAGCGTCAACGGCGTGGATCTGGAGGTTCTGGGTGGTCTGGCGATCGCCACCCATGCGGCCCGCCATGCGCATGCCCTTGAAAACACGGCCCGGCGTGGAGCAGCCGCCGATGGAACCCGGCTTGCGGTGGTTCTTGTGAGAACCGTGAGAGGAGGAGACGCCGTGGAAGCCGTGGCGCTTCATCACACCGGCGAAGCCCTTGCCCTTGGTGGTGCCGGTGGCGTCGATGCGCTGGCCGGCCTCGAACACCTCTGCGGTGACTTCCTGGCCGAGCGCGTATTCACTGGCGTCAGCCGTGCGAAGCTCGACGAGGTGGCGGCGCGGCGTGACGCCGGCCTTGTCGAAGTGACCGGTCATCGGCTTGTTCACCTTGCGGGGGTCGATCGCCCCGAAGGCGATCTGCACGGCGGCGTAGCCGTCGGTCTGCTCGGCGCGTACCTGCGTCACGACGCAAGGGCCGGCCTGGACCACAGTGACGGGCACGAGGCGGTTGTCGGCGTCCCAGACCTGGGTCATGCCGAGCTTCTCGCCGAGCACACCTTTCACGGTCTTCTGGGCGGCGGAGTTCTGAGCAATGGTCGTCATGTCAACCGCCTCAGAGCTTGATCTCGATGTTGACGTCCGCCGGCAGGTCGAGACGCATCAGCGAGTCGACAGCCTTGGGCGTCGGGTCGATGATGTCGATGAGGCGCTTGTGCGTGCGCATCTCGAAGTGCTCGCGGCTGTCTTTGTACTTGTGCGGCGACCGGATGACGACGAAGACGTTCTTCTCCGTCGGCAGGGGTACCGGGCCCACCACGGTCGCGCCAGCGCGCGTCACCGTGTCAACGATCTTCCGGGCCGAGTTGTCGATGACCTCATGGTCATACGACTTCAACCGGATGCGGATCTTCTGTCCCGCCATCTGAGGTTACGTCTCTCTCTCGCCGTACTCGTACTGCCGGTTCCCTTGGCCCTGCCGACCCCCGAGGTCGGGCGTGTCGCGCCCGCTCCGCGGTGGAAAGTTCGCACCTGAGTGCCACTTCACTGGTGGAGTGCCCGGCCGAACCGGGCTGCCTGCGCTTCCCTCGGGCCTCGAAACGAGTCCGGCGGCGGAGACATGAGTGCAAACAGCGCACACAGTCTCGTAACCACAAGGGGTGGCGTGGCCGACATGGGTCAGCAACGCGCGTCAAGCAACCTGGTCAGTGTGCCAGAGGCCGCGCTCATGTATCAAATCGACGCCATCGCCGCCCTGTCTGCCAAGGCGTCCCCAACGGCCGCCTCCTACTTCCAGGGAGCAGTCGATGAACCTCATGCGCACCCCAGGCCGCGTCGTGACCGCGGCAGCCGCCGTGCTCGCCCTGAGCGGAGCCGGCGTCGCCATGGCCGCTGACGGGGTCGGCACGGCCAACCCGTCGCCCACCAGGACGACCGCCCGTTCGACCACGCTGGCCGCAGCGCTGCCCTCGGGCAGCGAGCTGAAGCTCGTTCCGGTCGCGCCGTGCCGAATGCTCGACACTCGTGTGGTGGGCGGCGTCGTGAGCAACGCCGCCCGCAACTTCTCGGCCGTGGGCGGGCTCGGGGCCCAGGGGGGCGCGAGCGGCGGGTGCGGCATCCCCACCTACGCGAAAGCCCTGGCGCTCAACGTCGGTGCCATCTCGAGCGGAGGTTCGGCCGGCTACGTGAAGGGCTACGCCTACGGGGCTGCGGTGCCGGCCGCGTCGCTCGTCAACTTCGACAAGTCCGGCGCCGTCGCGAACATGGTCACGCTCAAGATCAGCGCCGGCAACCCGTCGTTCGTGCTGCGCACCGGGGGCTCGGCCCACCTGTTCGCCGACGTGGCCGGCTACTACGTCTCCAGCCCCTACGTGGCCGTGGCGTCGGACGGGGCTGTCTACACCGGTATCGCATCGGGAGTCGTGAGCACCACCCGCACCGCTGTGGGCATGTACACGATCACGTTCGACCGTGACGTCACCGCGTGTGGCGCGTCCACCAACTCGATCACCTGGGCCACCAACAACGACCCCTCCGCGGACGTGGGCGCCGGTGGCGCCAACCAGGTCGTCGTGGGAGTGACGGACCAGGCCGGCGCGATGGTCGACTCCTACTTCACCCTCGCGCTCTCGTGCTGACGCGAGCCGGCACGCCCTGACGCCGTGCTGCCCGGAGGCCGATCCGCACCCTGCGGGTCGGCCCCTGCGCGCGCCTCGTCGCTGGGATGGGGGCCTCGCGCACCGTCATCCACGCCGGGGGGTGGCGCAGGCCGGGGTTCCTCCCGGCAGCTGGTGACGATGCGCAGCCACCCAGGTGTAGGCCCGGGCCGCGACGCGGCTCACGCCGGGCGCCATGATGAGGTAGCCGACGGGCCGCCAGCCGTAGGCGCCGTGCGTGGCCGCGCTCGCGATGGCGCGATGCCCCGAGCGGATCGAGCCGGATGCCGTCACGAACTGGGCGGCCGCCTCGCAGTCGTCGACGCTCAGGCCGACCGACTCGAGGTCGAGCTCCTGCCACGGCCGCACCTCGTAGCGGTCGCGACGGTCGACCCATCGCTTGGTGAACCGGGCGGTGCTCGTGCAGAACGCGCAGTCACCATCGAAGATCAGGGTAGGGCGGGTCGTCGACCCGAGCGGGTTCACGCAGCCATCATCTCACTCCGCCCGCGCGACCCCCACCGCCCTCGGATGCGGCTCAGCGCGCGGGCGCCAGGAAGGCCGAGAGCGCTGCGGCGTACATGGCCGGGTCGTGGGCGCCGCACAGCTCGCGGGCGCTGTGCATCGACAGGGTCGCCGCGCCGAAGTCAACGGTTGTGGCGCCGGTGAGGGCGGCCGTCATCGGCCCCACGGTCGAACCACACGGCAGGTCGCTGCGCGAGACGAAGGTCTGCATGGGAACCTGCGCCTGCTCGCAGGCGAGCCGGAACGCCGCCGCGCCGATCGAGTCGGTGGCGTAACGCAGGTTGGTGTTGACCTTCAGCACGGGGCCGGCGTTCACCGCGATGTGGTGCAGGGGCTCGTGCCGGTCGGCGTAGTTGGGATGGGTGGCGTGGCCCATGTCGCCCGAGGCGATCACGGTCGCGGCCAAGGCTCGCCAGTAGTCGTCGCGGGAGCCGCCTCCCGCGGTGACGATGCGCTCGAGCACCGAGGGCAGCAGCGTCGACATGGCGCCCCGCTCGGAGGTGCTGCCGATCTCCTCGTGGTCGAACAGCACGATCACCGGCACCTGAGATGGCCCGGCGCCATCCGATGCCTTGCCGGACCGCGCGATGCCGTGGGCGGCGTCGACGAGCGCCTGGGTGCCGGCGTACGAGGTCGCGAGGTTGTCCAGGCGTGGCGCCGCGATCAGCTCACGATCGCGGCCGATGCGAACCGACGGCGCCACCGGGTGGGTCATGACGTCGCTGCCGAGCACGTCCTCGCGGTCGACCCCGACCTGCTCGGCGAGGTAGCCGGTGATGTCGCCAGGCTCGTGGCCGACCCCCCAGAGCGGCTCCATGTGCTGCTGCTTGTTGAGGCTGAGCCCGTCGTTCTGGCTTCGGTCGAGGTGGATGGCGAGCTGGGCGACGCGAAGCAGCGGCTGCCGGTCGTGGAACAGTCGGGTGGCGACCCCATTGACCCCGTCGGCGGCCCGCACGGCGACCCGGCCCGCGAGGCCGAGATCACGGTCGAGCCAGGAGTTGAGGATCAGCCCCCCGTAGGGCTCGACCGCGAGCATCTGCCACCCGGCCCGGACATGGTCGGTGTGGGGCTTGAGCCGCAGGTTGGGGCTGTCGGTGTGGGCGCCGACGACCCGGAACCCGGCGGCCGGACCGGCACCGGTGGCGTGGGCGCCACGGGCGTCCCAGGCGATCAGGGAGCCCCCGCGCAGCAGGTAGTGCGCACCTGGCTCGGTCGGGAACGGGTCAGTCTCGTGCACCTGCGTGAAGCCCGCCGCCGACAGCAGCCGAGCCGACTGCTCACAGGCGTGGAAGGGTGTCGGCGAGGAGTCGACGTAGTCGATCAGGCCCTGGGCTTCGGTGTCGGTGTCGAACGAGTGCGCCATGCTTGCTGACCCTATCCGGCCGCTGCGGACTCCACCGTCGCCAGTTCGGACTTCCACACCCGGAACGACTCCTCCGAACGACCGAGCCGCCAGTAGCCCGAGATCGACGCGTCGGCCCGCGTCACGCCGCGCTCCTTGAGCAGGTAGGGCCGGATGCCGTGCATCACCGCACGGGCTTCGCCGTGGACGAACGCCTGCACCCGCCCGGGGCGCCACGGCAGCGCACGCACAGCGTCGACGAGGGTGGGCGACGCAGCGCCGGCGTCGTCGCTCTCTGGCTGCTCGGCGCCCGCGTCGTAGACCCAGATGACGTCTATGCCGATCGGGGCGCGAAGGTCGATCTCGTGCTCGCGACCCGGCACCTCGACGACGACGTAGCCCACGGCATCCACCGCCAGGGCCCGCACCGCCGCCGCCACCGCGGGCAGGGCCGACTGGTCGCCGACGAGGAGGTGCCAGGCAGCGGACGGGTCGGGGGCGTAGCCGCCGCCAGGACCACGAGCGGTCAGAGTCTCCCCCGGCGTCGCTCGCGCGGCCCAGGGACCGGCCACGCCGTCGCCGCCGTGAACGACGAAGTCGATCGCGACGGTGCCGGCCTCGACGTCGGGGTCGGTCGCGGTGTGGGTGCGCAGCACCGGCTGCTCGCCACCCTCGAAGACCAGCTTGACGTAGCGGTCGGTGTCGGTGCTCTCGGCAAAGGCACTGAGATCGTCGCTGCGGAAGTGTACGCGCACCATTCCAGGGCTGAGCGCCTCGGTGGAGGTGACGGTCAAGGCGGTGGTGCGGCCCTCTCACACAGTCGCGTCGAAGGGCACACCCGGGCCGGCAAAAGGGAGGACGATGCCAGCATGGATGCCGCTGCGCGACGTGATCACGTCGCTGCCCTTTTCGACCAGCTCGCCGCCGGCTACGACCAGGGCGGGGTGCCGTGGTTCACCCCGATCGGCGCGCGCCTCGTCGAGCTGACCCGTCCGCGCCCCGGCGACCGCGCCATCGACATCGGCTCCGGTCGAGGGGCCGCGAGCTTCGCACTGCTCGACGCCGTCGGCCCCCGAGGCCACGTGAGCGCCGTCGACCTGTCACCGGCCATGGTCGACCGGCTGCGGTCGGAGGCTGCCG
>JBBSTU010000053.1:0-20040 GCA_038235595.1 Actinomycetales bacterium | reverse complement strand
GTCGAGCACGTCGCGCCGTCGACCGAGAACGTGATCGCAGACGCGTACTCGGAGCCGGCCACCGGGATGGTGACGGAGGCGCCGGCCTCGTCGCTGTCGGGGATCGCAACCGGCGGACCGGTGTACGAGTAGGCCGTGGGCAAGGACGCCGGCTGGCCCGACGGGAGAGCGATGGTCTCGGTGGTCGGCGACAAGACGCCGACGAAGGCGACCTTCGCTCCGAGCGAGACCGGCTTGCCCAGCGGGTAGCCGGCGGCCAGCGTGATCGTGAACGTCCGCGACGTCGTCGCCCCCGCAGCGATGCCGCCGTAACCGCGTGACGCCGGCGTGATCGTGACCTGGGGGTCGTCAGAGGTGAGCCGGGCACTGACCGAGGTTGCCCGCCCGTCGCCGACGTTGGTGACCGGCAGCGTGAGCACACCGCTCTCACCCGGCTCGAGGTACGGGTCTCCGTCGCCGGCCGGGGCCACCGTGGCCTGGCCCGCCCTGACGAGCGGTTGCGGGGTGGCCCCGGTCTGCCGCAGGAGCCTCGTGGCGAGCACCACACCGTGGCCGGTGCGGTTGTCGACCCCGGCTGGAGCGAGGTCGATCGCGGTTGACGTCAGCGCGCTGCGCACGCTCGCCGGCGAGATGCGGGGGTTGCCCGACAGCACCAGCGCGGCCAGAGCGGCCGCGTGCGGAGCAGCAGCCGAGGTGCCGAAGAAGGGCGAGAAGCCGGGCACCGTGGTCGAAACCCCGTCGGCCGCGGTGATGTCGGGCTTCTGGCGCACGACGCCACCCGTCGAGCTGGTGTTACCCGGCGTGTACGGGGTGCCGTCGGCCTGGAAGAAGACCCGGCGGGGGCCGTCGGAGGTGAACCGCTCCGGCAGCTGGTTGCGGGTGAACGCGTTCGGGAACGGTCCCGAGGGGTTCGGTGGGTCGCCGGTCTCGAGGTCGAAGGGCAGTGGGTCGGCGGCGGGCGCTGCTGCCGTGCTGAAGGCGTTGACCGTGGCCGAGTGACCGCGGGTCATGCCGGGGGTCACGTAGGCCTTGAGGCCGTCGGCGGAGTCGGAGTACCGGCCTCGGAACGCCGACAGCTGGAAGTAGCGGTCGGCGCCCGAGAACTTGACCACGGCAAGCCGCTGACCGGCTCCGGACCCGGTCTGGAGGATCTCGAAGGGGTCCTGGGTGCCGTTCTGCACCTGCTGTGAGAAGTCGGTGACGTTTCCGTCCGAGTCGAACAGGTAGAGGTCGTAGTCGTCGGTGGCGCCGCCGAGCGGGTTCGCCCAGAACAGGGGCACCACGACGCCGGAGCTCTCGTCAGACAGCGGCTCGAACACCTGCACGCCGGGGCCGGGGTCGAAGTCGTGTGCGGTGCCTGCGAACTTGCCGACGCCTTGGCCCGATGAGACGAAGTCGCCCTCGTAGTTGCCCGAGGTGCCGTCGATGACGTTGCCCTCGTTGCCCGCCGAGCTGAAGTAGAGCGCGCCGTCGTCGGTGACGGTGTTGACCGCCTGGGCGATGGGACCGTCCTGGAACGGAGACTCGGCGTAGTAGATGACGTCGTCGACGATGATGTCGCAGCTCGCCTGGGAGCGCAGGGCCCGGATGTTGTCGGCGAAGGAGGCCGCGCTGACGAACGCGGTGGCGAAGCCCAGCTCGGCGTTCGGGGCGAGGTCGTGGATGATCTCGAGCATCGCGGTGCCCTCGTCGCCGCTGCCTCCCTGCCCTGGCAGCACGTCGACGGCGGGCAGGTCGCCCGAGGCGATCGACGCGGCCAACGAGTCGACACCGTCAGAGAGCGCGCATACCTTGACGCCGGTCCCGGTGACCTTGAACCGCTGGCGGGCCGTGTCGGCAGCGTGCGCCTTGTCTCCTTCGGAGGTGACCGAGCCGGCGGCCAGCTTGTTGGTCGAGGGCTTGAGCGCCCTCTTCAGGGCGGCCTCCACGCGCGCGCTGCGCTGCTGCTTGTCCGACGTCGCACTGTTCGGAGCATCGTTCGGAGCACTGTTCGGATCGATCATGCGGCCCGGGGCTCGGCGGTCGTCATCGCTGGTCATCGCGCCACCGGCCGCACGAACCGAACGCACCTCCTTCCAGCCCGCCACCGTGGTGAGTGCGTCGGGCGGAACGTTCGCCCGCACCGACCGCACGGTCGGCGAGGAGTAGACGATGCTCGCCCCGGTCGCCCGGAGGCGGGTGAGCAGCGAGTCGGTGACCGTGCTGACGTCGATGTCGACCGCCACGGTGGCGCCCTTGGTGGCCGACACCGCGTCGAGGGCAGGCAGGGCCGCCCGCAGGGCGCTGTTGCTGCGCGCCCTCAGCGACACGGCCAGCTGGCTGTCGAGCTTGCGCTCGGCCCCGGTCAGCGAGGACTTGATCTTCTGGAGCGCGACGATCTGGGCCGCGCTGTTGGTGGGCATCTGGCCCGGCACGACTGCACGGGCGGCGGCTTGGTCAGGCGGCGTGAGAGCGGCGGCGGTGAGTGGTGCTGACATGGCGGCTACCACGACGAAGGTCATGGCACCACGTACGGAACGCATCTTGGTGAACCCCTGAGGCGCCGAACGGCGCGTGTTCGAATGCATGAAACACACATACCTGATCAGATGCTCCGTCGCCCGCCCAAATGGTATGAGCACGGCAAAAGGGACCGGAGCGAGATGTTTCGAGATGGTTGTCGGTGGGGCAGCAGGGGCTTGAACCCTGGACCGACGGATTATGAGTCCGCTGCTCTGACCGGCTGAGCTACTGCCCCCGCCCTCGCGCCGAACTCGCGCAGGACGCGATGATCCTAGCCGGGGACGGCGTCCTGCCCTGGATCGCCTAGGCTCGGACAAGAGCCCTGAGCGGGCCCGTGAACCACGAGAGGAGCCAGATGAGCGAGGGAATCCGCGCCGCCGCGGTGGGCGATGTCGAGCCGGGGGAGGCCCTGCTGCTGCCGATGGAGCTGACCGGATCGGCCGAGCCGATCTCGCTCTTTCGCGACGACGACGGCACGTACTACGCGCTCGATGACACCTGCTCCCATGAGGACGCCAGCCTCTCGGAGGGCTGGGTCGAGGCCGGCGAGGTCGAGTGTCCGCTCCACGCAACCCGGTTCTGCCTGGCCAACGGTGTGCCGCAGTGCCTGCCGGCCACCAAGGCGGTGCGCACCCACAAGGTCGAGGTGCGTGATGACGAGGTGTTCCTCTTCGTGGGGGTTCCGTCCGTCTGACCCCAGGCCGACGGCCCGGTGACCAGTCGAAGCAACCGCTCGATCAGCCGGCGGCCTTCGTGTTCGGGGCGGGTTCTTCGTGGCCGGGCCCGGTCACAGCGATGAAGTCGCGTAACAGCGTCGCGAAGCGGTCGGGCTCATCGAGGTGTGGGTAGTGTCCAGCGCCGTCGAACAGCTCGACGCGACACCCCGGGATCGCTTCCTTGGCTCGCTCGGCGTGAGAGGCCGGGATGACCATGTCGTTGGTTCCCCAGACGACCAGCACGGGCAGGTCGGCGAGGTCGGGCAGGTAGTCCTTGGCGGTGACGCTCTGCCCCCCCCGGGTCGATCACGGCACGGGTGGTGGCCAAGAAGGCGCGTCGGCTGTCGGCGTCGCTGAGCGCCGTGAACCCCTCCCAGGCAGCCCGCATGTCGTGGCTGGCACGCCAACCCACCCGTGCAAGGCCGCGGCCGATGGTCTCGACCCCACCTCGCACCCGCGTGGACGCGATGATGGGAAGGACCCACTCGGCTCCCGGCAGGGTGGCGGCCCGCAGGGCCGCAATGACCTCACGGCCCAGCCCGCCGGAGCCGACGAGGACGAGCCGCTCGACCCGTTCGGGGAAGAGGTAGCAGAACTGGAGCGAGATGCCGCCGCCCAGGGAGTGGCCGACGAGGGTGACTTTTTCGACGCCGAGGGCATCGATCAGATCGCGCAGCATGCCGGCGTGCGCGCCGAGCGAGTAGTCGCCCTCAGGCTTGGCGGAAGACCCGTGACCGAAGAGATCCGGGACGATGACCCGGTGCGTGTCGTCGATGCGGTCGATGAGCGTGCGCCAGTTGCGATGTGAGCCGAGCAGCCCGTGCACGAAGAGCACGACTTCGCCGGTGCCACTGTCGATGTAGCTCAAGGAGTTGCCGTGCAGGGACATGGTCTGCGGACCCATCATGCGCTGGACACCTCCTTGGTCTGCCTCCGGCTCGCATCGCGAGCCCAACCCTGACCCCCGGCGGGCACGGTAGGCCCGGCCGTGATCCGGCGTTGTCCCCATTGTGGACCACCAGATCGGCGGTGATGTCATTTCCGACGGTTGTCGGCCGGCGCCAGGCCAGCCGGCGGTCTGTCTCGGGCCCACTCCATCGACGGTGTGACAGCTGGTGCCTCTGGTGCTCACGGTGGCTCGTGGTGCACAATGGGCCCCGTGCCTACTCCGGTGGGCACAGCGGCATCCGTTCATAGTTCGGGCGGGCGCCGACGAAGTTCGTGCGGTGGCAGGCGGGCCCGGGTGTGAGAGGTCGTTGGGGAAGACGTCCCTCACACACCAGGAGGTTCGGATGTCTGCCGTGAGGTCGCGTGTCACCACGCGCGGGGTCGTGTTCGTTCACGCGACCCCCGCTGCGCTCTGCCCGCACATCACCTGGGCGGTCGAGGCCGTACTGGGTGAGCAGGTCTCGTTCGAGTGGTCGCCCCAGCCGGTGGCGCCACGGTCGATGCGCGCCGAGCTGACCTGGAGCGGTCCGGTCGGCACCGGGGCCCAGCTCGCCAGCGCCCTGCGCGGGTGGGACGGGCTGCGCTACGAGGTGACGGAGGACCCGTCTGCGCATGCCGACGGCGGCCGTTGGTCGTACACCCCGAGCCTCGGCATCCACCACACGATGACCTCCGTCTCGGGGGATGCCGTCGTGCAGGAGGACCGGTTGCGTGAGGCCATCGCGCGCACCAGGGGCGACGTGCTCGCCCTGCAGGACGAGATCGACCTGTTGCTCGGCGCACCCTGGGACGACGAGCTGGAGCCGTTCCGGTATGCCGGAGACGGCGCCCCGGTGCGCTGGCTGCATCAGGTGGGCTGAGCAGCCAGAACGCCTCTCCGACCTCCCGGCCGTCGCAACCTCCAGTGCGGCGACTCCGGGACGACGAAGGCCCGGAGGGTTCGTGCCTCCGGGCCTTTGTCGTGCGTACTTCGGGTCTGCGTCGAAAGGACGTGGCCCGCCCGCTCAGATGCTGCGGATGGCCAGGGCCACGTTGTGCCCGCCGAACCCGAACGAGTTGTTCAGGGCGGCGATGTCGCCGGCCGGCAGCGTCTGGTGCTCACCCGTGACGACGTTGAGGGCGATAGCGGGGTCCTGGTGGTCGAGGTTGATCGTCGCCGGCACGGTGCGGTGGTAGACCGACAGGATCGTGAACACCGCCTCGAGCGCACCGGCAGCGCCGAGCAGGTGCCCGGTCATCGACTTGGTGGCGGTGACGGTGAGGTGGTCGGTGAAGTCGCCGAACGCCCGCTTGATGGCGTTGTACTCGGCGATGTCACCGACCGGGGTGGAGGTGGCGTGGGCGTTGACGTGGATGATGTCTCGCAGGTCGAGGTCGGCCCGCTCGATGGCGGCCAGCATGGCCCGTGAGGCGCCGGCGCCCTCCGGTTCGGGTGCGGTGATGTGGTGCGCGTCCGACGAGATGCCGACGCTGGCGAGCTCGGCGTAGACGCGCGCACCGCGGGCCCTCGCGTGCTCCTCCGACTCGAGCACGATCAGGGCCGACCCCTCACCCAGCACGAAGCCGTCACGGTCGATGTCGTAGGGCCGCGACGCGAGCTCGGGCTCGTCGTTGCGCGTCGAGAGCGCCTGCATGGCGGCGAAACCGGCGATCGGCAGGGCGTGCACCGCGGCCTCGGTGCCACCGGCGACGACGATGTCGGCGCGGCCGGTACGGATCATCTCGATGGCGTAGCCCATCCCCTCCGCGCCGGACGCACAGGCGCTGACGGGGGTGTGGGCGCCCGCCCGGGCGCCGAGCTCGAGTGACACCGCGGCGGCAGGGCCGTTCGGCATGAGCATCGGGACGGCGAGAGGGTAGACCCGACGGGGGCCCTTCTCGCGCAGGTTGTCCCACTGGTCGAGCAGCGTCCAGACGCCGCCGATACCCGAACCGATCACGACGCCGAGTCGCTCGGGGTCGACGTCGGGGGAGCCGGCATCCGCCCAGGCCTCGCGCGAGGCGATCAGCGCGTACTGGCTGGAGGGGTCGAGCCGGCGGGTCTCGACCTTGGTCAGCACCTCGATGGGCGGAACCTTGATGGTCGCGGCGAAGGTGACGGGCAGCTCGTACTTGCTGACCCAGTCGTACTCCATCGGTCGGGCGCCGGACTGGCCCGCGAGGATGGCGTCCCAGGTCTGCGGGACGGTGCCGCCCACAGGGGTGGTGGCACCGAGACCGGTGACGACGACTCGTCGGTCGCGAAGGGACGTCATGGTGAGGTGCTCCTTAGGGATTGAGCCGTGGTCGTTTCTGGGTGTTCGTACTGATGCCGAGCGGACGCCGGGTCACGAGATCGGGCTCGTGACCCAGCGTCGGTCACCCGAGGGTGACGGTGGCTCAGGACTGCGCGCCGCCGATGAACGTGACGGCGTCGCGAACGGTCTTGAGGTTCTTGACCTCGCTGTCGGGGATGCGCACCCCGAACTTCTCCTCGGCGTTGACGACGATGGTCATCATCGAGAGGGAGTCGATGTCGAGGTCGTCGGTGAACGA
Source organism: Actinomycetales bacterium (assembly GCA_038235595.1). Taxonomy (GTDB): domain Bacteria; phylum Actinomycetota; class Actinomycetes; order Actinomycetales; family Dermatophilaceae; genus DSM-29435. Next base: position 13,339 of record JBBSTU010000053.1, on the reverse strand, counting down.
CTTGTCCATCTCGACCGACGCGGTGTCGAGACCGGTCTCTTCGTTGACGATGTCGGCGAGACCCGCGAGGATCTCCTGCTCGGACTGAGCCATCTGGCTGCTCCTTGGTGTTGACGGTGGTGGTGGCGCTCTGCAGTGGTCCGATGTGACCCGTCGGACCGGCGGGAACCTGGGCGTGCCTAGGGCAGCACGATGACCTGGGCGGCGTACACGAGGCCGGCCCCGAACCCGATCTGCAGCGCGAGGCCACCGCTCGGGATCTCCTTCTCGGCCAGCATCCGCGCTGTCGCGAGCGGCACGGAGGCCGCCGAGGTGTTGGCCGTGGTGGCGATGTCGCGGGCGATGGGGATGTCGGCGGGCAGCTTCAGCTGCTTGGCCATCGCGTCGATGATGCGCACGTTCGCCTGGTGCGGGATGAAGGCGTCGAGGTCGTCGGCGGTGATGCCCGCCTTGTCGATGGCCTGCTGCGCCACGGGGGCCATGCCCCAGACGGCCCACCGGAACACGGACTGACCCTGCATGCCGATGGCGGGCCACCCCTTCGAGCTGCGGCCCGCGAGCTCGGCCTGCTCGTCGCCGGGGGTCCACTCCTCGTTGAGCCAGGTGTCCTTGACCGTGACCCAGGACTCGCGCTGGGTGATGGCGTCGCGCTGGGCCCCGTCGGAGCCCCACACCGTGGGGCTGATGCCGGGGGTGTCGCTCGGACCGATGACGCACGCACCGGCGCCGTCACCGAAGATGAAGGCGCTGCCGCGGTCGTAGGGGTCGGTGAAGTCACTCAGCTTCTCGACGCCGACGACGAGCACATAGTCGGCCGACCCGGCCTTGACCAGGTCGCTGGCCATACCCACGCCGAAGCAGTACCCGGCGCACGCGGCCGAGATGTCGAGCGCCGGCGCCGTGGAGCCCAGGCGGTACGCGAGCTCGGGAGCAGCAGCAGGAGTCTGGTAGGGGTGGGTGACGGTGGCCAGCAGCACGAACCCGATCTGGTCGGCGCGGATGCCGGCGAGCTCGAGGGCCTGCCGGGAGGCCGCCTCGGCCATGTCGATGACGCTTTCGTTCTCGGCGGCGAAGTGTCGGCTGATGATGCCCGTGCGCTCGCGGATCCACTGGTCGCTGGAGTCGATCGTGTCGACGAGCTCGGCGTTGGTCACCACGCGCGCCGGACGGTAGGCGCCGACACCCAGGACGCGGGAGTGCCGACCCGCGCCCAGGTCGGCGAGCGTGCCGGTGCCCTTGGGGGAGACAGGGGAGGGGATCGAGGTCACGTGGCCTTCTCGGGTCGGGTTCGGAGAGCTGCGGAGATCAGGCGGCGACGCAGGAGCAGGCGACCGGCAGGATCACCGTCGGCCGGGGCCCTACCCCTGAGCGTGCCCCTACTGGGGCCCATCGCGCCAGTCGGGACCGCCGGGGTCATGCGCGGTGGGTGTCGAGCAGGGTGCGGGCCGCAGCGAGGTCGTCAGGCGACTTGAGGGCGAGCGTCTCCACGCCTCGCATGGCCCGTTTCGCCAGCCCGACGAGGGTGCCGGCCGGGGAGAGCTCGATCAGGCCCGTGACGCCGAGGGAGAGCATCGTCTGCATGCAGAGGTCCCAGCGCACGGGGTTGCTCACCTGGCGAACCAGCCGCTCGAGGGCCTGTGCGCCGCTCTCGACCGGTGTGCCGTCGGCGTTGCTGAGCAGAGGGAGCGCCGGGTCGGCGGGTGTCATGGCCGCGGCTGCCTCTCCGAGCGACTCGGCCGCGGGGGACATGTGGTGGGTGTGGAACGCGCCGGCCACCTGCAACGGGATGACGCGGGCCTTGGCCGGCGGGGCGTCGCGCAGGGCAGCGACCTGCTCGAGTGTGCCGGCGGCGACCACCTGGCCTGCGCCGTTGACGTTGGCCGGGGTCAGGCCGAGCGCCTCGAGGGTGCTGAGCACCTCGTCGGGGTCTCCGCCCAGCACCGCGGCCATACCGGTGGGCGTGACGGCGCTGGCCTGCGCCATCGCGCGGCCGCGGGCGGCGACGAGGGTGATGGCCTGTTCGTCGGTGATGACCCCGGCCAGGGCGGTGGCGGTCAGCTCTCCGACGGAGTGGCCGGCGAGCACCGCGCCGGTGGCGACGAGGTCGTCACGCGAGGCGAACAGCGCCGAGGCGGCCACGAGGCCGGCCGCGACGATGAGCGGCTGAGCGACGGCGGTGTCCTTGATGGTCTCGGCGTCGGACTCGGTGCCGTGGGCCACGAGGTCGAGGCTCGCGGCACCACCGAGCGCGGTCAGCTGCTCACGCGCTCCGTCGAGCTCGAGCCACGGAGCGAGGAAGCCGGGAGTCTGGGAGCCCTGTCCGGGGCAAACGATGGCTAGCACCCCTCCACCATGGCGGGTGAGGCCATGCCACCGCGCCGACGAAAGCCACCAAGTCAGGAGGGGTTGTTTGTAGGAAACCACTAAATCGGGACGTTCAACCGACCAGGGCACTCGTGACCCTGAACCGCCAAGCCGCGCGCCTCAGCCGAAGATGGGTGTCGAACCTCGCCCTGGGGCGCTGGCGCCGAGCCGGCCGAGCGCGAGGCCGATGCGCACGGCCCACGCCTCCCGCGGTGTGCCGAGGTCGTAGCCCGTGACCTCGGCGATCCGCCCCACCCGGTACCGCACCGTGTTGGCGTGCACGAACAGCAGCCGGGCCGTGGCCTCCAGCGACCCACCGCACTCGAGGTAGGCGGTCGCGGTCTCGAGCAGTGCGCCCTGCGAGGCAAGTGACAGCGGCCGGTACACCCGCTCGACGAGCGCCCTCCGCGCCGGCCCGTCACCGGCCAGGGCGCGCTCGGGCAGCACGGCATCCGCCTCCAGCACCCGGGGCGACGCGGGCCACGCCGGCGCCGCCGACAGCCCGCTGAGCGCCGCTCGCGCCGAGCGCCCGGCGGCGAACAGGTGGGGCACGGTGGGGCCGACCACGACGGGCCCCGCGCCGAAGCAGGTCTGCACGGCCTCAAGAACTCGGACCGGCTCTCGCGTGCCGCCGATGATGGCGATGAGGCGGGTGCGCTGCACGATGGCCAGCGCCTCGACCCCGTGGTGGCGCACGGCCCGGCGCAGCTCGTCGACGGCCGCGGCCGGCCCGCCCTGCCCGCCCTGCCCGCCCCGGCCGGTCGGGGTGGCGCCGACGACGAAGGTCACGTCGGCGACCTCTCCCCAGCCCAGGGCCGTGGCGCGCGACTGCATCGACTCGTCAGCCTCACCGCGCAGCACGGCGTCGACCACGAGCGCCTCGAGGCGGGCGTCCCAGGCTCCACGGGCCTCCGCCGCCCCGGCGTACACCTCGGCCGCGGCGAAGGCGATCTCGCGTGAGAACCGCAGCACCGACTCGCGCAGCAGCTGTTCGTCGCCCGGCCCGGCCAGGCTCTCCACGCGCGACTCGACGACATCGACGACGGTGCGCACGAGGTCGAGGGTCTGACGCAGGTTGACCGACCGGGTCAGCTCCTGGGGCGCGTTGGCGAAGATCGAGATCGCCGAGGGCGCGTGACCCTCGTCATGGTGGAACCAGGTGATGAACTGCGAGATGCCCGCCTGGGCCACGAGGCCCACCTGCGAGCGTTCCTGCGCCGAGAGGTCGCGGTACCAGCGCAGGTTCGCCTCCATCCGCTGTGACGCCAGCGTGGCGAGCTCACCGGCGCTCTGGGCGACCGCGAGGGCGGTCACCTCGCTCGGTCGCTGACGCGGCGGCTGGTTCACCCGCCCAGCCTAGAGTTGCCGGCTAGCGGTTTGTAGGCGGCCCACAAACGGCCTCGACGCCCGCGAGCCCGCCCGCTGCCGTGAGGCAGTGGGCGGGCTCGTGCGGACGGTCTCGCGGTTCGGTGTTTCGAGTCGGCTGGCCGCTCAGCTGGAGACGGAGGAGGCCAGGTTTCCGAGGGAGTCCTCGAGCTGCTCCTTGGTGATGAGGGGGAAGCTCACCATCGACAGGATCTTCTTGTCGGTCACCTTCGACCAGTCGTAGGTCAGGGTGACGTCGGTGGAGTCGGGCCCCTGCGGGTCGAGCTCCCACAGCCACTCCCACCCGGGCGGGTCGGTGTCGGCCGGGGCGGTCTTCCAGGCGATGAGCTTGTTGTGGTCGAACCCGCTGACGGTGTTGTCGGTCTGGTACTCACCGCCCATGTGCGGGCCTTCCATGTTCATCCGAAAGACGTCGCCCACAGACTTGATCCGTTCGGCCTTCTCGTCGGAGCGGACGAAGCCCGAGCCGTCGAGCTCGGTATGGCGCTTGGGGTTGCTCAGCACGTCGAAGATGTCGGCAGCCGACGCGTCGATCGTGCGGTGGACAGTCATTTTTCCGTCGTCACTCATGATGTGACCGTACCCGTAAACCGACGGGGTCAGTCGGTGCCGAACTCCATCGCGGCCCGGTCGAGCGCGTCGTCCTCGGCGTCGACACCGGATGCCGCCGGGTTGGCGGAGATGGCTGCTGCGCCACCGGGAGCCAGCTCGCCGACGAGATCGGTGGCACCCTGCCCGAGCAGTCCCGCCGCGGCGTACTGCTCGAGCTTCGCGCGAGTGTCCGCGATGTCGAGGTTGCGCATGGTCAGCTGGCCGATGCGGTCGACGGGGCCGAACGCGGCATCCTCGGTGCGCTCCATCGACAGCTTCTCGGGGTGGTAGCTGAAGGCCGGCCCGGCGGTGTTCACGATCGACCAGTCGTCGCCACGACGCAGGCGCACGGTGACCTCGCCGGTGACGGCCGAGGCGATCCACCGCTGCAGCGACTCGCGGATCATCAGGCTCTGCGGGTCGAGCCAACGGCCCTCGTAGAGCAGCCGCCCCAGCTTGCGGCCCTCTGCGTGGTAGTTCGCGATGGTGTCCTCGTTGTGGATGGCGTTGAGCAGCCGCTCGTAGGTCAGGTGCAGCAGGGCCATGGCCGGGGCCTCGTAGATGCCGCGCGACTTGGCCTCGATGATGCGGTTCTCGATCTGGTCGCTCATGCCCAGCCCGTGCCGGCCACCGATGGTGTTCGCCTCGTCGACGAGGGCAACGGCATCCGAGAAGGTCTGGCCGTTGATGGCGACCGGGCGCCCGGACTCCCAGGTGACGGTGACGTCCTCGGTCTCGATAGTCACCGACGGGTCCCAGTAGGGCACGCCCATGATGGGGGAGACGACCTCCATCGACTCGCTGAGGAACTCCAAGGTCTTGGCCTCGTGGGTGGCGCCCCAGATGTTGGCGTCGGTGGAGTAGGCCTTCTCGGCGCTGGCCCGGTAGGGCAGGTCGCGGGCGCTCAGCCACTGCGACATCTCGTGCCGCCCCCCGAGCTCGGAGACGAAGTCGGCATCGAGCCAGGGCTTGTAGATGCGCAGGTGGGGGTTCGCGAGCAGACCGTAGCGGTAGAACCGTTCGATGTCGTTGCCCTTGAACGTCGAGCCGTCGCCCCAGATCGAGACGTCGTCGTCCTGCATGGAGCGCACGAGCAACGTGCCCGTGACGACCCGGCCGAGGGGCGTGGTGTTGAAGTAGGTCTTGCCACCGCTGCGAATGTGGAAGGCGCCGCACGCGATGGCCGAAAGGCCCTCCTCGACGAGCGCGGCTCGGCAGTCGACGAGGCGGCTGATCTCGGCGCCGTACTGAAGGGCGCGACCCGGCACCGAGTCGATGTCGGGCTCGTCGTACTGCCCGAGGTCGGCCGTGTAGGTGCAGGGCACGGCCCCCTTCTCGCGCATCCAGGCCACGGCTACCGAGGTGTCGAGACCGCCGGAGAAGGCGATGCCGACGCGTTCACCGACGGGGAGCGAGGTGAGGACCTTTGACATGATGCAAGTATATGCACAGTCGTGCATACCTATCCAACACGGGTTGATCACCTGCGGCGCCCTGGGCCAGCGAGCGGGATGAGGGTCAGCAGCGGCCGAGCGCTGCAGCGCCGCTGAGCCGGTTCGGCTCCGGTGACCCATCCACACCTCCCTGCGCTGTCTCAGCGTTGTCCACAGATGCCGTGCCAGCACCTGACGGTGCGCCCGTCGTTGCCGGAGGCTCTTGTCATGGACCTGACTCTCATTGCCCGTGACGGGGTCTTTGCGGCCGCCGACGCCGCGCGCGTCGGCCTGGACAAGAATGCTCTGGGTCGGCTGGTGAAGGACGGTCGCTGTCTGCGGCTGGCCGTCGGCTGGTACGCCATCGCCGAAGGGGCACCCGCGGAGCGAGAGCAGCTGCATCGCCTGCGTTCGATCGCCTTCGGTCGCCAGTTCCGCACGCGGGCTGCCCTCAGCCATCACTCGCGACTGGTCCTCGCCGGCCTGCCGACGTACGCCGCCCCCTTCGACACGGTGCACCTGACCGCATGGGCGCCGGCGGTAGGGGGCGTGTCCGTGTCACGCCCAGGCGTGACAGTGCACCGACAGGTGGTCGGCCTGCATCTTCCAGCGGCCGAGGGTGCCGGCAGCCTCGACAGCCATCGCCCGCGAGCCGTGCCGGTCGCCTACGCCGCAGTGCAGGCCGGGCTGCTGGCGGGGCCCCAGGCCTTCCTCGTGGCGGCCGACGGGGCGCTCCGAGCCGAAGCGGCGACAACGAGCGAGCTCTCCAGGGCCGTTGCGGTGTTTGCGAAGCACACCGGCATCGGACTCGTCCGGTCGGCGCTGTCGCTCGTCGATCCCCGGCATGAGTCCCCCGGGGAGTCACGCACCGCGTTCGTGCTCTCGGTGCTCGGTTTCGAGCTCGAGCCACAGTTCGAGGTCGTCGCAGAGGGTCGCCGGTACCGGGCCGACTTCCGCATTCGAGGCACCCGCGTGCTCGTCGAGTTCGACGGCGCGGTCAAGTACGCCGATGGCGACCGTCGAGTGCTCTTCGACGAGAAGCGGCGTGAGGACGCCCTCCGACGCCAGGGGTGGTCCGTCGTACGGCTGGTCTGGGCCGACCTGTCCAACCCTGACGGCCTGAGGCGCCGGGTCATGGCGGCCTGATAGGTCGTAGTCACCGTGCACAAGGAGGGTCAGCGGCGCCGGAGCGCTCCGGCGCCAATGAGTGCGAGCACCGTCGGTGCGGCCACCTCACCCAGCGGCATCCGAGACGGAGCTTCGGTCAGCTCTCGCCGCCCGCGTTGCCCGAGGTGCCGGCAGTCACGTCGTCGAGGCGGTACTTGTCGGCCGCCTTGGCGGGAACATCGGCGTCGACCTTGCCCTCCTTGGCGAGCATCTGCAGCGTGCGCACCGCGACGGAGGGCCCGTCGATGTGGAAGAACCTGCGCGCCGCCGGCCGGGTGTCGCTGAAGCCGAACCCGTCAGCGCCGAGCGAGGCGAACGGCCCGGGCACCCAGGGCTGGATCTGGTCTTGCACGGCGCGCATGTAGTCGCTCACGGCGATGACCGGGCCCTCGGCATCCTTCAGGCACTGGGTGACCCAGGGTACGATCGGCTCCTCATCGGGGGAGAGGAACTCCTGCTCGTCGGCGGCCAGGCCGTCGCGGCGCAGCTCGTTCCACGAGGTGACCGACCACACGTCGGCCGCCACCCCCCAGTCGTCGGCGAGCAGCTGCTGCGCCTCGAGAACCCACGGCACGCCGACGCCCGACCCGAGCAGCTGCGCGCGGGGAGCCTCGTGCTGCCAGCCCTCGGTGTCGGTCGATGCGATCTTGTGCATGCCCTTGATGATGCCGAGGGCGTCGACGTCGTCGGGCTCCTTCGGCTGGATCATCGGCTCGTTGTAGACGGTGAGGTAGTAGATGTGGTTGGCCCGCTCGAGCGTGGTGTCAGGGCCGTACATCTCGGCCAGGCCGTGCTGCACGATGTGGGCGATCTCGTAGACGTAGGCCGGGTCGTAGTGCCGCACCGCGGTGTTCGTCGAGGCGAGCAACGGGCTGTGGCCGTCGGCGTGCTGCAGACCCTCGCCGGTCAGCGTGGTGCGCCCGGCCGTGGCCCCGATGAGGAACCCTCGCGTCATCTGGTCGGTCGCCGCCCAGATGAAGTCACCGGTGCGCTGGAAGCCGAACATCGAGTAGAAGACGTAGATCGGGATCATCGGCTCGCCGTGCGTGGCGTACGACGTGCCGACCGCCGTGAACGCGGCCACCGAGCCCGCCTCGTTGATACCGAGGTGCAGGATGTGCCCGTCGGTCGCCTCTCGGTAGGCCAGCATCAGCTCGTTGTCGACCGGCGTGTAGTTCTGCCCGTGCGGGTTGTAGATCTTGATCGTCGGGAAGAACGCGTCGATGCCGAAGGTGCGCGCCTCGTCGGGAATGATCGGCACGATGCGCTGGCCGATTCCCTTGTCGCGCAACAGGTCTTTGAGCAGACGCACGAAGGCCATCGTGGTGGCGACCTCCTGCTTGCCCGAGCCCTTCTTCACCTGGGCGTAGACCTCGTCGCCGGGCAGGGTGAGCGGCTCGAAGTCGACGCGACGGCTCGGCAGGGTGCCACCGAGCTTGCGACGCCGGTCGACCGAGTACTTCACCACGGGGCTGTCGGCGCCGGGGTGGTAGTACGGCGGGCGGTACGGGTCGGCCTCGAGCTGTTCGTCGCTGATCGGGATGCGCAGGCTGTCGCGGAAGCCCTTCAGGTCATCGAGCGTCATCTTCTTCATCTGGTGCGTCGCGTTGCGCCCGGCGAAGTGGCTCCCGAGCCCGTAGCCCTTGATCGTCTTGGCGAGGATGACGGTCGGCTGGCCGGTGTGCTCCATGGCCGCCTTGTAGGCCGCGTACACCTTGCGGTAGTCGTGCCCGCCGCGCTTGAGGTCCCAGTAGATCGACTCGTCGGTCCAGTTCTCGACCATCTTCGCGGTGCGCGGGTCGCGGCCGAAGAAGTGGTCGCGCACGTACTTGCCGTCGTTGGCACGGAAGGTCTGGTAGTCGCCGTCGTTGGTGTCGTTCATGATGTGCACGAGCGCGCCGTCGCGGTCGGCGGCGAGCAGCGGGTCCCACCCGCGGCCCCAGACGACCTTGATGACGTTCCAGCCGGCGCCCCGGAAGAACGCCTCGAGCTCTTGGATGATCTTGCCGTTGCCGCGTACCGGGCCGTCGAGCCGCTGCAGGTTGCAGTTGATGACGAAGGTGAGGTTGTCGAGCTCCTCGTTGGTCGCCCACTGCAGGGCACCACGTGACTCGACCTCGTCCATCTCACCGTCGCCGAGGAAGGCCCAGACGTGCTGTTGGCTGGTGTCCTTCAGGCCACGGTTCTGCATGTACTTGTTGAACTGGGCCTGGTAGATGGCGTTCATCGGGCCGATGCCCATCGAGACCGTCGGGAACTCCCAGTAGTCGGGGAGCAGCCGCGGGTGGGGGTAGCTCGGCACGGCCTCGATCTTGCCGTCGACGACGTGGCTCTTCTCCTGCCGGAAACCGTCGAGCTGCGCCTCTGAGAGGTGGCCCTCGAGGAAGCTACGGGCGTACATGCCGGGGGAGGCGTGACCCTGGAAGAACACCTGGTCACCACCACCGGGGTGGTCCTTGCCGCGGAAGAAGTGGTTCATGCCCACCTCGTAGAGCGTCGCGGCGCTGGCGTAGGTCGAGATGTGGCCCCCGACCCCGATGCCGGGACGCTGAGCCCGGTGCACCATGATCGCCGCGTTCCACCGCACGTAGCGACGGAACTCGCGTTCGACGTCTTCGTCACCCGGGAACCACGGCTCGCGCTCGGGGCCGATGGTGTTGATGTCGTCGGTCGCCGTCAGCGAGGGCACCCCCACCTGCTTCTCACGCGCCCGCTGGATCAGCTTGAGCATGATGTAGCGAGCGCGGGTGCGACCCTTCTCGTCGAGCACAGCATCGAGAGAGTCGAGCCACTCCTGCGTCTCGTCGGGGTCGATGTCCGGAAGCTGACTGGGGATGCCGTTGAGGATCGGTCCGCCCTGGGATGCCACGTCGTGGGTCCTTTCTCTTCGCGACGCCGCGTCGTTCGACCGGTCGGTCACGACGCTGCTTGCTCCATCTTCCCCCAAACCCCGACAGTCGTCACGAAGGGGTCCGCAGGCCCGCGCAAGCGCACTCGCGGGGCCGATCGAGGCCGGTCGGGGTGGCTGGATAGACCCGGTCGCACCGCTGCGGCCCCGCCGCCCGATACCGTAAGAGTCACTCGGGAGGTAACACCGGCTTGCGCCGTAGGCCCCGACCGGGTGGACTCTGACCACGAGAACGCAGATCGAGAACGCAACTGGTGTCCGTTAGATCCCTCCCCGACCGTCGGTGGAGGAGCTGGGCAGAAAGGCTGGTGCACGTGAGCGAGACCGGTAGTGCGCCGGGAGCGGGGTCGTCCCTGCTCAAGCTCGGCTTCGCCAAGGGACAGATCGTCCAGGAGTTCGGCTACGACGCAGACGTCGACAACGACCTGCGCTTCGACATCGAGGACGTCGTGGGGGCCGACCTCGAGGACGAGGACTTCAAGGACGGAGCCGACGGTGTCGTCATCTGGTACCGCGACGGCGACGACGACCTCGTCGACCTGATGGTCGACGGGCTCACCAAGCTCTTCGACCAGGGGTATGTCGTGCTGCTGACCCCCAAGGCCGGCCGAGCCGGACACGTCGATGCCAGCGAGGTCGAGGAAGCGGCTTCGACCGCCGGCCTTCAGACGGGCGGTCAGGTGGCCGTCTCGCACGACTGGGTCGCCATCCGACTCATGCCGCCGAAGGGACCTCGGCGCTGAGCCCCGGTCACTGGCAGACTGGGGTCATGACCCCGATGCAGGTGCGTGAAGCCGTCGACTGTTCCCCTGTCGTCGGAACGTCGGCGCCCGGCTTCACGCTCGCCGACCAGTACGGCGGCCAGGTGAGCCTGCGAGACGTTCGCGGTCGCAAGAACGCGGTCGTGGTGTTCTACCCGTTCGCGTTCTCTGGCATCTGCACCGGCGAGCTGCGCGAGATCCGTGACGGTCTCGAGGACTTCCAGGACGACGACATCCAGGTCTTCACGATCTCGTGCGACCCGATGTTCTCGCTCCGCACCTGGGCCGACGCCGAGGGGCACTTCTTCCCGTTGCTCTCCGACTTCTGGCCGCACGGCGAGGTGGCACGGGCCTACGGCGTGTTCAACGACCACGACGGCTCGGCCCGGCGTGGCACCTTCTTGATCGACCGGGCGGGCACGCTCGTGTGGTCTGAGGTGAGGGATGCCGGAGTGCGTCGTGACTTCTCCGACTACCGGGCCGCGCTGGCGACGCTGCGCCGCACGACGTCGGCGCCCGAGCCCGCGGGGTCCGTGCTCTTCTGACCGGGGTTTTCTGACCGGGGCTCTTCTGACCGGGGCTCTTCTGACCGGGCGGCGCCGAGGTGGGCGGTGGTGACCGCCCGGCACGGCTTGCTGGCACAATGACGGCACTCCCTGCGGCTGATGGCGCGCGGAGCAGTTGGGGCCTGTAGCTCAGTTGGTAGAGCACCGCGTTTACACCGCGGGGGTCGTCGGTTCGAGCCCGGCCGGGCCCACGTGGATCACCTGGTGCTGCGCGACGTCGTGGCGGCTCTCGACGACCTCTACCCGCCCGCCAGTGCTGCCGCCTGGGACCGCGTCGGTCTCGTAGTCGGCGATCTCGCCCGTCCCGTGCGACGGGTCTTGTTCGCAGTCGACCCCACCCTCGCGGTCATCGACGAGGCGGTGGCCTGGGAGGCCGACCTCCTGGTGACCCACCACCCGCTGCTGCTGCGCGGCATCCACTCGGTGGCGACGACGAGCGCGAAGGGTGCGGCCGTCACCCGTCTCGTCGAGAACAGGGTGGCCCTGTTCGTGGCGCACACGAATGCCGACGTCGCGCAACCGGGCGTCTCGTCGGTGCTTGCGGACGCCCTCGGGCTCATCGACCAGCAACCCCTGTCGACACTGGAGGGCAGGGATGGGCGACCGTATGCCGCGGGCCGGGTAGGCACGCTGGCCGCCACGTCGTCACTGGCCGAGTTCGCGGCCCGCCTGGCAGCGGTCCTGCCGGCCACGGCGGGCGGGATCCGGGTCAGCGGCGACCCCGACGCCCCGGTGCGGGTCGTGGCGGTGATGGGCGGCGCCGGGGACGACCGGTTCGAGCAGGCGCGTGAGGTCGGCGCCGACGTCTACGTGACCGCCGACCTGCGTCATCACCCGGTTCTCGAGGCTCGGGAGGAGTCGGCCGGTGGCCCTCCTTATCTCGTCGACGCGGGTCACTGGGCCACGGAGTCGCTGTGGCTGGTGAGTGTGCGAGACCGACTGCAGGCGGCCCTGGAGGAGATCACGACTCCACCGGCTAGGGTCGCATCGAGAATCTCTGTCGTTCGCACCGAGCCGTGGACCTTCGTGGTCGGCGCGAACGCCGCCACGCCGTCACCGGAGGTGCCCCCTGAAAGCTGACCCGTCACGCCAATGGCGTCTGCTCGACCTGCAGGCCATCGACTCGCGTCTCGACCAGATCACCTACGCCCGCGCGCACCTGCCGCACACGCAGGCTCTCGCGCAGGCTCGGGCCGACCTGTCGTCGCTCGAGACCGCCATCGTCAACGCCCGTACTGCGGCCGACGACGTTCAGGGCGAGCTCGGCAAGTCGGAGCAGGACGTGCAGCTCGTGCGTGACCGCGCGGCACGCAACCAGCAGCGGCTGGATGCCGGTCAAGGCACGCCCAAAGACCTCCAGGCCCTGCAGCACGAGCTCACCTCGCTCGCCCGTCGCCAGGGCGACCTCGAAGACATCGAGATCGAGGTGATGGAGCGGGCCGAGTCGCTCGCCGCCAAGGTCACGACGCTCCAGCAGCAGCGAACCGAGCTGGCCGAGAGTGTCGATGCCCTCCAGCGCCAGCTCGACGATGCTCTGGCCACCTTCGACAGCGAGGCCACCCAGGTGGCGTCCGGTCGGGCCGACATCGTGGCCGGCGTCGGCGACGAGCTGGTCACCCTCTACGAGAAGATCCGTCTCTCGAGCGGTGGTCTCGCCGCGGCCGAGATCAAGCACCGTCGGTGTGGCGGTTGTCGTCTCGAGCTGAACAACGTCGACCTGAACCGCATCCGCATCGCGCCCGAGGACGAGGTCGTGCGCTGCGAGGAATGCCGACGCATCATGATCCGCACCGGCGAGTCGGGGCTGTGACCCGAGCGGCATCCGGCACCCAGAAGACCCATGGACCAGGCACGGATCGTCGGCTCGTCATCGAGGCCGACGGCGGCTCTCGGGGCAACCCCGGTGTGGCCGGCTACGGAGCCCTCGTTCGCGAGTCCTCGACCGGCGAGGTGCTGGTCGAGCTCGCCGAGCCGCTCGGCAAGGCCAGCAACAACGTGGCGGAGTACTCCGGGTTGATCGCCGGCCTGCGCGCCGTGCTCGACATCGATGCCGCGGCCGCGGTCGTGGCGCGGATGGACTCCAAGCTCGTCGTGGAGCAGATGTCGGGGCGCTGGAAGATCAAGCACGAGGACATGCGCCGGCTCGCCCTCGAAGCGCGTGAG
>JBBSTU010000052.1:0-20048 GCA_038235595.1 Actinomycetales bacterium | reverse complement strand
CTGCCCGACCACTGCCGCAGTCGCGGCGGCGTGGTTACGGTGGTGACGTGACGACAACGAGCACGACAGCTCCCGACCTGGCCACCCTCGAAGCCGACCTCTCCCCCGGAGCCCTGGCCACCGACCCCGACGTGGTGGAGAAGTACCGACGCGACTGGACCCAGTCCGACGCTGCCGGGATGCCGCTGGGCGTGGTTCGAGCTCGCGACGTGGCCGACGTGCAGGTCGCGATGCGCTGGGCCGCCGCACACGGCATCCCGATCGTGCCGCGCGGCGCCGGCAGCGGACTGTCGGGCGGCTCCTGCGCCGTCGACGGGTGCATCGTGCTCAGCCTGGAGCGCATGCGAACGGTCGAGATCGACCGGGGCACCCGCACCGCTGTGGTGGAGCCCGGCGCCCTCAACGTGGAGGTCAAACGGGCCGCGGCCGAGCACGGTCTCTGGTACCCACCCGACCCGTCGTCATTCGAGATCTGCTCGATCGGCGGCAACGTAGCGACCAACGCCGGTGGTCTCTGCTGCGTGAAGTACGGCGTGACGACCGACTACGTGCTCGGCCTCGACGTGGTGCTCGCCGACGGAACCTTCGTTCGCCTCGGTGGACAGCGCATCAAGGACGTGGCCGGGCTCTCCCTGCTCAAGCTCTTCGTCGGCAGCGAAGGCACCCTGGGCATCGTCACGCGAGCGGTGCTGCGGCTCGTTCCGGCCCAGCCGCCCGCGGCGACCCTGGTCGCGACCTTCCCGACGGTCGAGGCCGCCGCGAACTCTGTGGTCGCCATCGGAGCGGTGATGCGCGCCTCCATGATGGAGCTGATGGACGCCGCGGCGATCAACGCCGTCGAGGACTACGTCACGATGGGCCTCGACCGCAGCGCTGGAGCGATGCTGATCGCCCAGTCCGATGCCCCGGGAGCCGCTCGAAGCGAAGAGATCGCCCTGATGCAGCGTGAGTGCGAGGCCCACGGTGCCAAGGAGTGCTTCGTCACCGACGACCCGGCCGAGGGCGAGCAGTTCGCGGCTGCCCGGCGGGCGGCGTTCCCGGCGATCGAACGACGCGGAGCGATGATGCTCGAGGACGTCGGGGTGCCGGTGCCGCTGCTGCCCGAGCTGCTGGGCGGCATCGCCGACATCGCCGCACGGCACCGCGTCGAGATCCCGGTCGTGGCTCACGCCGGCGACGGCAACACGCATCCGATCGTGATCTATCCGGCGGGCGACACCGAGGCCCAGGCCCGGGCCGCCCAGGCCTTCGACGAGGTGATGGCGATCGCGATCCGGCTCGGGGGCACGATCACCGGCGAGCACGGTATCGGCCGGCTCAAACGGGCCGCCCTGCCCGCCCAGCTCGGGCCGGAGGTGATGGCCCTCACCCACCGCATCAAGGCGGCCCTCGACCCGCAGGGCATCCTCAACCCCGGAGCCGGCTTCTGACCCGACCGGAGGCCCCCGCGTTCCCGGTTCGGGCCTGCGTAGCGTGTCAGGCGCCGCCACTCGTGCTGCCCCGGGCCCCAAACCTGGCCCGACACTCGTAGGGCCTGCAAAGACTCGTCGGGCCGTAGCCCCCCACCAGGGGTGGCAACGATCACCGCAGTGGAAAACCAAGCTGAGTGGCTGGAGGGGTAGATCTGGGTAGGGCCTGCAGTATGTCAAGATCCGTGAACCTGCCTCGCTGGAACAGATCCGTGCGACGGAGCAGGTCATCGGACGCAGCATTCCGTCGGAGTTGAGAACCGTCCTGACCACGGTCAGCAACAGCGGCGCCGTCTACCCCAACCGGATCGGGGGTCAGGTGGCATCGGTGCAGACCCTTCTTGGCGAACGTCTCGTGCGGGTGACGACCCGGACATCGTGTGCGGCAGTCTGACTGAGCTGGATGCTTTAGCTGAAACGGATGAGATGCCCGTCAGCTCGTACATCAGTCCTCAGCTCAGACACCTCTTTCCAGAAGATGAGTAGCCCGACGGCGCGGCGCTGGTGGTAGGCCGTGCCGACGCGGCTGTGGGTGAGCCCGAGTGCGTCTGACCGTGCCAGCACCCGGATCACCGCCCACGCCAGGCAGAAAGCCGAAGGCGGGACCGACCGATGGTCGACCCCGCCTTCGCGGTGGTGCTGGGTGCTGCGGGTGGTGCTAGAGCTTCACCTGATCTCGACGGACGCGCCGGCGGCCTCGAGCTGGTCCTTGGCCTTGTCGGCCGCAGCCTTGTCGACCTTCTCGAGAACGGGCTTCGGGGCGCCGTCGACGAGGTCCTTGGCCTCTTTCAGGCCCAGGCTCGTGAGGGAGCGGACCTCCTTGATGACCTGGATCTTCTTCTCGCCCGCGGCGAGCAGCACGACGTCGAACTCGGTCTGCTCCTCGACCTCTTCGGCGGCAGCGCCGGCGCCACCGGCAGCGGCGACCGCGACGGGCGCGGCGGCGGTGACCTCGAAGGTCTCCTCGAACTGCTTCACGAACTCAGAGAGCTCGATCAGGGTCATCTCCTTGAAGGCGTCAAGGAGCTCTACGGTGCTGAGCTTCGCCATGATGGCTTCCTTCCTGTTACTTGCCGTGAGTGGCTGGTTGTTGAATCGAACGAACGCCGGTGGGCGTCAGCTCTCGTCGCCACCCTCGGCGACGTCGGTGGGTGCCGCTGGGGAAACCGGCGCTGCTTCGGCAGCCGGGGCTGCGTCGACGGTGGCGTCAGTGTGCTCAGCGGCGGGAGTCTCGTCATCGGCCGAAGCCTCCGGCGCGACGGTGGTGTCTCCGCCCTGCGCCTCGACCTTCGCGCGCAGAGCGTCGACCACACGGGCCGTCTGCGCGAGGGGTGCGGCGAAGAGGTAGACGGCCTTGGTGAGCGAGCCCTTCATGGCGCCCGCCAGCTTGGCCAGCAGAACCTCGCGGGACTCGAGGTCCGCGAGCTTGGTGATCTCCTCGGCGGTCAGCGGCTTGCCGTCGAGGACGCCAGCCTTGATCACGAGGAGGGGGTTTGCCTTGGCGAAGTCACGCAGGCCCTTGGCCGCCTCGACCGGGTCACCGGTGACGAAGGCGATCGCGGTCGGGCCTTGGAGGTGGCCGTCGAACGCCGTGACGCCCGCTTCCTTGGCCGCGATCTCCGTGAGCGTGTTCTTGACCACGGCGTAGGTGGCGTGTTCCCGGAGCGTGCTGCGCAGCTGCGAGAGCTGGGCCACGGTCAGACCGCGGTACTCGGTGAGAACGGCCGCGCCGGACTCACGGAACTTGTCGGTGATCTCGGCAATGGCTGCCGTCTTCTCAGAGTTGGCCATCTGGGCCTCCTTCCCTGCTTGGCGCCGCCGGGTGAGGGTCCTACACAAGAAAGAGCCCCGGCGCAGGGCGCTCGGGGCTCGACGGCTTCCGGTTCGGATGCCGCAAAAGCTTGAGTGTCCTGCGCTGGCTGCCCGCTCGAGGCGGAGCCTTCGGGAGGGGCGTGGAGCCCACGTCCTCCAACCGGCGGTCATTGGTCAGGTGTGACCCTACGCGGTCGTGCGGCAGGCCACCAAATCGAGGCGAACCCGCTGCGGTGTGGTGCTCGCGTTCGCCCACCCACTCCCCTAGCGTAGGGGCCATGCCCGGAGCAGAGCACCGCCACGCCCCCATGGGTTCCACGGCCGTGCTGGCGCGGCGACGAGCCGTGGCCGTGGCCGCTGTGGCCGCCTGCCTGGTGGCCGACGTGATCGGGGTCGCTGCGGCCGCGAACCGCGACGACGGCGCGGCCGCAGGTGCGTTCACCTCCATGGCGGCGGTCGCGTTCACGGCGGGCACCGCTACCGCATCCCTGGCCTCCCCCGCGACGGCCGCCGGCGCCGCCTCCGAGAGCGTGGCCGACGGCGGCGAGACGGTCCCGAAGCCAGCGACAAAGCCGACCCCTGCGCCGGCCCCCGCGAGCACTCCCAAGGTCGTCCAACGCGGCACCGGCACCTTCACCGTGGTGTCTGTGCCGACCGGGTCGGTCAAGCAGGCTCCCACCAAGGGTCGAGAGGTCAGCTACACCGTGGAGACCGAGGGCGGCCTCGGTGTCGATGCCACCGGCTATGCCTCAGCCGTCGTGGCCAACCTCACCGACCCCCGCGGCTGGCAGAGCCTCGACAGGGTCCGCTTCGTCAACGTCTCGCCCGCGCAGGCCGCCGCCGGCACCAAGCCTGACCTGCGCATCACCCTGGCCAGCCCCGACACCACCGACCGGCTCTGTGCCCCGCTCGAGACCCGCGGCCAGGTGAGCTGCCACAACGGCATCCGGGTGGTGCTCAACGCGCGCCGCTGGTTGCTCGGCGCCGACGCCTACGGCAAGGACGTCGCGTCCTACCGCATCTACCTCGTCAACCACGAGGTCGGTCACGGGATCGGGCACGGCCACCGGCAGTGCGCCGGTAAGAGCAAGCCCGCCCCCGTGATGATGCAACAGACCTACGGGCTCGAGGGGTGCACGGCGTGGCCCTGGCCCACCACCAAGCCGGCCTGACGCGGCTGTGAGCGATCAGCAGCGCAGCACGGGCACCCGGTTCCTGGCGGCTGCGGCGACCGGTTTGGTGGTCGCGCTCGCGGCGGGCTGTTCCTCACCACCGCTGCGTGCCGACGAGGCGAGTGGCGCGTACGACCCGGTGCTGCGCGAGATGGCCGACGCCGCGACGACGGCCACCAAGGCGCAGTGGGCCGAGCAGTCGGCCGGGGGTGTCCAAGCCGTCGGCGATGGTTGCACCTGGTTCTCGCGCACGCTCATCTCGCAGACCGACCTGTCCAACCCGCCCCAATGGGGCCCCGTCGTCTCTGCCACCGAAGACGCCCTGCGCAAGCAGGGGTTCGCCTCGGCCACCCCCTCCGAGCTCAAGGGCGGCTACACCGGGGTCGAGTCTGGCGACGAGCAGGGCGCGCGGCTGACCATCTCGGCCAAGGGCCGCACGACGCTCCGCATCACCGTGCCGGTCAGCGACGGTTGTTGACCTCGCCCTGAGCCCGGCAGGTCTTCGGCGGTCGCCTAGTCGGCCGGGCCCACCGGCTCCCAAGCGAGGTCGACCGACTCGCGTCCATCAGCGGGCGACCGCCGATGCACGCCGGTGACGGTGATCGACCCTTCTCCGGGCACCAGCACCGTCTGCCCCTGGGCCAGGTCGACGATCTGGTGGTGGTCGGGGCTGCGCAGCGACAGCCGAACGGTCGGCACGCCCTTCTTGACCCCGGCGCGCATGACCCCGACGCGAACCCGCGCGAAGTGCGGCTGGCTCGCCGATGGCCATGGGGAGCACTCCCCCCCACCCCACCGGTGCGAGGTGTTCCCGGCGGCGCGGTGAGCCCCACTACCTCGACCCCGCGCCAGGCGTCACGTTCTCGAGCACCACCGCCAGGCCCTGCCCGACACCGATGCAGATCGCGGCCACTCCCCACCGCCCACCACTGCGCTCGAGGCTGCGGGTGAGGGTGGCGATGACGCGTCCACCCGAGGCGCCGAGCGGATGTCCGATCGCAATGGCTCCCCCGTGCCGGTTGACGATGTCGGGGTCCACTCGCCACGCGCCGAGGCACGCCAGCGACTGGGCCGCGAAGGCCTCGTTGAGCTCGACGGCCGAGACATCACTCCACCGGATGCCGGCCCGCTCGAGAGCGCGGTTCGCCGCCTCGACCGGGGCGTAGCCGAACAGCTGCGGCTCGATGGCGCTGGCCCCGCGTCCGGCGATGCGCGCCAGGGGCTCCCGACCGAGCCGGTCGCTCGCGGCGGCGTTGGCGATCAGCACCGCGGACGCGCCGTCGCTCAGCGGCGACGCGTTGCCGGCCGTAACCGTGCCACCGGCATCCGGCGGTCGGAAGACGGTCTTCAGACCTGCGAGCCGTTCGCGCGTGGTGTCGGGGCGGATCGACTCGTCGCGGGTGAGATCGACCCCCGGCACGGCGACCACGAGGTCGTCGTAGAAGCCATCGGCCCAGGCGCGGTCGGCCAGCACGTGCGACCGGGCCGCGAAGGCGTCCTGGCTCTCACGGGTGATGCCGTGGCGCTCTCGCAGCAGCTCGGTCGCCTCACCGAGCGAGACGGTCCACTCCGGCGGCATCGCCGGGTTGACGAGGCGCCAACCGAGGGTGGTCGAGACGAGCGTGAGGTCGACTGCTGGATAGGGGCGTTCGGTCTTGGGCAGCACCCACGGCGCTCTCGACATCGACTCCACTCCGCCGGCCAGCACGACGTCGGCGTCTCCGGTCTCGATCTGTCGAGAGCCGACCATGACGGCGTCGAGGCTCGACCCGCAGAGCCGGTTCACCGTGCTGCCCGGCACCGAGGTGGGCAGTCCGGCCAGCAGGGTGGCCATCCGGGCGACGTTGCGGTTCTCCTCCCCGGCGCCGTTGGCGTTGCCGAGCACGACCTCGTCGACGCCGGCGCCGGACTCCGCCGCGAGTCCCGGCGCCCGGGCGACGATGGCCCGCACCACGTGGGCGGCCAGGTCATCGGGCCGCACCCCGGCGAGGGCGCCGCCGAACCGTCCGAAGGGCGTGCGGACGCCGTCGTAGACAAATGCTGCATGCATGGGGGTTGTCTCCTGCCTCGGGGCCGGCCGGCGTGCGCTCCGAGCCTAGAACCGCACACACGGATGCCGCTGGGCGGGCTCGCCGGCCCGCCCAGCGGCATCCGGGCGTCTCGTCTCGAGGACGGTGTCAGGGCCGGTCAGCGGAAGGGCCGCACCACCATCGCCGAACCGCCACCACGCCGCGTCGTCTCTGCCGCGGCGAGCAGCACCTTGCCGTAGCTGCGGATCGCCGTGACGGCCCCGATCTCGTTGGGGGTGCCGGCCGAGGCCAGCTGGTGCCCGAGGGCGGTCAGCCCCGCGCCGACGGCGGTGTCGAGGATCTCGGGCTCGGCGCTCTCACTCGAGCCGTTGCGTGACGACAGACGCGGCGCCGCGATCGCGTCGACCAGGGCCAGGTCGCGGTCGACGTAGCCGAGGATGGTCTGGCTCACCGACGTGATGATCGTCGAGCCACCGGGCGAACCCACCGCGAGGTAGGGCTTGCCGTTCTTCAGGATGATCGTGGGGCTCATCGACGAGCGCGGGCGCTTACCCGAGCCCGGGAGGTTCGGGTCGGGCACACCGGGCGTCAACGGCGTGAAGTTGAAGTCGGTGAGCTCGTTGTTGAGCAGGAACCCGTAGCCGGGAACCGTGATGCCCGACCCTCCGGTCTGCTCGATGGTCAGGGTGTAGGAGGCGACGTTGCCCCACTTGTCGGCCGTCGTCAGGTGGGTGGTGGACTTGCCCTCGTAGGGCTCGCGCTGACCGACGCCCGCTGCGTCGCAACCGCCGTACGTGCCGTCAGGGGATCCGAACGCGATCGGCCTGGCCTGGGTCGAGGTGGGGCTGAACCCGCACGCCCGCTGCTTCGCGAACTTCGGGTTGATCAGCGCCTTGACCGGCACGCCCTCGACGTCGCCGACGTATCGGTTGCGGTCGGCGAACGCGGTGGCAGAGGCCTCGGAGAAGCGATGCAGGTAGTCGACGTCGCTCAGCTTGCTGGTGGCGACCCCGGTCTTGTTCTCGTACGCCTTCATCAGGTTGAGGATCTCGGCGATGGCGATGCCACCCGAGCTCGGCACCGGCATCCCGTAGACGTCGAGGCCCTGGTAGCTCGAGGCGATCGGCGCGCGGTTCGGAGCCGTGTACTTGCGCAGGTCGGCGCGGGTGACCTGACCGCCCATGACCGTCACGCCGGGAGCCGTGTGCGGCTTGCGGGCCTCAGCGACGATCGCGTTGCCGAGCTGGCCGTCGTAGACCGACGTGACACCCTGGTTCGCCAGCACCTGGTAGGCCCTGGAGAGGTCGGGGTTGCGGAACACGCTGCCGACCGCCGGCGCCGCCCCGTCGCGCAGGAAGACGCGCGCGGTCGCCGGGAACATCGAGAACCTCGCCGCGTTGGCCGTCGTCTGGTCGGCGAAGGTCTGGTCGACGACGAAGCCCGTGCGGGCCAGCTTCTCGGCCGGGGCCAGCACCCGCTTGAACGACATCTTCCCGTGCTGGCGAACGGCGTTCGCCCAGAGCGCCGGCGTGCCGGGCACCCCGATCGACAGCCCAGAGCTGACGACGGTTCCGAAGCTCATCGGGGTGCCGTCGGGGTTGGTGAAGGTCTTGTCGGTGAAGGTCTTCGGGGCCGTCTCGCGGCCGTCGATGGTCGAGACCTTCTTGGTCTTGGCGTCGTAGTAGACCAGGAAGCCACCGCCACCGATGCCGGCACTGTAGGGCTCGGTGACGCCCAGGGCTGCGGCGGTCGCGACCGCGGCGTCGGCCGCGGTGCCTCCGTCACGCAGCACGTCGATGCCGACCTGGGAGGCATCACGGTCGACCGACGACACGGCACCGCCCCAACCGGTCACGACCGGTTGCTTGGGCATCTGCTGGCTTCCGCCGCGTGAGGCGTCCGAGCCCACGGCCGCGCTGGCCGCCGTGGTTCTGGCCTGCGCCGCCGGGTTGATCAGGGCCACCGGGAGGGCGACGGTGGCGACCCCGGCGGCTACTCGCAAAGCCAGGCCGGTGCGTCTGGGTCGTGCTGCTGGGAAGGTGCTGTGTCCGCTCATCCTCGGACCGTAGCGTTGCCCGACGTCGTCTACCACCCCAGAGACGACCCGATTTCCCGACCGAACCTCACCCGCCCACGAAACGCAGTCGGGGAGGTTCGCCGGCAGCAGGTGCCGAGGAACCTCCCCGAGTGCGGTACTGACGGCCGAGGCCGGCAGCCTTGTTCAGACGGTCGCGTCCTCTTCGAGCAGGTTGCGGGTCTTGGTGAAGTCGAGCGGGATGCCCGGGCCCATCGTCGTGCTGACGGTGGCCTTCTCGATGTAGCGGCCCTTCGACGACGACGGCTTGAGGCGCAGGATCTCCTCGAGCGCGGCGGCGTAGTTCTCGACCAGGGACTTCTCATCGAAGCTCACCTTGCCGATGATGAAGTGCAGGTTGGCGTGCTTGTCGACGCGGAACTCGATCTTGCCGCCCTTGATGTCGGTGACGGCCTTGGCGACGTCCATCGTGACGGTGCCGGTCTTCGGGTTCGGCATCAGGCCGCGCGGGCCGAGCACCTTGCCCAGTCGACCGACCTTGCCCATCATGTCGGGCGTCGCGACGACGGAGTCGAAGTCGAGCCAGCCACCCTGCACCTTCTCCAGCATGTCGTCGGAGCCGACGAAGTCGGCGCCGGCCTCGCGGGCCGCCTCGGCCTTGTCACCGTTGGCGAACACGAGCACCCGGGCGGTCTTGCCCGTGCCGTGCGGCAGGTTGACCGTGCCGCGCACGGCCTGGTCGGCCTTGCGGGGGTCGACGCCGAGGCGCATCGCGACCTCGACGGTCTCGTCGTACTTGGCATGAGCGACCTGCTTGGCGGTGCGCACGGCCTCGAGCGGCGTGAAGATCTTGCCCGGCGTGATCGCCTCGGCGGCGGCGCGGTAGTTCTTGCTGCGCTTCATATTCTGCTCCTCGTTCTTGGTGGTGGTGGAGTCGTGGTGACGGACCAGCGCGGTCCTCCCACGGAGGTGAACGGCATCCAAGCCGGATGCCGTTCAGCTCGGTCTGGGCTCAGAAGGAGGTCTCGATGCCCATCGAACGGGCGGTGCCGGCGATGATGCGGGCCGCCATCTCCTCGTCGTGGGCGTTGAGGTCTTCCATCTTCATCCGGGCGATCTCGAGCACCTGGTCACGCGAGAGCTTGGCGACCTTGGTCTTGTGCGGCTCGCCCGAGCCCTTGGCGACGCCGGCTGCCTTCTTGATCAGCTCGGCCGCCGGGGGCGTCTTGGTGATGAAGGTGAAGGAGCGGTCTTCGTAGACCGTGATCTCGACCGGGATGACGTTGCCACGCTGGCTCTCCGTCGCGGCGTTGTAGGCCTTGACGAACTCCATGATGTTGACGCCGTGCTGGCCCAGGGCCGGTCCGACGGGCGGCGCGGGCGTGGCGGCACCGGCCTGGATCTGCAGCTTGATGAAGCCGGAGACCTTTTTCTTCTTGGGAGGCATGCTCTTCTACTTTCCTTGGGTGTTGGGCCTACGCCTGAGGTGCTGGCTGGGCGATGACCCGGTTGCAGGGACCGCCCGCTCGCGCGGGCGAGATCCGGTCAGATCTTGGCGACCTGACCGAAGGACAGCTCGACCGGGGTCTCCCGGCCGAAGATCGAGACCAGCACCTTCAGCTTCTGGGTGTCGGGGCTGATCTCGGAGATGGTGGCCGGAAGGGTCTCGAAGGGCCCTTCCATCACGGTGACCGACTCGCCGACCTCGAAGTCGACGACCCGGATGTCCTTGGCGGACCCGCCAGAGCCGGAACCGGCGTCACCCTCGCCGGCCGGCAGGTCGAAGGTCGGCGCGAGCATCGTGAAGACCTCGTCGATCGACAGCGGCACCGGTTGGTGGGCGTTACCGACGAACCCGGTGACCCCGGGCGTGTGGCGAACGGCGCCCCAGCTCTCGTCGGAGAGGTCCATGCGAACGAGGACGTAACCGGGCATCCGCACGCGACGGACGTTCTTCTTCTGCCCGTTCTTGATCTCGGTGACCTCCTCCATGGGGACCTCGATCTCGAAGATGAAGTCCTCCATGTTCAGCGTCTGGATACGCGTCTCGAGGTTGGCCTTCACGCGGTTCTCGTAACCGGCGTAGGAGTGGATGACGAACCAGTCACCGAAGCGCGACCGCAGCTCGGCCTTGTAGTCGGCCACCGGGTCGCCGCTGCCGGTCGGCTCGTCACCCGCGGCTTCGTCACCCGCGGCTTCATCGCCGTCGGCTTCGTCATCCGCGGCTTCGTCATCCTCGTCAAGGGCGTCGATCTCGTCGCCGACTGCGACCACATCGCTGTCGTCGGTCTCTGGCATCAGCGTGGTGTGCACCGCGTACGGGCTGTCGCTGGCGGGGTCAGTCTGCGTGAGGACCTCGGATGCCGCGGCGTCGATGGGCTCCACGTCGTCGGGAGTTCCCGGCACAACGCCCTCGGCGCTGTCGGGGGTCTCGGTGCTGTGGGCGTCGTTCGAGGCAAACTGCTCGGACACGCGTTGACCTACTTCCTTGCTGGTGGACCGGCCAGGGGCCGGCTGGTTCCTGATGTGGCCTGACGACCGGGACGGTCAAAGTCAGGTCAGCGCAGCACTCAGATGAGGGTGCCCGTGAACGCCCAGGAGATGAGCTTGCTGAAGCCGAGGTCGAAGCCCGACACGAGGGCCATCATGACCATCACGAAGACGACGACGACCGTGGTGTAGCGCACCAGCTCGGGCCCCGTGGGGCGAACGACCTTGCGCATCTCGTCGAGGATCTGACGCACGAACAGGCTGAGGGCACCGAAAAGCCGTGACAGGGGGTTGCCGTCGCGGGACTTGTCGGCCCGGCCGGACTCGCGCTTGGCGCTCGTCTCCGTCACGATTCCTACTTTCTGCCTGGGTGCCCGGCCCCGGAGAGCCCACCTGCTCTAGCAGGTCGCCAACCGTAGGCTCGCGCGCACGAGAACCACATCTGTTGCGCAGGGCAAGAGGGACTCGAACCCACAACCGCTGGTTTTGGAGACCAGTGCTCTACCAATTGAGCTATTGCCCTTCACCGTCGGCCACGAGGTGGCCCCGGCTGGACGGCATGCGTCAGCATGGCCAGCGAAGCCGTCCGAGCGTCGAGCATACGGGACGGCGCTGACCAAAGGCGAACCCGTGCTGCTCACCCGGCATCCGGACCCGTTCCGTCCCGACGCCGGCGACAGTGGCAGGATCGAGGCGTGACCACCCACGCAGCCCTCGCATCCCTGTCGGCCGACGAGCTCGCTTCGTTCCTCTCCGACCAGGAGAGAGCCTACGCCGAGCTGCGGGCCGGCGGCCTGCGACTCGACCTGACGCGGGGCAAGCCGTCGGCGGCCCAGCTCGACCTGTCCAACGCGTTGCTGGCCCTACCGACGACCACCGCAGACCGCACTGGCGTCGACGTACGTAACTACGGGGGTCTGGCCGGCCTGACCGAGCTGCGAGAGATCTTCGCCGAGCTGCTCTCAACCTCGTCCGAGCAGGTCGTGTGCGGTGGCAACTCGAGCCTGTCGATGATGTACGCCACCCTCGTCGACTTCATCATCCACGGTGGCGTCGAGTCGCCACGCCCCTGGTCGCAGGAAGAAACGGTGAAGTTCGTCTGCCCGGTGCCGGGCTATGACCGGCACTTCTCGATGCTCGCGTCGTTCGGCATCGAGATGGTGACAGTGGCGATGAACGACGACGGGCCCGACATGGATGCCGTCGAGGCCCTGGTGCGCGACGACGCGACGGTCAAGGGGATCTGGGTCGTGCCCACCTACGCCAACCCCTCGGGCGTCGTGGTGACCCAGGAGATCGCCGCCCGCCTCGCTGCCATGCCGGCCGCTGCTCCCGACTTCACCATCTTCTGGGACAACGCCTACGCCTTCCACCACCTCACCGACCACGAGGCCAAGAGCGCCGACATCCTCACCCTGGCGGCGGCATCCGGGCATCCGAACCGGCCGGTCATGTTCGCCTCGACCTCGAAGATCACCTTCGCCGGCGCCGGCGTGGCCGTGCTCGCCGCGAGCCCCGACAACGTCGCGTGGTTCCTGCAGCACCTGTCGATGGGCTCCATCGGGCCCGACAAGGTCAACCAGCTTCGCCACGTCGAGCTGTTCAGGAACGCCGACGGGGTGCGGGCCCACATGCACGGGCACCGGCAGATCATCGCGCCGAAGTTCCAGGCGGTGGACGACGCCCTCACCGCCGGCCTGGACGGTCTCGGGATCGCGACGTGGAGCCATCCGACCGGGGGCTACTTCGTCAACCTCGACGTGCTCCACGGCACGGCGGCTCATGTCGTGGCGCTGGCCAAGGCGGCCGGCATTGCGCTGACCCCGGCCGGGTCGTCCTTTCCCCACGGTCACGACCCCCGCGACCGCAACATCCGTCTCGCCCCGACCTTCCCGGTGCTCGAGGAGGTGCGAGCCGCCATGGCAGGGGTCGCGACCTGTGTCGCCCTGGCGGCTGCGGAGAGGCTGACGGTCGAGCGACTGGGTACGGATGCCGCCCTGCCCCACCCCGAATGACCCCACGCAAGACTGACCCCGAGGGAGAGCACCGATGAGCGACCAGAACGACAGCATCGACGAGGACCTGACGGTCTACAGCACCGATGAGAGCGACCAGCTCCAGCCCGAGGACACCCTCGAGCAGGAGGATGTCGACGACGTGCTCGACCGCGGCTACTCCCCCCCTGAGACCGAGCGAGGCACCGACGCGTTCGGCACCACGGCCTACGAGGAGTCGCAGGAGGAGACGATCGACCAGCGCATCCTGCAGGAGGTGCCCGACCCGAACTCGGCCTATGGCGCCCCCGACAACGAGAGTGGCCTCGACACTCCGCGCGTGGGTGGCGATGACCCCGACGCGATCGACGCCGAGGACGACTGGCTCGGCGACAACGAGGTCGGCGATGCCCGGGCCGGCCGTCTGGTGGCCGATGACGAGGGGTCGGGGGAAGACTCCGAGAAGCAGGTGTGGGCCAGCGACGTCGGCGTCGACGGGGCCGCCGCTTCGGCCGAGGAGGCGGCTATGCACATCGTCGACGAGATCGCCGACGAGCCCGACGACAGCTGACCCCACCGCTCACCCCACCGGTGGCTATCAGACTGAGCGACGTGCCGCGTAGCGTGACCGATCTGCCCAAGGCCCATCTGCACCTGCACTTCACCGGGTCGATGCGGGTCGAGACCGTTCGTGACCTGGCCCGGCAGCACGGCATCTCGCTGCCCGACGCGCTGACCACGAACTGGCCGCCACAGCTCGCGCGTGCCACGGACGAGCGCGGCTGGTTCCGCTTCCAGAGGCTCTACGACGCAGCGCGGGCCTGCGTTCGCGGCGAGAGCGACATGCGCCGCATCGTGCGCGCGGCCGCGCACGACGACGACGGCGAGGGCTCGCGTTGGCTCGAGCTGCAGGTCGACCCCACGTCGTATGCCCCGTTCGTCGGCGGGATCACCCCGGCCCTCGAGATCGTGCTCGACGAGGCCCGGGCGGTGTCGCAGAAGGGACGCACCGGGGTGGCGGTGGTCGTCGCGGCCAGCCGCATGCGGCATCCGCTCGAGGCTCGCACCTTGGCGCGACTGGCAGCCCGCTACGTCGGCGACGGCCCAGGGCAGGTCGTCGGGTTCGGCCTCTCGAACGACGAGCGGAGAGGAGACACCGCCGAGTTCGCACCGGCCTTCTCGATCGCCCGTCGGGCCGGCCTGGCCCTCGTTCCGCACGGCGGAGAGCTGCTCGGGTCGCAGGCGGTGATGGAGACGCTCGAGCACCTGCGGCCCGACCGCATCGGGCACGGGGTTCGGTCGGTAGAGGACCCTCGAGTGCTGAGCGCCGTCGCCGAGTCGGGCGCCACGCTCGAGGTCTGCCCCGGCAGCAACGTAGCCCTCGGGGTCTACGCCTCCCCCGCCGAGGTGCCCCTGCGCGCCATCGTCGAGAGCGGCATCCCGGTCGCCTTGGGCGCCGACGACCCGCTGCTCTTCGGGCAGCGGCTGTCCGCCCAGTACGAGGCGGCCCGCCGGCTCGGCTTCGACGACCATGAGCTGGCCGATCTCGCCCGCCAGTCGCTCGTGGCGAGCCGGGCCCCCGATCAGGTGCGGCAGGCCGCCTTGGCCGACGTCGACGCCTGGCTGAACGAACCCCGCGACGTACCCGCCACAGGGCTCGGGCGCGAGCAGTCGGCGAGCCGAGCATGAGATGGACGTTGGTCAGACGTGAGCCGAAGTGGGTCCGCCGAAGGACAGTGCTCTGGGCCGCGAGTTTGCTGATCCCGCAGGTCGACGGTCATGCTTGACCCGAGATGAAGACACTGAAGCCGCCGACCACGACCGATCCCTCACGCCCTCAGAGCACGTTGCAGACCGCCGCTGGGCGGAAAACCCGTGCCACCGCGGGGCGCTCGCTGCGCCACGTGGCCGTCGCCGGCGTCGTGCTGTCCATGGCGGCCCTCGGCGCCTGCAGCTCGGACGCCTCCGACACCAGCCCCTCGGCGTCGGCTACCCCCGGTGCAACCAGCCCTGGCACCAGCACCTCGGTGCCCACGAGCCCGGTTGCCACGACCACCACACCGGCCCGGGCCGACAAGACGGTCAAGGTGCAGCTCAAGGACGACATCCTCGGGCACGTCGTGACGGCCACGAAGCTCTCGCGCAACATCCCCTGGCCGGCCGGCAACCCCGTCGCAGCGGCATCGTTCGAGATCGTCGGGGTCCAGCTCACCGTCGACGCCGGTGACCGCTACTCCGCCGACGTCAAGCCGTCGATGTTCACGCTGAAGCCTGGCGCAGCGGCTCCGGTCACGCCCACCACCGAGTTCGGCAAGACCCTGGGCGCCCCGTTGGACACCACGAAACGAGCCCAGAAGAAGACCGGCTGGCTCTTCTTCAAGGTCGACCGCGGCTCGTCCGGCGCGCTGCAGCTGACCTTCAACCGCCCGGCCTACACGGTGAAGACCACCGGCAAGGCGATCAAGGCCGCCGCGTTCTCCAAGCCGATCGGCTGACCGGGCCCCTCAGCCAGCCCTCAGAGCTGGTCGCCGACCAGCACGGGCTCGTTGACGAGAGGTACGCCGAACGTGTCGAGCACGCCGTCACGCAGCTGTCGGGCGAGCGCCACCACGTCGGATGCCGTCGCCCCACCGCGGTTGGTCAGGGCCAGGGTGTGCTTCGTCGAGAGGGCGGCCGGCGCCGGAAGGCCGAACCCCTTGCCGAAGCCGGCCTTCTCGATGAGCCAGGCCGCACTCGTCTTCACCCGGCCGTCAGGCTCGGCGAAGCGCGGAGGGCTCGAAGCCTCCTCGCCGAGCACCGTGGCGGCTCGAGCGACCAACGCGTCGAACTCGCGGGCGGACAGGATGGGATTGGTGAAGAACGAACCGCACGACCACGTGTCGTGGTCGTCGGCATCGAGCACCATGCCGCGTCGGCGACGCTGGTCGAGAACGGCATCGCGCACGTCGCCCAGCGGCGCCCTGGCGCCGAGCTCGACCCCGAGACCGTCAGCGAGCGCGGCGTAGCCCACCGGCCTCGACACGTCGGCGAGCTCAAGCTGGAAGAGCACGTCGAGCACGACGTAGCGGCCGTCTCCCTTGAACCGTGAGCTGCGGTAGGTGAACCCGCAGCTGGTGTTGAAGAAGGTACGGACGGCCTGCTCCTGCCGGTCCCAGGTGCGCACCTGGGCGATCGTCTGCGAGACGTCCTGGCCGTAGGCCCCCACGTTCTGGATCGGCGTCGCTCCGGTCAGCCCGGGGATGCCGCTGAGCGCCTCGACCCCGGCCCACCCCTCGGTGACCGCCAGGGCGACCAGCTCGTCCCAGCTCTCACCGGCCGCGACGCGAACCATCGCGCCACTGCAGGAGTCAGCCGACTCCCTGGTGATGCCGGTGGTGGCGATGTGCACCACCGTGCCCCGGAAGCCGGCATCCGGGGCGATCAGGTTCGACCCACCCGCCACCACGAGCAGAGGCTCGTCGGCGTCGTCGACCTCCCTGACGGCATCCACCAGCTCGTCGGTGGTCGTCACCGTCACGACCCGGTCGGCCGGGCCACCCACCCGCATCGAGGTCAGGTCGGCGAGCGGAACGGCTGTCTGTTCGTGCACTCTCTTGCGCCCCGGTCGCCTGGCGTCAGTCGAGCTGAACGACGGCGAGGGCGCGGCCGAGCACCTTCTGCCCGGTGGCCATGGCGGTCAGCTCGACAGTGGCCCGACGGGTGTCGGCGTCGAGCGCCTTGACGACTCCCGTGACCTCGAGGTCGGCCCCCTCGTCGTAGCTCACGACGACCGGCTTGGTGAAGCGCACCCCGTAGTCAACCACCCGACCGGCGTCACCGGCCCAGTCGGTGACGAGCGTGACGGCGGCCCCCATGGTGAACATGCCGTGGGCGATGACGTCGGGCAGGCCGACTGCCTTGGCAAACCGTTCGTCCCAGTGGATGCGGTTGCGGTCGAGGGAGGCGCCGGCGTACTGCACGAGGCGGGCCCGGTCGATGTGGATGGTGACCGGCCCGAGCGTCTCGCCGACAGTCACGGCGTCGGCGCGGCGCACATCGGTGGCCTCTCGGGGGGTGGTCGGCGCGGTGTCCATCACTCTCCTCCTCGGATGACGATCGTCGACATGGCCGTGCAGAGCGCTTCGCCGTCGACCGTGGCCAGCTCGGTGCGTGTCGTCACCATGGCGTGACCACCGGCCTCGCGAACGGTGTCGACATGCAACGTGCCGACGACGGCGTCACCTGCCGTCAGCGGGCGATGGTGGGCGAACTTCTGCTCGCCGTGCACCACTCGCGAGTAGTCGATGCCGGCCTCGGGGTCGGCGACGAGCTGGGCGTCGCACTGCTGGGCGATGAGCACCGCGAACGTCGGCGGGGCGATGACGTCGGAGTAGCCGCGCGACCGGGCCAGTCCGGCGTCGACGTGCACCGGGTCGGTCGCCCCGACCGCCTCGGCGAACTCACGGATCTTCGCTGCGCTGACGCCGTACGGCGCGGTGGGCGGGTAGCTGCGCCCTTGGAACTCGGAGTTGACCGGCATTCGGCCAGCCTAGCCACTGAGAGTCGGGTGCAGATGCGGGGTCAGACGACATCGCTCCCCCGGCCGGTGGCCGAGGGAGCGATGGACGATGGTTTGCTGGGTTCAGCGGGTCTCGCGGTGCTCCGTGTGCTTGCCGCACTTCGGGCAGAACTTGTTCATCGCGAGGCGGTCGGGGTTGTTCCGACGGTTCTTCTTGGTGATGTAGTTGCGGTCCTTGCAGTCCACACACGCCATCGTGATCTTCGGACGGACGTCGCTGCTCTTGCTGGCCACGGCAACCTGCTCTTTCGGGAACGTGCTGGATGAATCGGTGGAACCTCGCTGGGCGCGCGTCCAAGGCGCGACGGTCAAGGCTACGGGACGCCGGGGCGTTTCGAGAAATCGACCAGATCGTCGTCTCGAGACGCTCCGGCGTGCCGATGGTAGCGGGAGGGAGGCTCGATCTCCCGACCTCACGATTATGAGTCGTGCGCTCTAACCAGCTGAGCTACCCCGCCCCGGGCGGCTGCCGCTCGCTACCGAGCGACGATCCGACCAGAGCCCCAATAGGGAATCGAACCCTAGACCTTTTCCTTACCATGGAAACGCTCTACCGTCTGAGCTATTGGGGCGCGGTCACCGCGTCGACAAGACGTCGCGAGCGACCGGTTGTGCAGCCGCGAGACTACACGCTCGGCGTCGTCGATACGAAATCGGCAGCCGACCTCAAACCGGATTTCGGCCCGCCGTGGTCACGACGACTCGTCGTGGGAGTCGAGCTCACGCTGCGCCTCACCCTCGGACCGCTCGGCGGCATCCCGGATGCCGGTCGCCTCATCGAGCTCGCCGGCCACCTTCTCGAGGCGGGAACGGGCCGTGGCGAGGCGGCGTTCGAGGTCGGCGATGCCCTCGGTGACCTCCTCGTGCCGAGCCGTCAGCACCGCGACCTGACGGTCGGCGGCGCGCAGAGAGGCTCGAGCCGCGTCGAGCGTGTCGGCCAGGCGAGATCGCCGCTCGGCCCGGCGGGCCACCCGTCGGTCGGCGAGGTCGACCGCGGCGCCGCCACCCTGGAGCACCTCGAGCTCGGGTCGACCGTCGCGCGGGTCGGTGTCGTCGTCTCCGCCGGCTTCGCGCAGGTCTTCCAGGGCCACGACGTCGTCGATGTCGACCGAACCGAACCCCGAGTACGACAAGGCCCGCACGAGCGAGCCGGTCATGACCGAGGTCTCGGCCTGCTCGTCCGCGATCAACGCGGTGAGGGTGTCGCGCACCTCCTGCAGCACGGTCGCGCCCAGAGGCTGTCCGCTCTCGCGGGCTGCGGTGGCGATGGCGTCGGCGAGGTCGTCGACCCGGCGGGCTCGCTCGCGGCCCAGCACCCGCAGCTGGTCGGCGTCGAGTGTTCGTTGGGCGGTGCGCAGCAGCTGCGCGAACGCCCGCAGGTCGGCGACACCGTCACGGTGACCACGCACGTACTGGTTGACCGCCCAGGCGGCCACCGTCGGCTTGCGCAGGCGAGAGACGGAGGTCGCGAGCGCCTTGTCACCCGCGGCGCGAGACTGCACCACCAGCTCGGTGCGCAGTGGGGTGAACCGGGCCAGCGGGGCGGCGTAGAGCTGCTCGACCGCGGCGCGCAGATGCAGGATCACGACAACATCCTCCCGCAGTCGTGGTGGCGCGTCGCGGGCCGGAGCGAGAAGGTGGTGGCGTGATCTGGATCTGTGCGACGTGTGCCGTTGAGACGGCCGATCTGACCGCGGCGCCCGAATCGTGTGCCGTGTGCACCGATGACCGGCAGTGGGTGCCCGAGGCGGGCCAACGCTGGACCACGCTCGATGAGCTGCGAGCGGCCGGCACTTGCATCGAGGTGATCGACGTCGAGCCCGAGCTCTGGGGGTTGAAGGCCGACCCCGGGGTAGGGATCGGACAGCAGACGATGGTGGTGCGCACCCCCGACGGTGTGGTGCTCTTCGACTGCCTCGGGTACCTCGACGACGCCACCCTCTCGTTCGTGCGCTCTCTCGGCCCCACGCTGGCCGTCGCCGCGAGCCATCCCCACATGTACGGGGTGCAGACCGAATGGGCGAGGGCCCTCGGCGACGTGCCGATCCTGGTGGCCGACCGCGATCGGGAGTGGGTGCGCCGCACCGACCCGCTCGTCGAGCTCTACGACGAGCAGCACCAGATCAGCCCTGGGCTCACGCTGCACCGCGTCGGTGGCCACTTCCGCGGTCAGGCGGTGCTCGAGTGGGCGGCCGGCCACGGGGGCCGGGGGGTGCTTTTCGCGGGAGACGCCATCTTTCCGAACCCCGACCGCAGGTCGGTCAGCTTCCTACGCAGCTATCCGAACCGGATCCCTCTGTCAGGCATTGTGGTTCAACGCATTGCCGACCAGGTCGAAACCCTGCACTTCGACCGCCTCTACAACAACTTCGGGGCCGTGGTTCCACACGACGCCAAGGCGATCGTGCGGTTCTCGGCCGATCGCCACGCGGCCTGGACCCGCGGAGACTTCGACCACCTCACCTGACACCGCCACGGCGCTCCACGT
>JBBSTU010000051.1:0-20532 GCA_038235595.1 Actinomycetales bacterium | reverse complement strand
AGGTCGTCGTCGCTCGGGCCCTCCAGCCGGGACGGCTCGGCCAACCCGTCGAGCACGACGAAACGCAGCCGCGAACCACGCGACTTCTTGTCGCGGCGCATGGCGGTCAGCAGGTCGGGCCAGCGGTCGTCGCGGTAGCTGGTGGGCAGGCCGACCGCAGCGAGCACCGACCGGTGCCGGGCGACGAGCGCCGCGCCCGCCTCACCCGGCAGGTGGCCGGTGAGTCTCGCCAGCTCGGCGACGTAGACCATGCCGACGCTGACCGCTTCGCCGTGCCGCCAGGCGAACTGCTCGACCTGCTCGATGGCGTGGCCGAACGTGTGGCCGTAGTTGAGGATCTCGCGCAGCGAGCTCTCTCGCAGGTCGGCGGCAACGACGTGCGCCTTGACCCGCACGGCTCGCTCGACCATCTCACGCAGAGCGGGGTTGTCGGCGCGTCGGGCCGCGGCGGGGTCGGCCTCGACGAGATCGAGGATGACGGGGTCGTCGATGAAGCCACACTTGACGATCTCGGCCAGACCGGCGACGAGATCGGCCTCGGGCAGAGTCGCCAGGACGTCGACGTCGCAGAGCACGGCGGCGGGCGGATGGAAGGCTCCGACGAGGTTCTTGCCCTCGGCCGTGTTGATGCCGGTCTTGCCACCGACCGCCGCGTCGACCATTCCCAGCAGGGTCGTCGGCACCTGCACCACCGGCACCCCGCGCAGCCACGAGGCGGCGACGAACCCGGCCAGGTCGGTCACGCTGCCTCCGCCGAGTCCGACGACGGCATCCGTGCGAGTGAAGCCGGCCTGCCCCAGCAGCGCCCACAGGCCGGCCGCGACCGCGGCCGTCTTGGCGGCCTCGGCGTCGGGCACCGGAGCGAGGTGAACCTCAAGGCCCCGCGCCGAGAGCAGATCGGCGACGCCGGCGGTCAGCTCGGGGAGGGTCGGCGGGTGCACGAGGAGCACGCGCTCGACACCGTCACCGAGCCGCTCGGCGACCCGGGCGATCACGCCCGAGCCGATCAGCACGTCGTACTCGTCGCCGACGGCGATGGTGGTCACCTGTGGGGCAGCGTTCACGCCGGCGGCTCGGACGATGGTTCGAGAAGGCCGACGATCTCGTCGACGATCTCGGCGGGGGTCCGTCCGGCCGTGTCGACGCGATGGGTGGCGACCCGCCCGTAGGTCGGGCGGCGGGCGTTCATCATGGTGGTCCAGGAGGCCCGCGGGTTGACCGACAGCAACGGGCGCGAGCGGTCGAAGCCGATGCGCCTGCTCGCGTCGGCGATGGCCACGTCGAGGAACACGACAACATGGCCGGCCAGGTCGGCTTCGGTCTCGGCGTGCATGACCGCTCCCCCGCCGAGGGCGATGACGCCCGGCTCGTTCGCGAGCGCCCTGGCCACCTCGGCGCGCTCGAGAACGCGGAAGGCGGCCTCCCCGTCGTCGACGAAGATGTCGGAGATCGACCGCTGCTCGGCATCCTCGATGGCCGTGTCGACGTCGTGCACCGCCACGCCGAGCCGCTCGGCCAGGGCGGCGGCCACCGTCGACTTGCCGGCGCCCGGTGGGCCCACGATCACGGCCACCGGTCGTCGTTCGGAGTCGGTGGTGCGGGCGTCGTCGGTCACCATGTGCGCAGTCCTTCCGGGATGCCGCTGAGGTAGGCCGCGTGGTTGCGTGCGGTCTCGACCACAGAGTCGCCGCCGAACTTCTCGAGGCAGGCCTGGGCCACGACGAGGGCGACCATGGCCTCGGCCACGACGCCCGCCGCCGGAACCGCGCACACGTCGGACCGCTGGTGGATCGCGGTCGCCGCCTCACCGGTCGAGACGTCGACCGTAGCGAGCGATCGCGGCACGGTGCTGATCGGCTTCATGGCGGCCCGCACGCGCAGCACCTGACCGGTCGACATCCCGCCCTCGGTTCCGCCGGCCCGGCCGGTGCGTCGGGTGATGGTGCCGTCGACGACGTCCATCTCGTCGTGCGCCTGCGAGCCTCGCCGGCGGGCGGTCTCGAAGCCGTCGCCGATCTCGACGCCCTTGATCGCCTGGATGCTCATGAGGGCGGCGGCGAGCTGCGCGTCGAGCTTGCGGTCCCAGTGCACATGCGAGCCGAGGCCGGGTGGCAGTCCGTAGGCGAGCACCTCGACCACCCCGCCGAGGGTGTCGCCCTCCTTCTTCGCGGTGTCGACCTCGGCGACCATCGCCGCGGCGCCGGCCTCGTCGAAGGCACGCACCGGGTTGGCATCGAGGGTCTCGACGTCGTCGGGCGTCGGCAGGCCGGCCCCGGGCGTCGCGGTGGCCGTGCCGATGGCAACGGTGTGGGACACGAAGCGGATGCCGTAGGCCTGTTGCACGAAGCGCGCCGCCACCTCGCCCAGGGCGACCCGGGCTGCCGTCTCACGGGCCGAGGCCCGTTCGAGCACCGGACGCGCGTCGTCGTAGCCGTACTTCTGCATGCCGACGAGGTCGGCGTGACCGGGACGGGGCCGCGTGAGCGGCTTGTTGCGCGCGACCTCCTTCTCGGCGCCCACGTCATCAGAGGCGGCGTAGTCGGCTGCGGTCACCGGCTCCGGGCTCATCACGGTCTGCCACTTGGGCCATTCGCTGTTGCCGATGCGGATCGCGAGCGGCGAGCCGAGGGTCAACCCGTGGCGCAGACCGCCGAGGAACTCCACCTCGTCCTGCTCGAACTTCATCCGCGCTCCGCGGCCGTAGCCGAGACGTCGTCGGGCGAGGGCCCTCTGCAGGTGCTTGGAGGTGAGCTCGACTCCGGCCGGCAGTCCTTCGAGCATCGCCACCAGGGCGGGGCCGTGCGACTCACCGGCGGTCAACCAACGCAACATGGCTCGATCCTGCCATGCACCCGGTTCGCTGCCCGGCCCGCGTCCGCGGCCCACGCCCCGTCGGCCACCCCGGACCGCCACCGGAACCGGACCACGGCGGACTTCCCGCGCCCCTCCGCGGCATCCCGCCGCATGAATCGGACCACGGCTGAGAACCCGGGAGGGTCAGGGAAAGGGACGGACGTCGACCAGCAGCGAGAGATAGCCGCCGAGCAGCATCCAAGGGCCGAACGCGATGGCGCTACGCCGATGCGCCCGACGCAGGGCCATGCGCCCGAGGGCCCACGCTCCCCCGACCAGGAACGCGGCGTAGGTCGTGACCAGAGGCGCCCACGCCGAGAGATAGCCGGTGGTGAGGCCGAGCAGAGCCGCGAGCTGCACGTCGCCCAGACCGAACGCGCCGCCCATGGCGCCCGCGAGCAGCGCCAGCAAGAGGAAGACGAGCAGGAGCGCGAGAGCGCAGACTCCGGCCCGAAGCAGCGCCGACCAGTTGCCGGTCACCGCCGACGAGAGCGTCAGCTGAGCCCCGACGAGCACGGTCGCGGGCCGCACCAGTCCGGTGGGGAGCCGATGCACGTCGGCGTCGATCCACACCAGGGCGACCGCGGCTGTGGCGAAGGTCAGCAGGGCCGGCGCCACCGTGTAGTCACCGAGCGCGCCGAGCCGCCAGGCCAGCACACCCCAGGCCGACGCCGTCACCGGCGACACGACCCAGGCCGGGAACGGCATCGGCCCTGCCTCGTCGTCGATCCGGTGACCACCGGAGGCCAGTCGCGGCGTGAGCATCAGCCCCACAGCGGCTCCCGCGAGCGCCACGACGGCCACGAACCACCAGGGCGTGGCCGGCGCCGCGGCCCAGGTCACGAGCCCGACGTGGTCGACGGGTCCTGGGCGCGCGCCGACGACGGGGGCACTTGAGCCCGGTCACCGGGGGTGGCGCGCGCGCGGTCGAGAGCCTCGCGCATGGCTTCGACGGGGGCGGGGCGTCCCGTCATGAGCCGAACCTGCTCGGTGGCCTGGTGCAGCAACATGTCGACGCCCCGGGCGCGGTGCCAGCCTCGGTTCACGGCGACCCGTTCGAGGGCGGTCTCGCCTGAGCCGTAGACGACGTCGAGCACGGCGCCCGAACCGACTCGGGCGGCCGCAGGAAAGGTGTCGAGACCCACGACCGCCGAGGGCGGCACCGTGCTCACCACGACGTCGCAGCGCGGCCACGATCCCCACGGCACGACATCGACCGTCAGCCCGGCGTGCTCCGCCTGCGTCGCGGTCTCCGGGCGAACGGCACCGCGAACCATGAAGGTCACGCCGCGCACCCCGGCTCCCGCCAGGGCGGCAACCGCCGAACGCGCGGTCGCGCCGGAGCCGACGACGAGTGCCCTACGCAGCTCGGCGCCCACCGGCAGCACCTCCGCCAGTGCGGCCCGGATGCCGTACACGTCGGTGTTGTGGGCGTGCCACCCGTCGTCGTGGCGCACGAGCGTGTTGGCGCCGCCCGTCTCGCGGGCTGTGTCGCTGGCCGCCACTGCCCTACGCAGCGCAACCCCCTTGAGCGGCATGGTGAGCGAGAGGCCGCGCCAGGCCTCGTCGAGGTCGTCGAAGGCGGCCCCGAAGCCACGTTCGTCGACCTCACGCCGCTCATAGGTCCAGTCGTTCAGGCCCAGGGCCAGGTAGGCGGCTCGGTGCAGCACCGGCGAGAGAGAGTGCGCAATCGGTGAGCCCCAGACCGCGCAACGAAGCCGATTCACCCCATTGTGTTCCGGGGCTGACGACGCCGGGGTCAGCACTTTCCCTTGTTCGCCTGACACCAGGCCTGGAACTCCTTGACGTTGGCGAGGTGCTGCTTGTAGTCGTTGGTGAACTTGGTCTCGCCCGTGGTCGGGTTGACGGTGACGAAGTAGGTCCAGTCGCCGGCGGCCGGCTTGGCCGCCGCCTCGATGGCGCTTTCTCCCGGGTTGCTGATCGGTCCAGCCGGCAGACCGGCCACCTTGTAGGTGTTGTAGGGGCTGTTGCTGGCGCGTTCCTGGTTCGTCGTCGTCGCGCTGCGTCGCCCGGCGGCGTAGCTCACCGTCGAGTCGAGCTGAAGACGCATGCCGTCGGCGAGGCGGTTCTCCACGACCCGAGCCACCTTGGGCCGGTCGGCCGGCCTGCTGGCCTCGGCCTCGACGAGGCTCGCGATGATGACGACGCGCTCCATCTTGTCGGGGGTGATTCCGAGCGCCGTGAGGCGTTTGGTCGACTGCGCCACCATCTGCTCCAGCTGGTCAGCGGCGCTGGAGCCGGGCTCGAACTCGTAGCTGGCCGGGAACAGGTACCCCTCCACGTTGCCCTTCGCCGACGACGGCAGTCCCAGCGCCGCGCCGTCCTTGGCCGCCGCGACGTACTTGGCCACCGGGATGCCGGTCTGTTGCGAGAGCTTGGCGTAGATCTCGGTCGCCCAGAGGCCTTCCGGGATCACGACGCGGGTGATGACCCGGTTGGCGGGGTCGACGAGCACAGCGAGGGCATCGCTCGCCTTCATCGCCTCCTTGAGCTTGTACACCCCGGGCTGGATGCCGCTCGACTTCTCGTCGGCGGCTGCCGCCTCGTTGAATGCCTTGCTCGTCTTGACGACACCCCGGGCTACGAGCAGCTCAGCGATGGCTGAGCCCCCGGAGCCTGGGGCCACGGTGACCGACACCTCCCCCTTGCCCGGCCCCGGATAGTCGTTCGACTCGAGGAAGCCCTCGACCACGGGGCGCAGCACCACGAAGGCCACCGTCACGCCGCCGCCCACGACCGCCAGCGCCAGCACGATGACGACCAGACGGCGCCAGATCGACGGTTTGGAACGTCGTGGCCGACCCGGACCGGCCGCAGGCCCAGAGCGGCGGGAGCTGCGACGACCTCGGCGGCCGACCCGCTCCATCGCGGCGGCAGCGGCCGGTGACCCCTCGGGACCGGTGTCGTGGTGCCCACCCGCGAGGGCGTCAGGGTGGTCGTCGTGCTCCCCGAAGATGGATGACTCCAGGTGGTCGGTCATCGGTGCCGTTCCTTCTTCCGGGGTCTGCCCCTGGCCGGGACGAGTTCGCCGACTGCCCGCCCGGTGGACGCCGCGGCGTCCAGGGCGGACTGCAGAATGAGCACTGCAGCAGCTTGGTCGACGACGGCCCGCTGCCCCCGACCGGGCACGCCGCTGTCGCGTAGTCTGCGATGTGCGGCCACAGTCGTCAAGCGTTCATCGACCAGCCGCACCTCGACGGGCCGGATCCGTCTGGCCAGGTTCACCGCGTAGTCGCGCGCCAGCCGAGCCGCTTCGCCCTCCGCGCCCGACATCAGCCGGGGCAGTCCGACCACGACCTCGACAGCCTCGAGCTCGGCGACCAGCACGACGAGTGCCTCGAGGTCGGAGCCACCCTGCAGGTCGCGAGCCAGGGTGCGCACCGGGTGGGCCAGCACCGCTGACGGGTCGGATGCCGCCACACCGACGCGCACGCTCCCCACGTCGACGCCCACGCGCACGCCGGAACGGACGCCGGCCCCCTCGTCTGCTCGCCCGTCGACCGGCACGGACGCCTCGGACCCGCCGACGGCATCACTCATGCGGGCCGCGAACGCAGCTCATCCTCCACGGCGCCGAGCGCAGCGGGCACCTGTGACGCATCGGTGCCACCACCCTGCGCGATGTCGTCCTTCCCGCCGCCGCCACCGCCGAGCTTCTTGGCCGCCGACCGCACGAAGGCACCGGCCTTGAGGCCGAGCTCGCGGGCCCGCCCGTTCGTCGCGACGATGACGAGAGGTCGTCCACCTGAGACCGACGCCATCGACACCAGCACCGGACGGTCGTTGCCGAGCCGGCCTCGCACGTCGAGCACGAGCGCACGGAGGTCGTCGGCGCCCACGTGCTCGCCGGCGTCGTGGCTCACGAAAGTCACCCCGCCCAGGTCTCGAGCGCTCGAGACGAGCCCTGCGGCTGCGCCGAGAACCTGGGCCGCCTTGACCGCCGCGATCTGCTTCTCGGCATCCTTCAGCCTCGCCACGAGGCCGGCCACGCGGTCGGGCAGCTGGTCACGCGGAACCCCGAGGGTGGCGGTCAGCTGGTTCACGAGCACGGCCTCCCGGGCGAGGTGGGTGTACGCGTCGGTGCCGACGAGCGCCTCGACCCGACGCACACCCGAACCGATCGAGCTCTCGCCGAGCAGCTTGACGACCCCGATCTGGCCGACGCGCGGCGTGTGGGTGCCGATGCAGAACTCGCGCGACCACTCGCCGATCGAGACGACCCGAACCCGGTCACCGTACTTCTCGCCGAACAGTGCCATCGCGCCCAGCTTGCGGGCGTCGTCGATGCCCATCACGTCGGCCGTGACGGGAAGGTCGTCGAGCAGCACGGCGTTGATGCGGGCCTCGATCTCGTTCATAGCGGCTGAAGAGACCGCCTGCAACGCCTTGAAGTCGAACCGGAGACGGCCGGGCGAGTTCTCCGACCCGGCCTGGGTGGCGGTGGGGCCTAGCTCGTCACGCAGCGCCTGGTGAACCATGTGTGTGGCCGTGTGAGCGCGCGAGATCGAGCGGCGCCGCACCACGTCGACCTCCGCCTCAGCGGTCTCGCCCACGGCGACCTCGCCCTCGAGCACCGTGGCGTGGTGGACCACGAGGCCGGTGATCGGGCGCTGCACGTTGCTCACCTCCAGCAGCGTGCCGTTCGCGAGCCGGATGCGGCCGTGGTCGGGCTGCTGCCCACCTGACTCGGCGTAGAGCGGCGTGCGGTCGAGCACGACCTCGACCTCTTCGCCGGCCGCAGCGCGGTCGACGGCCGCACCGTCACGGATCAACCCGCGGACCGTGGCCTCGGTCGTCACCTGGTCGTAGCCGGTGAACTCCACCTCACGACCGATCCGGTCGGCCACGGCCCGGTAGACGAGCGTGTCGTCGTGCGCGTGCCGCTTGGCCCGGGCATCGGCCTTGGCTCGTGCTCGTTGCTCGCTCATCAGGGTGCGGAAGCCCGGCTCGTCGACCTGCACCCCCTGCTCGGCAGCCATCTCGAGGGTCAGGTCGATCGGGAAGCCGTAGGTGTCGTGAAGCGCGAACGCCTCGTCACCCGACAGCCGCGACCCACCCGAGCTCTTGACGCCGGCGACGGCGTTGTCCAGGCGGGTGGTGCCGCTGGCGAGGGTGCGCCGGAACGCCTCCTCCTCGGCGTACGCGACCTGGCTGATCCGGCCGAAGTCGGTGCGCAGCTGCGGATAGCTCTGGCTCATCCGTTCCATGCTCACCGGCAGCAGGTGTGGCAGCGTCGGCTCGTCGACCCCGAGCAGTCGCATCGCACGCACGGCCCGACGCAGCATCCGACGCAACACGTAGCCGCGGCCCTCGTT
The DNA here is from genome assembly GCA_038235595.1 of Actinomycetales bacterium. GTDB lineage: Bacteria > Actinomycetota > Actinomycetes > Actinomycetales > Dermatophilaceae > DSM-29435. Next base: position 12,343 of record JBBSTU010000051.1, on the reverse strand, counting down.
GCCGGGTGTCACCCCGTCACCGATGAGCATCAGCGAGGTGCGCACGTGGTCGGCCACGACCCGCAGCCGCACGTCATCGGGGTGACTCTGAGCCGCCACATGGCTGGGGACGGCTCCATAGTGCTTGCCCGCCATCTCGGCGGCGGCGTCGAGCACCGGGAAGACCTCGTCGATCTCGTAGAGGTTGTCGACGCCCTGCAGCACGCTGGCCACCCGCTCGAGCCCCATGCCGGTGTCGACGTTCTGGGCGGGCAGCGGCCCGGCCACGTCGAAGTCGACCTTGGAGCGCACCGCGTTCAGCTGGTACTGCATGAAGACCAGGTTCCAGATCTCCATGAAGCGGTCCTCGTCGACGGCCGGACCACCGTCGCGGCCGTACTCGGCACCGCGGTCGATGAAGATCTCGCTGCACGGGCCGCCGGGGCCGGGGATGCCCATGTGCCAGTAGTTGTCGGCCTTGCCGCGCCGCACGACGCGCTCGCGAGGAATGTCGGTCAGCTCGAGCCAGAGGGCGGCTGCCTCGTCGTCGTCGTCGTAGACGGTGGCCCACAGCTTCTCGGGGTCGAGCCCGTAGCCACCCTCGGGCTGAGCGGTGGTCAGCAGCTCCCAGGCGAACTGGATGGCCTCGTGCTTGAAGTAGTCACCGAAGCTGAAGTTGCCGTTCATCTGGAAGAACGTGCCGTGGCGGCTCGTCTTGCCGACCTCTTCGAGATCGGGGGTGCGCACGCACTTCTGCACCGACGTGGCGCGCTTCCACGGGGGCGTCTCCTGCCCCGCGAAGTACTTGGCCAAGGGAACCATGCCGGCGGCGACGAAGAGCAGGTTCGGGTCGTTGAACGGCAGCGGCGCGCTGGGCACGACCGTGTGCCCGCGATCCTCGAAGAAGGTGAGCCAACGTCGTCTGATCTCAGCGGTTTCCATGAAGTTCCTTGGGTCGGTGGTGGTCTGCGTCGGTCGGCAGAAGTGAGCGGGCGGGGACAGGAGGGCGCCTCACGCGGGCGCGGCTGACCCCCGCAGAGCTCGGGCCCCCCGGCGCCCGGTCGCCGGCGTCGGCAAACCAACCCTCACCGTCACCACCTCCGAGACCTCGACCAAGGTTACGCGGCCGGTCCTCAGCCTAACCGAAGCCGCCGAACTACCCACGGACATCCCCAGCCAGCCCGAGCCCACCCAGTGACCACCGGCAGACGGATGCCGCTGGGCACGAAGGGAAACACCTCCGGCCCAGCGGCATCCTGTTACGGCGTTCGCGCTGCCTTCGAATCAGGCCGACTCGGCGTGGGGCGCCATGTTGGGCTTGACCTCGGGGAAGTGACAGGCCTGCAGGTGCAGCCCCGTCTCACGGCCCCCGCGAGCCTCGTCGGTCGAGGTGGACGGGATGAGAGGGGGCTCCTGCTCGGCGCAGATGTCCTGCGCCTTCCAGCAGCGGGTGCGGAAGCGGCATCCACTGGGCGGGCTGATGGGGCTCGGCACGTCACCCACCAGGCGGATCCGCTCAGGCCGTTGTGCTCCCCGGGCGACCGCAATATCTGGCGCGGCAGAGAGCAGCGCCTGCGTGTAAGGGTGCTCGGGCAGGTCGTAGATCTTGCGCTTGTCGCCGTACTCGACAATCTTGCCGAGGTACATGACCGCGACCTGGTCGCAGAAGTGGCGCACCACCCCGAGGTCGTGGGCCACGAAGATGAACGCGAGGTCGAGCTCGTTGCGCAGGCGCCCCAGCAGGTTCATCACCTGGGCCTGGATCGATACGTCGAGCGCCGACACCGGCTCGTCGGCGATGATCAGCTTCGGCTCGACCGCCAGAGCGCGGGCGATACCGATGCGCTGACGCTGACCGCCCGAGAACTCCGACGGGTAGCGGTTGATGTGCTCAGGGTTGAGACCCACCAGCTCGAGCAGCTCCTGCACCCGCTGCTTCTCCTTACCCTTGTGCAGACCGTGCACCTTCAGCGGGGTGGTCAGGATCGCGCCGACCGTGTGTCGGGGGTTCAGCGAGCTGTAGGGGTCCTGAAAGATCATCTGGATATCGCGACGGATCCCGCGCAGCTGCGACTCCTTCAGGTGGGTGATGTCACGCCCCTGGAACTCGACGCTGCCTCCGGTGGGCTCGTCGAGCCGAGTGATGAGGCGCGCGGTGGTCGACTTGCCACACCCTGACTCACCGACCAGACCCAGCGTCTGACCGCGCTCCAAGGAGAAGCTAACGCCATCGACGGCCTGTACGGTCGCCTTGACCATCCGCAGCCCCTGTACCTCCTTGAACGGGAAGTGACGTTGCAGGTCTGTCACCTTCAGCAGCGGCGCGTCACTCATGGAGGGCCTCCTCGTCGGCTCGAAGCACAGCCACCGGGTCGTCGAGGTGACATCGGATCTCGCGGTTGGCCAACCCCGGCGTCGGTCGCCACTCGGGCAGAGTAGTGATGCAGGCGGGACCGACAAGTTCCTTGAAGTCGCACCGGGGATGGAAGGAGCAGCCGGTTGGCAGGTTGAGCAGGCTCGGGGGTGCGCCCCGGATCGCCTTGAGCTCGCCAGTAGCGTCATCGGAGGCCGACGGGATCGACTGCAGCAGCCCGTAGGTGTACGGCATCGACGGTTGTGCCAGCACCTCCTTGGCGTTGCCCTTCTCGACGCCCCGGCCCGCGTACATTACGACGATGTCATCGGCTGTCTCGGCGACCACGGCCAGGTCGTGAGTGATGAGGATGACGGCCGAGCCGAACTCCTTCTGCATGTCGTTGATGAGGTCGAGGATCTGCGCCTGCACCGTCACGTCGAGGGCGGTCGTCGGCTCGTCGGCGATGAGCAGCTTCGGATCGTTGACCAGACCCAGCGCGATCATGGCTCGCTGGCGCATACCGCCGGAAAACTCGTGCGGGAACTGCTGGGCCCGCCGCTTGGGGGTGGGGATGCCGACGAGGTCGAGCATCTCCACGGCCCGCTTCTGGGCCACCGCGTTGCTCACCTTGTGATGGGCGCGGTAGGCCTCGGCGATCTGCGTGCCCACCTTGTAGAAGGGGTGCAACGAGCTCTGCGGGTCTTGGAAGACCATGGCGGCCTTGGTGCTGCGCAGGTGCTGAAAGGTCGACTGCGAGGCCCCGACCAGCTCCAGCCCGTCGAGCTTGATGCTGCCGGTGATCTGAGTGCGCTTGGGGTCGTGCAGACCGAGCACCGCCATGCTCGAGACCGACTTGCCCGAGCCGGACTCGCCCACGATGGCTAAGGTTCGCCCGAGTCGGGCCTGGTACGTGAGGTTGGAGACAGCTCGCACCAGCCCTTCCTCCGTGGGGAAGACGATGGAGAGATCGTCGACGTCCAGCACGACGTCGCCAGCCTTGCTCGCTTCGCCAGTGGTCGTCGTGAACTGCTGTGCGGTGGCGGTCACGAGAGCCTCACTCTCGGGTCGATGAAGGAGTAGCCGATGTCGACGATGAGGTTGGCGATCACGACGACGACAGCAGCGATGAGCACTGAGCCCATGATCACCGGGAGGTCGTCGTCGAAGAGGGCCTGCAGGGCTCGTCGGCCAATGCCGTCGACCTCGAAGATCTTCTCGGTGATCAGGGTTCCGGTGAGCAGACCAGCGATATCGAGACCGAGGATGGTCACCACCGGGCTCATGGCGGCCCGGAACCCGTGCTTGATCAGCACCCGGTTCTCGGAGATACCCTTCGACCGCGCGGTGCGCACATAGTCCATCGACAAGGTCTCGATCATGGAGTTGCGCGTGTAACGGGTGTAGGAGGTGGAGGTGACGAGCCCAAGGATGAGGGCCGGTGCCAACATCCCGGCGAAATACACCCCTAGCCCTTCACTGAACGAGCTGTACTGAGGCAGCACCCTCCAGAACGTCACCACGTAGAGCGCGAAGAGCAGCGCGAGGATGTAGTACGGGATGGCGCCGAAGACCTGCGAGCTACCGATCAGCATGCGGTCGGTGGCCGTGCCACGCTTGACGGCCGCGATGATGCCGATGGTGACCCCGACGATGAGGAAGACAACGGTGGCCATCAGGGCCAGCACCACGGTGTTGGGGAACCGGCTGAACAGCTCGTCGTTGACCGAACGACCGGTGTGGTACGAGAAGCCAAGACACGGGGCGCCACAGTGGGTGGTCTCACCCGCGAACTCGAAGTCGCGCCCGATGAGCAGGCCCTTGAAGTACTCGACGAACTGCACCGTGAGCGGCCGGTCGAGACCGAGGTTGACGCGGATGGCCTGGAGACGTTCGGCGTTGCACCGGTTCTCGGGGCAGAGCGACAACGCGGGGTCGGACGGGCCCGCGAAGAACACCGTGAAGGTCGTCACGAGGGTCGCGAGAATGACGCTGAGCGCCAGCCCCGCACGACGAAGGATGTAGATGAGCACTGACTGCCTTCCACAACAGTTGGGCCGACGGGTGGGTCCCGGAACAATTTCCGGGACCCACCCGGATCGAGCTGGTCAAGCGGGACCCTCAGGAACGAGGAGGCCGCCGGAGAGCTTGCTTACTGGTCGACCCAGATGGAGGTCAGCTCGGTGATGCCCTTGTTCGGGTTGTTCTGCACGTTCTTGAGCTTCGAACCGAACGTCGTGTTGCCCTTGTCGTAGTAGGTCGGGAACGCGAGCATGTAGTTCTCGAGGAGCCACTTGTCCATCTTGCCCCACTCCGGGCCCTGCTCCTTGATGTCGAGCTGCTGGATACGCTTGATCTCGGCGTCGATCTTGGCGTCGGAGAAGTTACCGAACGTCGTGCCACCCTGTGATAGGGCGATCGTGCCGAAGGTGGGCGGGATGATCGAGTCGGCAGACGGCCAGTCGAAGCACCAGCCGGCCGGGCTCTGCAGCATGTTGTACTTGCCGTTCGGCTTGCCGACGATGCCGCGTCGTTCCTTTCCGGGAACGCCGATGTCGGTGACCTTGAAGCCTGCGGCCTGCAGCTTCTGCTTGCGCACCTGGTTGACCTTCTGGGCGGTCGCGTCGTCATTGGTGTAGTAGTAGATCAGCTCGTACGGCTTGTCGGGGCCGTAGCCCGCGTCGGCCAGCATCTTCTTGGCCTTGGCCGGGTCGCCGTCGCCCTGACCGTTCACGCCCTCGACCTTGAAGTCGAGCCGGCCCGGGATCTGCGGCGGAATCATCGTGGTGGCCGGCGCGAACGAGTGCGTCGTGTCGCCGGCGGCTTTGTGGATCGAGTCGATCGGCCACGCCACGGCGATGGCCCGGCGCACGTTGATGTCCTTGATCTTCGTGGCGTCCATGTTCGTGGTGAAGACGCACGACGAGGGGCCCTCGACGAACTGGTCCTTCTTCGGTCCTTCAATCTGCGGTGCCAGCGAAGAGTCGATCTGGTCCCAGTTCAGGGTCGTGGCGTCGTCACCGGTGCTGGCCAGGATGGCCTGTTGCGTCTTGACCGTGTCGACACCCCACTTGAAGTGGAAGCCGTCGGGGTAGTTGTGCCGGGCCGGGTCGGTGGCCGGGTCCCAGTTGGGGTTGCGCTTGAGAAAGAGCTCGGTGCCGGGGGTGTACTTGTCGAACATGTACGGGCCGGTCGCGATCGGGTGCAGCTGGTAGTCGGCCTTCTTGTCCTTGGCCTCGGGGATCGGGGTGAACTGGTTGAACGAGACGAAGTAGGGAAGGGTCTGAAACTTCTTCTCGAGGTGGAAGACGATGGTCTTCTCGTCGGTCGCCTCGACGCCCTTCCAGTTCTTGTCACCCTGGTACGGGCCCTTGTAGTCGCCGCCGCCCTTGAAGAACTCTTTCTGGTAGGTCGGGCCGTTGGCCGCCAGGTCGGGGTCGAACGACCGCTTGGCGGCGAAGACGATGTCGGCGGCCTTGACCGGGCTGCCGTCCTCGTACTTGATGCCGTCCTTGAGAGTGAAGGTCCAAGTCAGGCCGTCGGCCGACGGCGTGCCGAGGTCGGTGGCGAGGTCGGGAACGAGCACCGACTTGCCGTCACGCAGGGTGAACGTGGTCAGGGCGCGGTTGGTCAGCGAGAAGATGACCGCGGTGTCCTGGTAGAACTGGTCGCTGGGGTCGAAGTTCGCCGGCGTGGACGCGTATGACACTGTGACCGTGCCACCCTTCTTCGCGCCGGAGATTTCCGGCAGCGGCCCCTTGGCCGTTGGGTCGAGAGCCGCGGTAGCGCCCTCGGGCGATCCATTGGTGGCCTTGGGGCCACCCGGTGCGGTGTCGCCACCCGACTTCGGCGCGCCGCAGGCGGTGACGAGACCGAGCGAGGCCACGGCCCCGACGGTCAGGACTTTGGTCCAGCGCATTGTTGTTGCTCCCTTGTGTGCGTGCCTCGACGCTGTGCCGAGAACTTCTTGATGGGCCGCGACCGATCGGGTCAACGGCGGCTGGTGGGGTCGAACGCGTCGCGGATGGAGTCACCGAGCAGGGTGAGCGCGAGCACGAGGATGGACAGGCCGATGACCGACGGCCAGAGCCAGAGGGGGTAGATCTCGAAGTAGTTCTGGGCGTCGGCGATGGTTCTGCCCCACGACGCGGTGGGCTCGACGAGCCCGGCACCGAGGTAGCTGAGGGTGGCCTCGAAGGAGATGTAGGTCGGCACGGCGATCGAGGCCGAGACGATGATCGGCCCGACGAGGTTGGGCAGGATCTCCTTGAAGAGGATCTGTCGGGTCGGCACGCCGATGGCTCGGGCCGCCTGCACGAACTCGCGCTCGCGCAGGCTCTTGACCTCACCGCGCACCAGTCGGGCCAGGCCCATCCAGCCGAAAACGACCAAGATCGCGATGAGCACCCAGAAGCGGATGGTGGAGGTCTGCTCGGCGGTGAGCCGGTTCCCTCCGGCAATGCGCAGCTGCACGATCGGCACCACGGCCAGCACGACCAGCAGCAGCGGGAGGCTGAGGAAGAAGTCGATCATCCAGGTGATGATCCGGTCGACCCAGCCGCCGAGGTAACCGCCCATCAGGCCCAGCGTGACCCCGATGATCGTCGAGGCCGCAGCCGCCGAGAACCCGATGATCAGTGACGGCCGGGCCCCGAAGGCGAACCGGGCGAACAGGTCGCGGCCCAGGCGAGGCTCGACCCCGAGCCAGTGCGCCGAGCTCATTCCGACCGTGGGCAGACCGTTGAAGTCGATCAGGTCAGTGTGAACTTTGTCCACGGTGGCCTCGGCCCCCGTGGTGGGGTCGACCCCCTCGAGCGACACGACAAGGGGGGCGAAGATCGCCAGCAGGATGAAGAAGATGATGACGATGAGGCAGACAATAGCGACCTTGTCCTTCTTCAGCCGGTCGTAAGCGACTCGCCCAGGGGAACGGCCGGTGCGGACGTCGGCGTTCTTGGCACCCCTGGCTCGCTGCTTCTCAGACTCAAGCTCTTCGGCCTCGATCTCGTCGGCCACCGAGTCCGTTGATGAGCCTGGCATGGCGTTCAACGCATCGTCTCCATCCTGGTGGTGTTATCTCCGGGTCGACCTGCACTGGTCGGCCGACCGGTCCGAGACGGGCAGGAGCCGCTATCCGTGCACCACCCGCTGGGACGTCGTCACACTGTCACAGGATCTGGCCGTGTCCAAGCATCGAGACGCCCTTGGATGACAAATCGTTACCGAGACACCAGGAATGCCCAACATCGTCCGTCAGAGCGCAACACGATCGAAACAATCGCACGCTTCGCCCATCCGGCGCCCAGTCAGGTCTCATCTCGTGGCCGGCGCCCCAACCGCCCCGCCAGCCACTGCGACCGGGCCCGGATTCGCTCTTCGAAACCGCGGTCGGTGGGGGTGTAGTACGTGGCGCCCTCGAGGTCGTCGGGCAGGTACTGCTGACGGGCCACCCCCTCCGGCTCGTCGTGGGAGTAGACGTAGCCGGCGCCGTGGCCGAGCCGCTCGGCCCCGGCGTAACCGCTGCCGCGTAGGTGCGGTGGCACGGCCCCGCCGCGCCCGGCGCGAACGTCGGCGATGGCGGCGTTGATCCCGGCGTACGACGCGTTCGACTTCGGAGCCAGCGCGTTGTGCACGACCGCCTGGGCGAGGATGATTCGCGCCTCGGGCATGCCGATCTGGGCCACGGCGTGCAGCGCCGCCACGGCGGTCTGCAGGGCGGTCGGGTCGGCCATTCCTACGTCCTCGCTCGCCGCGATCACGATGCGTCGCGCGATGAACCGGGGGTCCTCACCGGCCTCGAGCATGCGGGCGAGGTAGTGCAGGGCGGCGTCGACGTCGCTGCCGCGCATCGACTTGATGAGGGCACTGGCCACGTCGTAGTGCTGGTCGCCGGCCCGGTCGTAGCGCACGGCGGCGTGGGCGACGGCCTGTTCGACCTGGGCGAGGGTGATCGGCACGGGATCGTCACTCACGGTGCCGGGCGGCACGACATCCAGCGCCACGCCCGCCGCTGCTTCGAGCGAGGTGAGCGCCCGGCGCGCGTCGCCGCCTGAGATGCGCACGAGGTGGCCCCGGGCAGCGGACTCGAGGGTGTGAGCACCGGCGAGTCCACGCTCGTCGGTCAGGGCGGCGTCGATGACCTCCGCGACCTCGCCATCCGAGAGTGACTCCAAGGTGACCAGCACCGAGCGCGACATCAACGGGGCGATGATGCAAAACGACGGGTTCTCGGTCGTCGCGGCGACGAGGATGACCGTGCGGTTCTCCACTCCCGGCAGCAAGGCGTCCTGTTGGGCCTTGGTGAAGCGGTGGATCTCGTCGAGGAAGAGCACGGTCTGGCGGCCGTACAGCTCACGCCCACGCACTGCGGCCTCCATGACGCCGCGCACGTCCTTGACGCCGGCCGTCACAGCCGAGAGCTCGACGAAGGTACGGTCGGCCGCCGTGGCGACGAGGTGCGCCAAGGTGGTCTTGCCGGTGCCCGGCGGGCCCCAGATGATCGCCGACAATGGCCCCGCGGCGCCCCGAGCGCCTTCGATGAGGCGCCGGAGCGGGCTCCCCTGGCGCAGCACCGCGGCCTGCCCACGCACCTCCTCGAGGGTTCGCGGGCGCATCCGCACAGCGAGCGGGGCGGCGCCCGACGAGGCGGGCCGGTCAGCGGCTCCGTCTGCGGCGGCGGCGCCGAAGAGATCGTCAGAGGTCACTGTGGAAGGCTAGTCGGGTGCCCTCCCCCTCTGCCGACAGCGGTGCCGACGTTGCGTCGCCCCCCGGGTCGCCCACCGTCCTCGTCAGCGGCCTACCCGGTAGGCCGTCCGGTAGCTCAACCGGAAGACCATCGACCGAGCCGGATGCCGGGCCCGACCGCACCGGCGAAACCGACCTGGGTGCCGTGTCGCCTCCCGAGACCGGCCCCACCCGCACCTCGCCACGGCGGTCGTTGCTGACCCGTCTGGGCGGGGTCATCGGCCGGCACCCGTGGCGGTTCGTCATCGCCTGGGCGGTCGCGGCGGTCGTGTGTTTCGCGGTGGCGGTCGGCGGCGTCACCGGTGAGTCGTTGTTCAACCGTCTGCAGTCGGGCGCCCCGGGGGTCAACGGCGAGGCCCAACAGGCGCAGGACGTCATCAGCTCGGTGGAGCCGTCTCTGACCACCCTGACCCTCCAGGTCACAGACGCTGACCTCACCGACCCGGCCGTCGTGATGGCCGGGGCCGGGGCGGCGGCGAAGATCAGGGACATCCCCGGCGTCAACGGCGTCCGGTCGCCGCTGCTCGCGCCCAACGGGATCACCGACCCTTCGGTGGCCAGTCTGCTCAGCGGGGGAACCACTGACGCAGGCAAGTTCGTCACCGTGGTCGACTTCGACCCCGGTCTCGACAAGGCCGCGCAGGACACTGCCGAGGCCGCCGTCGACACGGCGCTTCTCGAGGTTTCGACGGCGATGGACGCCAAGGGCACCGTGGGCGGCTTCGGGCCCGTGCTGAAGGCGATCACGAGCACGATCGAACGCGACCTGCTGCGCGGTGAGGGCATCGCGCTGCCCCTCACCTTCCTGGTGATGCTGTTCGTGTTCGGCGGCTTCCTCGCCGCCGGCATGCCGATCATCGGCGCCGTGGTCTCGATCGGCGGGGCGCTGTTGTCGTTGTTCGGCTTCTCGCACGCACTCGACCTCGACGCCACGGTCGTCAACATCGTGACGCTGCTCGGCCTGGGCCTCTCTATCGACTACGGCCTGCTCATCGTGAGCCGGTTTCGCGAAGAGCTCTCCCGGCGCGAGCGGCGTGGCCGAGCGACCCACGAGGAGGTCATCACCGCTGCCGAACGCACCGTCGACCGAGCCGGTCGAACGGTGCTGTTCAGCGGGCTCACCGTCGCCATCGCCCTCGCCGGGCTGCTCGTGTTCGAGGCCGACATCATGAAGGCGATCGGCCTCGCCGGGGTGAGCGTGGTGCTCGTCGCCATGGTCGTCTCGGTCACGCTGGTTCCCGCCTTGGCGGTGCTCGGCGCCAAGCGGCTCTCGCGCAAGGCGAACGTGCAGGAGTCAGACACCGGCTTCTTCTCACGCCTGGCCCACGGTGTGCAGCGACGACCGGTGTGGGTGATCCTGGGTTCGGTGGCCGTGCTGGTCACCCTGGCGCTGCCGGCCTTCGGCATGAAGCTCACCTCGTCGGGCACCGAGCTGCTGCCCACCGGCGCACCCCAACGGGTGTTCTTCGAGAACCTCACCGCCGACTACCCGGCCCTCGCCGCGCCGGAGGTGTCTGTCGTCGCCACCAGCACCGACACGGCAGCGGTCACCGCGTGGGCCCAGACCCTGAAGAGCCGACCGGGTGTCACCGACGTGACCGTACGGCCGCTCGGTCCCGACCACCAGCTGGCCAGCATCATGGTCGCCGGTGATCCCAACTCCGACCAGGCGCAGGCCCTGGTGCACCACATCCGAGACGACACCCGGCCCGGCTTCACCACCCTGACCACCGGTCAGGCGGCCGGGCAGATCGACTTCCTCGACTCGATGGCCAAGGGCGCGCCCTACGCGGTCGGGCTCGTCGTGCTGGGCACCTTCGTGCTGCTCTTCCTCATGACCGGCTCGGTCATCGTGCCGATCAAGGCCCTGATCCTCAACGTCATCTCCCTCGGCGCCGCCCTGGGCATCACGGTCTGGATCTTCGAGACCCCCCACCTCGAAGGCCTGCTCAACTTCTCGTCGGTGGGCGCCGTCGAGTCGATGGTGCCCTTCCTCGTGCTCGCGTTCGGCTTCGGACTCTCGATGGACTACGAGGTCTTCCTGCTCTCGCGCATCACCGAGTTCTACCGGGCGGGCGACGACAACGACCGCGCGGTCTCCCTCGGCCTGCAGCGCACCGGTCGCATCATCACCTCGGCGGCACTGCTCATCGTGATCGTGTTCGGCGGGTTCATCGCCGGCGACATCCTCATCATCAAGGAGATGGGCCTCGCGCTCGTGGCCGCCGTGATCGTCGACTCGACCCTGGTGCGGATGCTGCTCGTGCCGGCCACCATGACGCTGCTCGGCAAGTGGAACTGGTGGGCGCCGGCTCCGCTGCGCCGGCTCCACGACCGGTTCGGCATCACCGAGGGATGACGCCGCCAGTGGGCCACGGGAACCACGGGGGCCAGCCCGCAGCCGGCCACCCACCGGTCGAGAACCACGGGTACGACGCGCTGCTCGAGGCCACCCACCGGCATCCGTTCGTGCGCTTCGAGCTCTCCCCGCACCGGGCCGACACGTGGTGGCAGGCCCCGGGCGCGGTCGCCTTCCGGCGAGAGAGCGACCGCCACGGCGCCTCGTACGTGCTGCTCGGCGACGACTCTGGTGTGGGCGCGCTCATCGAGCACCTCCCCGTGCTGGAGCGGCACGAGCGAACCGTCAGCGGCCGTCGCGGATCCGTCTCGGTGACCCTTCCCCAACACCTCGAACCGCAGTTGCGGCAGCAGTGGCGGGTGGGCTCGGGGGGTGACTGGGAGTGGCTCGTCACGCAGGAGCCTCCCCCCGAGTCGGCGGGTGGGGGCCGGTCGGATGCCGTGGTGCCCCTTGACGACGTGGGCCGCCGCGACGAGGTGACAGCGTTTCTTGCCGAGCACTCCCCCACCGCCGACGCGGCTCCCGGTTCTGGTGAGCAGTGGTTCGCGATCGAGACCTCGTCGGGAGCGCTGGCCGCGGTCGCAGCGTCCGGTCGTACCCCCGCTGGAGCCCCCCACCTGGTGTCGGTCGCGGTCGACCGGTCCCTTCGCGGCCGCGGGCTCGGACGCGAGATCGTGGGGGCCCTCACCCGGCGAGCGGTTCTCGAGCACGAGGTGTGCACACTGGCGCTCTACTCCACCAACGGCGCCGCTCGCCACCTCTACCTCTCGCTGGGGTACGACACCGTGTGCCCCTGGGCCAGCCGCGCAGTGCACCTGACCACTTGCCCCTAGTGGGGTCGAGACCCACCCCGGCCCCGGCCACTGAGCCGCCTCCCCTTGCCGTCTCGACCCGGCTCGAAGGATGCT
>JBBSTU010000050.1:0-20621 GCA_038235595.1 Actinomycetales bacterium | reverse complement strand
GACGAGCGCTTGACGAGCGCTTGACGAGCGTGGAGACAAGTTTCGGGGGATACTCAGGGAACTCCCAGCAAACGCGCCGACACTCATCCACGTGGAGACCCAGACGCCAGAGGCAAAGCTGCTTGTCGTCGAGGACGAGCCCAACATCCGCGAGCTGCTCGCGACATCCCTCCGGTTCGCCGGGTTCGAGGTCGAGACGGCCGCTGACGGCGCCTCCGCCCTGGCGATGGCCGAGATCTCCGAGCCCGACCTCGTCGTGCTCGACGTGATGCTGCCCGACGTCGACGGCTTCGAGGTGACGCGGCGGCTGCGCGACCGGGGCCGCCAGCAGCCCATCGTGTTCGTCACCGCCCGTGACGCGACGGGCGACAAGATCCAGGGCCTCACCGTCGGTGGAGACGACTACGTCACGAAACCGTTCAGCCTCGAAGAGGTCATCGCCCGCATCCGGGCCGTGCTTCGTCGCACCCGGGGCACGGTCGACGACGGGGCCGTGCTTCGCTTCCTCGACCTCGAGCTCAACGAGGACTCCCACGAGGTGCGCCGGGGCCGTCGGATCATCGACCTTTCGCCCACGGAGTTCAAGCTGCTGCGCTACCTGCTGCTCAACCCCAACCGGGTGCTGTCGAAGCTGCAGATCCTCGACCACGTGTGGGACTACGACTTCCGTGGTGAGTCGGGCATCGTCGAGTCGTACATCTCCTACCTGCGGCGCAAGATCGACGCCGACGGCCCGTCATTGATCCATACCAAGCGTGGAGTGGGCTACGTTCTGCGAGTGCCCCCCGAGCCCGCGACGACCTGACGCCCACCTGACCGTGACCGGCCAGAGCGAACGCGCGAGGCGACCCCGAGTCGCCCGGCTGCTCGACGCTCCCCGACGGCTCCGTGCTCTGCCCCTGCGGTGGCGCCTGCTCACGGTGGCCCTGGGCCTGATCCTGATCGCTCTGATGCTGACGATGGTCGTGGTGAGCAACCTGCTGGGTCGCTACCTGCTCGGGCAGGCCGACCAGGAGCTGCGGGTGTACGGGGCGGGCATCGCCCGGTTGCAGGTCGAGCAGGCCACCCAGTCCGCCCCTCCCCTACCCACCGGCTTCACCCTGCGCTACCTCCAGGTGGGCACCGACGCCCAGGTGTCGCTCGGCGAGGCCGCCACCGAGACCGCGCGCGCTGCCATCCCGAACCTGGCGCCCAATGACCCCCTCGTCATCGCGGGAACGACCTTCGTGGTCGGCTCTCAAGGGGGAACCGGCCCCGACTGGCTCGCCCTCGCCCTGCCCGACAACGGCCGGGACGCCACGTTCGTGCTGGCCCTGCCCCTGCGGCAGCTGCACAACACGGTCAACCAGTTCCTCTGGTACGCCGGGGGAATCGGGGCCCTCGTGCTGCTCGCGTGCGGCGGTCTGGGCTGGTACCTGGTGCGCCGCACCTTCCGCCCGCTGACTCGTATCGAGGACACCGCCGCCGCCATCGCCGCCGGCGACCTGACCCAGCGCGTCGAGGTGCCGGACACCCACGACGAGGTCGCTTCCCTCTCTCGTTCGCTCAACGCGATGCTGGCCCGCATCGAACACGGTTTCGCCGTGCGCGAGGCGAACGAGGAGAAGATGCGCCGCTTCATCGCCGACGCATCACACGAGCTGCGCACCCCGCTCGCCGCCGTCTCGGGGTACGCCGAGCTGTACCGTCAGGGAGCCCTGCCGACCCCGGAGGCTGTCACCGGAGCCATGGGGCGCATCGAGAGCGAGAGCCACCGGATGAGCGGCCTCGTCGAAGACCTCCTCACGCTCGCCCGGCTCGACAGTGAGCGCCCCCTCGAGCTCCAACCGGTCGACCTGGCCGTGCTCGCCGCCGACGCGGCGCAGGACGCCCGCACCATCAGCCCCGACCGCCACTTCACGGCATCCGGCATCAGCGGGCCCATCGTGCCGACCGAGCTCGTGGCCGACGAGCGTCAGCTGCGCCAGGTCGTGACGAACCTCGTGACCAACGCCCGCGTGCACACGCCGGCCGGCAGCCCGGTCGAGATCCTCGTCGGCGGGGCCGGCGTCGGCCGGGTCACCATGCACGTGCGTGACCACGGCAACGGTATCGGGTTGGCAGACAGGGCAACGGTTTTCGAACGCTTCTTCCGCACCGACTGGTCCCGCAGCCGAGGCCGCGGTGGTGGCAACGGGCTCGGCCTGGCCATCGTTCAGGCCATCGTGCACGCGCACGGAGGAGTCGTACGGGTCGACGAGACGGTCGGCGGGGGTGCCACCTTCGTGGTCGACCTGCCGGTGGCGCCACCGATCAGGGACGAACCGCTGAGGTCCACAGCCGATTCCTAGGAACTGCACAACATCATCCCAACGTCGACCGGTCTGATGGGGGTAACGAACCAACAGAGGAGGAGTCATGACCATGGCGCCGGACAACACCGAACAGATCCCGATGTCGCAGTACTGGAACGGGGAGCCCGGCGACCCGCAACGGCCGGCGTACGGCTCCTACCCCGACCCGACTCCGCCGCCACCGCCGCCCGTGCCGCCGTCGGGTGAGGGCAGGAACGAGCGCCCACGACCGCGGCGACGCTTCGCCGAGACCGCCGGCGTGGCCCTGCTCGCGGCGGTGCTCGCGAGCGGTGGCACCTACGCCGTGACCCAGTCCCGAGACAACGGGACGACCGGCGCGACCCAGAGCTCGAGCTCGACGACCAACCCCAGCTCCAACAGCTCGCCCACCGTCGTGCAGGGCAATGCGCTGGCGCCCGACTGGTCGGCTGTCGCGAAGGCGGTGTCACCGAGCGTCGTCAGCATCAACGTGACCACGGGGCAGGGCGGGGATGCCGGTTCCGGCGTGGTGTTCGACGGCTCCGGTCACATCCTCACCAACAACCACGTCGTCGCCGCCGCGTCGGGCAACAGCCAAGCAGCGCTGAGCGTGACGCTCGCCGACGGACGCACCTACGCGGCCACCATCGTGGGAACCGACCCCTCGACCGACCTGGCCATCATCAAGGTCACCAAGGGTCCGAGCGACCTCACCCCGATCACCCTCGGTGACTCCGAGGCCATCACGGTCGGTGACCCGGTCATGGCCGTCGGCAACCCGCTCGGCCTGTCGGGCACGGTGACCACCGGCATCGTCTCGGCCCTCAACCGGCCGGTCAGCACCGGCGCCGCCGACCAGTCCCCCCTGGGCAACCAGGGGGCCGCCGAGCCGGTGGTCACCAACGCCATCCAGACCTCGGCCGCCATCAACCCCGGCAACTCCGGGGGCGCGCTCGTCAACGCCAAGGGCGAGCTGATCGGCATCAACAGCTCGATCGCCTCACTCGGGCAGAGCTCGTCGGGCAGCCAGAGCGGCAACATCGGCATCGGCTTCGCCATCCCCGTCAAGGAGGCCAAGGCGATCGCCGACCAGCTGATCACCTCGGGCAAGGCCGAGCACGCGTTCCTCGGGGTCAGCTCTCGCGACACGGTCATCACCGACGGGTCGGCCAAGCGGGCCGGCGCCCAGATCGTCAGCGTGGCGAGCGGCACGCCGGCGGCCAAGGCCGGCCTGAAGAACGGTGACGTCATCACCGCGGTGAACGGCGAGCCGGTCGACTCAGCGACTGCCCTCGTCGGCCAGGTGCGCGAGCTGGCGGCCGGCGACCAGGCCAAGCTCACCGTGTTCCGCGGCGGGGCCAAGCAGACCATCGACGTCACGCTCGCCGTCAAGCCCGACACGTCCAACTGATCTTCGGCCAGGTCACACCTGGAGCCGCGAGACCTCCACCTAGGATGCTTCGGTGACCCCGGACGATCCCGACCAGACCGCAACGCCGTCGCCCCGCCTCGACCCCGAGGACGTCGCGACGGCGTTGCGCGTGCTGGCGGCCGCCCCGGCGTTGGAGCGGGACGATCCCGACTTCGAGACCCTCAAGCGCGCGGCATCCCTGTTCTACAAGCGGATGAAGAAGGACCGGCGCAACGCCAAGACCTGGGCCGAGCGCAAGGCCGACCGCCAGGTGATCGAGGCCACCGCCACGGGGTCGCGGTTGCGCATCGACGACGAGACCCGCGGCCTCCCCCTGGTGAGTACTGCCAGGGGCGCCTACGCCGGTGAGCTGGTCAACTCCCGCGGGTGCTACATCTGCAAGGCCGACTTTCGCCTCGTCGACGCGTTCTACCACTGGCTCTGCCCTGACTGCGCCGCTCGGTCGCACCGCAAGCGCGACCAGCGCACCGACCTCACCGGCAAGCGCGCGCTCCTCACGGGGGGCCGCGCCAAGATCGGCATGTACATCGCCCTGCGCCTGCTGCGAGACGGTGCCCACACGACGATCACGACCCGCTTCCCCAGGGATGCCGTGCGCCGGTTCGCCGCGATGGACGACAGCGCCGAGTGGATCGACCGTCTCAAGATCGTGGGCATCGACCTGCGCGACCCGACCCAGGTCGTCTCCCTCGCCGACGAGGTCGCCGCGGCCGGGGCCCTCGACATCCTGATCAACAACGCCGCCCAGACCGTGCGCCGCTCCCCCGGGTCGTACGGCAACCTCGTCGAGCAGGAGTCGGCCCCGCTGCCCGCCGGCATCGCGTTGCCCGACATGGTGACCTTCGACCGCATCAGCGAGGCCCACCCGGCATCCATCGCCGGAGCGCTCGAGGCCCATGCCATCGCCCACCACGAAGGTGAGTCGTCCGAGCACGCGCTGGCCGCCCAGAGTGCGGCCTCGATGACTGCGCTCGCCCTCTCCGCCGGTCACGCCAGCCTCGAGGCCCACCTGGCCGGCACCGCCGTGGATGCCGGTGGGCTGCTGCCTGACCTCCAGCGGTCGAACTCGTGGACCCAACGAGTCGAGGAGGTCGACCCGCTCGAGCTGCTCGAGGTGCAGCTGTGCAACTCCACCGCGCCGTTCATCCTCATCTCGCGGTTGCGCCCCGCGATGCGAGCCGCGGTGCTCGGCGGTGCCCGGCGCGCCTACGTCGTCAACGTCTCGGCCATGGAAGGTCAGTTCTCACGGCGATACAAGGGCCCCGGACACCCCCACACGAACATGGCCAAGGCAGCGCTCAACATGCTCACCCGCACCAGCGCCGGCGAGATGTTCGAGACCGACCGCATCCTCATGACGGCGGTCGACACCGGCTGGATCACTGACGAGCGGCCGCACCAGGAGAAGCTGCGCATCGCCGCCGAGGGATGGCATGCGCCCCTTGACCTGGTTGACGGAGCAGCCCGAGTGTACGACCCGATCGTGCGGGGCGAGGCCGGCGACGACCTGTACGGCTGCTTCGTCAAGGACTACGAGCCGAGCCCCTGGTGACGGTGTGCTCGCTCAGCGGCGGCGTTTCGGGTCAGTGACGCCGGAGCGCTTCGGCGCCGTTGACCCGCGCCCCGCTCACTGAGCCGGGCGGGCCGCCAGGGCGTCGTCGATGACGTCGGCCATGAGGGCGATCAGGTCGCGCCCGCGTCGGGCCGGGTCACCCGCGTAGGTCGATTGGCCATCAGGTCGCTCACGCACCCGCAGCGCCTCCTCGACGACCTCGCGGTGCTGAGGAAAGGCTTCGAGCGCCCATCGGCCGCCGCCCGACTTCGACGTGAGCCGCCCGGTGGCGAGCAGGTGGTGCAGACGTGGGGCACCCAGACCGCCCCACTCGGCGGCCCAGGGCAGGGCGGACTCACGAGGGTGGTGGCGCAGCGCCTCCAGCTGTGAAGTCCAGTAGCCCTCGAGGTTGGCCCGCGTGGCCTCCCTGAGGGTGGCGGCATCCTGATGGATCGGTAGAGCGCGGATATCTCTGCCCCGCAGGGTGATTCCCCGCTCGGCGAGCTCGTGCCACGTGACCAGGGTCTGGTCACTCTGGCGAGCGACCGCGAACCAGCCGTCCAGCACACCCGGAGTGGGCGGTACCGCCTCTGGCGGGCCCGCCAGGTCACTCTCGAGCAGGTAGAACCCGTCGTAGGCCGGCCACGGCCCGGCCTTGGCGATCTCGGCATGCACGTGCCGCAACGCCTCGACGTCGGACTCACCAGGTCGGCGCGTGAGCGTGGCGACGAAGTCGACGTCACTGCTCGCGAAGAACTCACCGTCGAAGCAGAGCGAACCGTGCAGGTAGAGCCCCTCCACCAGCCCGGGTGCAGCCTCGTCGACGAGCGCGGCGTGCGCCGCGCAGACCGCGCTCACGGCATCCGGGAGCCTCACACCGGGCGGCCCCACACCCGGCGAGACTCAAGAGCCTCGCGCAGCTCGGCATCGGCGTCGATGAGCTGGCGCCGAACGGCGGGCGAGAGGTCGTCGCGGGCCAGAGCGGCGGCGCTGAGCTCGGCGGTGGTGTCGCTGAAAACCTTGGGGAAGGCGACGAGCACCACTCTCGCCAGAGCGTCCTCGCCCACCCACTGTGACATCGCCGGCACATCGGTGAAGTAGCGCGGCACGTAGTCGGCGACGAGGTCGTCGGACGGGGCCGACCAGAACCCTCGGGCCAGGTGCACCATCTCGTAGTTCGACCGCCCGCGCTTCTGCGTCAGCTCGTCCCACGCCCACGCCTTGGCCTCCGCGTCGGGGAGGGCTGCTCGACACATGAGGGCGTTCAGCGAGCCCTGGAGGGTGTCGTCGCGGGCCAGGTAGGAGTCGATGTCTGCCGCGTCGATCAGACCCCGGCCGGCGAGGTTGCGCACCACGATCCACCGGAAGTCGCCGTCGTCAGCCAAGCCCTGAGGCAGGTCGTGTCCGGCCGCCCAGGACGTCAGCATCGACTCGTCGTCGCTCGCAGCGGCGACCAGGCGGGCCGCCGCCAGGGCCTCGGTCGAACCGTCGCCCGCCGTGGTCAACATCTGGGTGGCCACCTGGGTCAGGCGCTGCAGCGCAGCATCCTGTTCCGCTCTGGGCACGAACCACGCGATGATGCGGTGCTCCGCGTAGGCGGCCACCCGAGTCAGGATTGAGGAGTTCGTCTCTTGGGGCCAGGCGGCGTCGAAGACGTCAAGGAAGACCCGCGGGTCGACGGTGGCACCATGCACCCCGTCGAGCAGGGCCGACCACACGACCGCACGCGCCTGCGGGTCTGCGACTCGGGGCAGCTGCTCGGCCAGGTGGGCGAGCGTGCTGTCGGACAAGCGAACTCGTGCCCAGGTGAGGTCGCTGGCGTTCGGCACGACCAGAGCTGGAACCGGCCGGCCGACGAGCCCGTCGATGGTGGTCTCGGCCGCGTCGACGGTGAGCTCGATGCGAGTGGTCTCGCGGCCGTCGGTGAACCCCGCCACGTCGAACGCGTGCGGTCGGCCGGCCGGCCGCTCGGCCGGGGTCTCGCGCAGCATGGTTGCCGCGGTGATGGCTCCGGTGGTGCCCTCGGCGCCTTCGAGCTCGAGGGCCAGCGTGTCTCGCCCGGCGGTCAGCAGCCAACCCTGCGACCACGTCGCCAGGTTCTGCCCACTGGCCTGTTCGATGGAGCCGAGGAAGTCGGTGAGCGTGCCGTTGGCGTAGGACTTCTGGGTCAGGTAGGCCTGCAGGCCGGCGACGAAGGCCTCGTCGCCGACGTAGGCGATCAGCTGTCGCAGTGCGGCCGCGCCCTTGGCGTAGGAGATGCCGTCGAAGTTCTGCAGGGCACTCTGGGCGTCGAGCGCCTCCACGCCGGCTACGGGGTGGGTCGACGGCGAACGCTCGGCGCCGTAGCCCCACACCTTGCGCACGATGGTCGAGTCGACCCACGCCTCGGTGTACTCCGTGGCGCCGACGAGGCAGCGGTGGGACATGTACTCGGCGAACGACTCGTTGAGCCAGAGGTCGTCCCACCACTGCATCGTCACGAGGTCGCCGAACCACATGTGCGACATCTCGTGCGCGATGGTGTTGGCCCGGCTCAGCAGCTCGTCCCGGGTCGCCGCCCCCCGGTAGAGGTACTGGTCGCGAAAAGTCACGCAGCCGGGGTTCTCCATGGCGCCCGCGTTGAACTCGGGCACGAACACCTGGTGGTACTCCCCGAACGGGTAGCGGATGCCGAAGAGATCGTGGAAGTAGTCGAACGACCGCCGGGTGATGTCGATCATCTCGGCCGCGTGACGTTCGAGAGGTTCGCGCAGGGAGGCTCGCGCGTGCAACCCGAGCGGGATGCCGTCGTGCTCGTCGAGCACCGAAACGTAGGGCCCGGCGCACACCGTGACGAAGTAGGTGGCGAGTGGCTTCGTCGTAGCGAGCGACCATCGCCCCGGCTCGGTCTGGGTGGCCGCCCCGTTGCCGATGACCACCCACTCGGCCGGCGCCGTCACCCTCACGTCGTAGGGAGCCTTGAGATCGGGTTGGTCGAAGCAGGCGTAGACGCTCGGCGCGGCGTCGAGGAACAGGTGTCCGTAGACGTAGTCGAGGTCGTCGGCCGGGTCGGTGGCCCGGTGCAGGCCCTGGCCGTCGTGGCTGTAGGCCATCGTCGACTCGACGACGAGCTCGTTGTCGACGGCCAGGCCCGACAGGGGTAGCCGCCCGTCGTGCACGGAGGACGGGTCGAGGGCTGTGCCGTTGAGCGAGATGGACTCGATGGTGACCGCCTTGAGGTCGGCCCAGCTCTCGGCGTTCTCGAGGCGGCTGGCGAACCGCACGCTGGCCCGGGAACCGAAGACCTCCGGCCCCCGGTCGAGATCGAGGTCGACGGCGTACGACGTCACGGTCACGAGGTCGCTGCGTTCGCGGGCTTCGGCAAGGGTCAGACTGCGCATGCCCCTGAGCCTGCCAGATCGCCTACGGTCGCGGCGCTCAGGAGCGGCGCGGGCCTCCGGCGAGGTTCTCCAGTCGCGCGATGCGCTGACCCATCGGGGGGTGGGTGGCGAAGAAGCGCGAGACGTCTTTGGCTCGGAACGGGTTGGCGATCATCATGTGGCTCGCGTTGACGATCTGCTGCTGGGGCTGCAGCGGCGCCCGAGCCACTCCGGACTCGAGCTTGCGCAGGGCCGAGGCCAGTGCGAGGGGGTCGCCGGTGAGCTTGGCCCCGTCTTCGTCAGCGTCGTACTCACGCGTGCGACTGATCGCCATCTGGATCATCATGGCCGCGAAGGGGGCGAGCAGGCTCATGGCGAGCAGCGCGAGCGGGTTGGGTCGGTTGTCGTCGGAACCACCGCCCGCTGCGCCACTGAACATGGTGGTGAACATCAGCATCTGGCCGACGGAGGTGATGACGCCGGCCACTGCGGCGGCGACCGAGGCGGTGAGGATGTCACGGTTGTAGACGTGCATGAGCTCGTGCCCGAGCACGCCGCGCAGCTCTCTCTCGTCGAGCAGCGAGAGGATGCCCTCGGTGCAGCAGACGGCGGCGTTGCGCGGGTTGCGCCCGGTGGCAAAGGCGTTCGGCGCTTGAGTCGGAGAGATGTAGAGCCGAGGCATGGGCTTGCCCGCCCTCGTCGACAGCTCGCCGACGATTCGGTACATCGCGGGGGCCTGCGCCTCCGAGACGGGGTAGGCGTGCATGGCCTTGATAGCCAGCTTGTCGCTGTTCCAGTAGCCGTAGAACGTGGTGGCGACGCCGATCAGCGCAAAGACCCAGATGAAGCGGCCTCCGCCGATGATCGCGCCCAGGCCGAGCAACAGCGCCCAGATGCCGCCGAACAGGGCAGCGGTCTTGAGCCCGTTGAAATGGTTGTGCATGCCGGTTGAACGTGCGACGTTCGGCGCCCGTTCCCAGGGCTCTTGCAGGGGGCCTTTCAGCGCAGCAAGCCGAGCAGCAGGTCGGGTTGGACGCTGACCACGAACAACAGCGTGGCCGAGATCGCCACCGCGGCCACCAGCGCGCCCCGCCGGACCCGGAGACTGTGCGGACTGTGCGGACTGTGCGGACCAAGTGGACCGCCGTCGGCGACCAGGGCCGCCGTCGGCGCCGACGTGTCGGTCACGGGCTCGGGCGTCTCGTCGAGTGAGGTGACGACCGGTCGCAGCCAGCGTAGGTAGACCGCGACGCCCAGCACGGCGTTCGCGGCCGCGATGACCGCGAGCCACACCCACCCCTCGGACACGACGGGGCGCAGGGCCACGATCTTGCCGACCAGACCGATGATGCCGGGCGGGAGGCCGGCCAGGGAGGTGAGGGCGAGGCCCAAGGCGCCGGCCCGCCAGGGGTGGCGACGCCACAGCCCCCCGTAGCCGGCCAGGGACCGCCCGGCGAGCCCGGAGTCACGCATCGTGAGGGCCACCACGGCGAAGGCCACGAGGGTGGCTGCGACGTAGGTCAACAGGTAGGCCGCCGAGGCCCCGGTGCCGAGCGGCGAGACGCTGACGAGGGGCAGCACCACCCAGCCGGCCTGCGCCACGGTCGACCAGGCGAGCAGCAGCACCACGTCGTTCTGTCGCAGGGCCATGAGGTTGCCGACGGTCATGCTGAGGGCAGAGAGCACGCCGATGGCCACCAGGCCGGGGGTGCCCAGCACCGCCACCGCCCTCAGGAAGACCAGCAGCGCGGCGAGGGCCCCGATCTTCGACACCGTGGCCAGGAAGGTCGCGACGGGCAGGGTGGCCCCGGCGTAGGCCGTGGGGGTCCACGCGTGGAACGGCACCAGCGAGAGCTTGAACCCGATGCCCGCCACGACGAACACGACCGACAGCGCCAGCAGGGCCGCCGATCCGGCACTGTCGAGGGCCAGGGGTGAACCGGCCGCGCCACCGGCGGCATCCGGGTTCAGGAACGGGCTGCCGGTGGCAGCGAACCACAGAGCGGCGCCGAGCACGAGCAACGCGAACGAGACGAGCGAGGTGACGAGCAGCTGCACCGCACCGACGATCGAGCGACGCCCACCGGCCAGGGCCACGAGCGCGATCACCGGCAGGGTGGCCAGCTCGAGCGCGACGAGCCACGTGCCGAGGTCGCGGCTGGCGGCCAGCACCACGGTGCCGGCCAGCGCGGCGAGCAGCAGCACCGCCTCGACCGGTTCGCGGGTGTGCCCCGACCGCGGCGTCGCGGGCCCGCCGGATGCGGCATCCGCCCGGCTTCGCGTGGACGGCCAGGCGAGCAGAAGGCACACTACGGCCGACAGACTCGCCGCGAGCTGGAGCCCACTGGCCAGGGAGTCGGCCTGCCAGAAGCAGGTGTCGGTCACGTGTGGCGGCGCCGCAGTGTAGGAGAACCATCCTTGTTGCCCCACGCAGAAGCTCGACCGGCTCGAGCCGGCTTCCTGGAGCACGCCCGGCAGCGAGGTCCAAGCGCCGAAGCCCGCCGCGACCACCGCTATGGCGAAGGGGGCTTGCCGCAGCCGCGGCGAGACGAGGTCGACGACGAGCACGACGATGATGCCGAGCAGGGGGAAGAGCGCCGGCCACAGCGCCCCCACGTCGATGACGACGCCGTTCATCGTCCGGCCCCGCTGAGCACGGCGACCACGTCGAGCTCGGAGATGCTGAGCAGCAGATGAGGCACCACACCAAGACCGACGACGGCGACGATCAGGGCGACCACCACGCCCCAGCGCGGGCCGGCCGAGTCGCGCACGGCGTTCGCGGCATCACCTCGGGCATCGTCGCTGCCTTCGCCGGCCCAGACGATGCGTAGCACGCGAAGGGAGTACGCGGCGGCGAGGGCGATGCCGATCGCGCCGACGACGACACACGTTCGCAGCACCGCCACCGACCGGCCCGGGGCCGGCGACCAGGCGGCGTAGAGGGCCAGGAACTCGCCCCAGAAGCTGACCAGACCCGGCAGGCCGAGGGCCGCGGCGAAGCCGAAGACGAGCGCGACCCCCAGGCGGGGTGTCTTGTCGCGCAGCGCGGCGCGGGCCACAGACAGGTCGGCTGATCCCCACTGCTCCTTGAGGTCGCCCACGACGAAGAAGAGCAGCGCCGACACGACGCCGTGGGCCACGTTGCCGAAGAGGGCGGCCTGCAGCCCCGCCTCGCTGCCCGACGCGATCGCGAGCACCACGAAGCCCATGTGGGCGATCGAGCTGTAGGCGACGAGTCGCTTGAGGTCGCGTTCGACGAGGCACGCCAGGCCTCCCCAGATGATGCCGGTGACGCCGAGGATCGCGAGCACGGGGCTGAGCGCGGCGACGCCCTCGGGCACGGCCGGCACGGCGAGCCGAACGATGCCGTAGGTGCCCATCTTCAGCAACACCCCTGCGAGCAGCACCGAGCCCGCCGTCGGGGCGATCGTGTGCGCACTCGGCAACCAGGTGTGCAAGGGCCAGATCGGCACCTTGATGGCGAGCCCGGTGAGCAGCACCGCGGCGATCGTCACCTGGAGCGGGCGGGCGAGTCCGTCACCGTGCAGGCTGGCGAGGGTATCGAGGTCAGAGGTGCCCTGGTACCAGACGAGCAGCAGGATGCCGATGAGCATCAGGGTCGAGCCGAAGACGGTGAAGAGCACGAACCGGCCGGCCGCGTCGGCGCGGCGGTCGTCGCCCACGTGGTCGTCGCCGAAGCGGCGGATCAACACCCACATCGGCACGAGCACGACTTCGAAGGCGATGAAGAAGAGCACCGCGTCGCGGGCCAGAAAGGTTGCCAGCGCCCCGGTCTCGACGAGCAGGATGGCACCCAGGTAGGTCGACCGAGAGCCGCCCGGTGGCGTCGGTCCGGCCAGGGCGTGCACGACCACGGCGACCGTGAGCACAGCGGTCAGCAGCACGAGAGCCGCCGACAGACCGTCGACGGCGAAGTGCCATCGGATGCCGAGCGAGCGGATCCACGACACGTCGACCCGGTAGGAGCCCGTGACGACCAGCACCGCGAGCAACGCGGTTACCAGCGAGCCGCCCAGGGCGATCATGCGGTCGCCACCACTGGTGGACGGCAGGGTGAGGAGCGCCACGGCCGCCAGCAGGGGAACGAGCAGGAGCAGCGTCATCAAGGTGGCGCCCAGGGTCACTGCCATACCGTCACCCCCAGCACGGCCACGACGACGATACCGATGACGACGCCCAGCAGAGCACTGGCGGGAACGGCCCGGTGAACCCGCACCCCAACCCGGCCGAGCTGGCGGGTGGCCACCGCGGTCGCGCGCGGGTAGGCATCCACCACGTCGCGGTCGAGCATGACGACGAGGCGCGCCAGTGCAGTGACGCCGGCACCCACCCGGGCGTAGGCGGTATCGGCACCGAACCCGACGACGGCGCCGGCCCGGAGCCGCGACGGAAGCCGCTCGGCGGCGTCGCGACGGCCGCGCTCGCTCCACGACCACGCTGCGAACCCGCCCCCGGCGACGAACAGCAGGGACACGATGGCCGAGGCGAGGCCCACGTGCACAGCCCCGTCGAGTGCCACGAGGAGCAGGGTGCCGAAGACGGTCAAGGCCGCCAGGGCGAAGACCGACAGGGATGCCGTCAACGTGATCGGCTTGTGATCCCCGTGCGCGGCCAGCACACCGGGCTCGCCCACCGCGAGCGGCGTCACCGGCATCGCGTCGTCGAACTCGATGGTGGTGGTCGAACGCGCCGGTGCACCACCGTGTTCGACCTCGAACGAGTCGTTCGCGGCAGAAGGGGTGGGGGTGGGCGTGGGACGGGGGGTGTCGAGCAGAAGCCAGGCCCGGGTGCAGTAGGCGGCGGTCAGGGCAGTCGTGGCAAAGAGGGCGACCACGACGACCCAGGCCCGCAGGCCCTCGCTGCCGGTGGCGCCCTCCAGGGCGGCGTCGATCGCGGTGTCCTTGGTGAAGAAGCCGACGAACGGTGGCACCCCGGCCAGTGAAGCCAGACCGATCGCCATGGCCCGGCGCAGGGCTCGACGGTCGCGACCGTGGCCACGCAGCGCGTCGAGAGCCGTGGCTCCGACGAGAGCAGCGAGCCAACCTGCACCAAGAAACAGCAGCGCTTTGAAGAAGGCGTGGCCGACCAGGTGAGAGACCGCTGGCACGGGGCCGGCGTCGGGCGGCGCGGCCGCGAGGGCTCCCAGCATGATCGCGACCTGGCTGAGCGTCGAGTAGGCCAACAGCCGCTTCAGATCGGTCTGCGCGAAGGCGAGCAGTGCCGCGTAGATCATCGTGACGGCGGCGAGTACCGCCAGTACCGTGCGCGCGCTGTCGTCGGTCGCGTAGAGGGGGAAGAGCCGGGCGATCACGTAGGTGCCCGCCGCGACCATCGTGGCGGCGTGGATCAAGGCGGAGGCCGGGGTCGGGCCCTCCATCGCGTCGGGCAGCCAGTCGTGGAACGGCACGAGCCCCGACTTGCCGGCCACCCCGATCACGACGCCGATGAGGCCGACGGTCAGAACGGCATCGCCGCCGGGCAGCATCGGCACCGTGAGCACGTCGAGCAGGTCGGTGCTGCGGGCCCGCACCGAGAGCGCGATGAGGCCCACCACCATGGCGATGTCGGCGACGCTCGTCACGAGGAACGCCTTGTGCGCCGCCCGCCGCGCCGACCGACGTTCGCTGTCGTGACCGATGAGCAACCACGAGCACCAGCCCATGACCTCCCAGCCGACGAGGGTCAGAGCCAGGTCTGCCGAGGCGACGACCAGCAGCATCCCGGCGGTGAAGAGCGACACGGTGGCGGCGAACTGGGCGTAGCGCGGGTCCTCCCGCAGGTACCACACGGTGAAGACCTGAATGGCGAGCACGACGAGGGCGACCACCAGCGTGACCACCGACGACAGCTGGTCGGAGAGCAGGTGCAGCGGCGCACTGAGGTTGCGCAGCGGCAGGTCGCCGACCGAGTCGATGTCGGCCGTGTTCATCGGTGAGACGGCCACGGCCACGGCCAGGGCCGCGACGACCACGGCCGAGCCGACAGCGATGGCCCGGGCCGCGACCGCAGAGCGGCGCGCCAGCAGGCCGGCGAGCCCGGCAAGGGCAGGTAGCAGCACGACGAGACGCACCACCTCGATCATGACGCGACCTCGTTTCGAGGTGAGTCACGATCACCGGTGGTCGTCGCGTAGTCGGGGTCGTCAGCAGGGTCGTCAGCAGGGTCGTCAGCAGGGTCGTCAGCAGGGTTGCCAGCCAGCTCGGGGTTGGCGGTGAGGTCGATGTGCCCCAGCCCGCGGAACATCGCCAGGATCACGGCGAGCGCCACACACACCTCGGCCGCCGCAATCGTGATCACGAAGAGCGTCAGCACCGGCCCGGCCGCGAAGGGCGCGCTCGGCTGCGAGCCGACTGTCACGAGAATGAGGTTCGCGGCGTTGAGGATCAGCTCGACGCCGATGAGCACCAGCACGGCGTTGCGGCGGGCCAGCACTCCGAAGACGCCGATGCCCGCGAGCAGAGCGGCCAGGGCGAGGGGGTACTGCAGGTGCATCATGACGCGTCGACCCCCTCACGGATCACGAGGCGCGACACCGCGAACGAACCGATCAGAGCGACGAGCAGCAGCACCGAGAGCAGCTCGAACGGCCACACCCAGGTGCCGAACACGGCCTGGGCGATCTGCGGGGTACCGGTGCGGGGCCGATCGAGGTTGACGGCGACCCCTGAGAGCACCGGCAGCAACGTCGCCGCGAGCAGGGCCGTGGTGGCGCCACCCAGCACGACGGCAACGACGCGCTGCCACGGCGGGGTGCTGATGTCGGGGTTGGGGCCGATCGGTGCCCGCGTTAGCATGAGGGCGAAGAGCACGAGCACGACGATGGCGCCGACGTAGACCAGCAGCTGCACGAGGCCGACCAGCTCTTGGCCCAGCACGAGGTAGCAGCCGGCGAGCGACCCGAGTGAGACGAGCAGCCACAGAGCGGCGTGCACCACGTGGCGGGTCGTCACAGAGAGCAGCGCAGAGAGTGCGGTGATGGCGCCGACGACGACGAAGACAATGTCGCGGGTCGTCACTCGCGGCCCTCCCCTGGGTCGCTCGGCGAACCGGTCGGCGGATCGGTCGGCAGGTTGCTCGGTGACCCCGGCCGCACGATCGGCAGCACACGGGTCGGGTCGACCACCCGCCGGGGCCTAGCCGGGGGCGCGCCTTCCTCGGCACGGTCTCCACGGTCGGCCGGCTCGGGCACGCCGGTGCGCTCGGGCACGCCGGTGCGCTCAGAGCCGCCGACGCCGCTGGCGTCATCGCCCCGGTCGGCTTCGTCCTGGCGCGAGCGGGTGGCCGCCGCGGCCGCCGCTCTCGCGGTGGGTACCGCTCCCGCAGGTCGGGCGGCCGGTGCCGCACCCGAAGGTCGTACCCGTGCAGGCCGAGGGGTGGCACCGGCGGCACCGGCTCCAGAGCCTCGGGGCGGTTTGGCCGCGGCCGCCACCTCGGCCGGGTCGGCGCTGCCGGGGTCGAGCGCCGACGGAGGAGGCACCGTGGCCATCCAGGCACCGAGGCGGTCCTTCTCGTGCAACAGGTCGCGGATGTCGGTCTCGGCGTACTCGAACTCCGGGCTCCAGTGCAGCGCGTCGAAGGGGCACACCTCGATGCAGATGCTGCAGTACATGCACAGCGAGAAGTCGATGGCGAAGCGGTCGAGCACGTTGCGCTGTCGGGCCCGACCGCCGGGGGTGGTCGGGGGCAGCTCTTCCTTGTGTGAGTCGATGTAGATGCACCAGTCGGGGCACTCCCGGGCACAGAGCATGCACGAGGTGCAGTTCTCCTCGGTCAGGGCGATGACGCCCCGTGAGCGAGGGGGCAGCGCCGGTGAGACGTCGGGGTACTCGGCCGTGTGGGTGTGCCGGGTCAAGGTTTTCGCTGTGGTCGCGAGCCCCTTGATGAGCCCGGGCAGGATGCCGTCAGCCATGGTCTCTCCTCGTGGCACCGGGTTTCAGCGCTGGTTGCGCGTCGCGCAGCTGGTGTCGTGATTTCAACACTGGTTGCGCGTCGCGCCGCGCGTCGCGCAGCTGGTGTTGTGATTTCGGGGTCTGGTGGGTCTGGTGGGTCTGGTGGGTCTGGTGGGTCTGGTGGGTCTGGTGGGTCATTGCATCATCACCACGACGATGGCCGTGAGGGCGAGCTGGGCCAGCGCGATCGGCACCAACCACACCCAGGCCAGCCGCTGCAGCTGGTCTTCGCGCATGCGCGGCCACGACACGCGCAGCCAGATGACGACGACGGCGACGGCGAAGCCCTTGAGCAGGGTCCAGAGCCAGCCGAGCCAGTCGGCGTGCCAGCCCGCCGGCCCGCCGAGGTAGAGCACCGCGAACAGCAGTGACATGACGACGATTCCGGCGTACTCGGCGAGCAGGAAGAAGGCGAACCGCAGGCCGGTGTACTCGGTGAAGGCGCCGAAGACGATCTCGGAGTCGGCCACCGGCATGTCGAAGGGCGGTCGTTGCAGCTCGGCGAGCGCGGACACGAGGAAGACGAACGCGCCCGGAAGCTGCCAGAGCAGCCACCAGGGGTTCCAGGCGGCGGTGATGCCGATCAGCGACAGGGTGCCGGCGGCCAGCGCGACCGAGGCGACGGCCAGCACCATCGGCAGCTCGTAGCTCACGAGCTGCGCCCCGGCCCGCATGGCCCCGAGTAACGAGTACTTGTTCGCCGAGGCCCAGCCGGCCATCAGGGTGCCGATGATGCCGACCCCGATCACGGCCAGCACGAACAGGACGCTGGCGTCGACGTCGGCGCCGACCACGGCAGGCGAGAGCGGGATGACCGCGAGCGCCACGAGGTAGGGAACGAGGGCTACCGCGGGCGCGAGGCGGAAGACCCACCGGTCGGCCCGGGCCGGGGTGACGTCCTCCTTCTGCACGAACTTCACGCCGTCGGCCACAAGCTGGGCCCAGCCGTGGAAGCCGCCGGCGTACATCGGGCCCAGCCGCCCCTGCATGTGCGCCATCACCTTGTGCTCGGTCTGACCGACGAGCAGGGGCAGCACGAGAAAGGCCACCAGCACCGCGACCGCGCGCAGCACCACCTCGAGCCAGGGTTCGATGGTGAGGGTGAGGTCGAACGGCAGGCTGAGCCCGGTCATCGTGGCCCCCAGTCGGGGCTGGGCACACCCGGCGCCTGCACGCGGCGCCGGCCCGGCGCCTTGGTGCTCTCGTGGCCCTCGCCGGGCTCCTTGGCGCCGGGCCAGGCTTTCGAGGCGCGAGCGGCCAGCATGAACGACTTGCGCAGGGGCGTGCCCTCGAACCCGTCGGGCAGCAGGAGGGGGCGCAGGCCGAGGCCGGTGCCGTCTTCGAACCCGTCGAAGTCGATGCCGAACATCTCGTGCGTCTCGCGCTCGTGCCAGGCGGCGCCAGCGAAGACCCCGGTCAGTGACGGCACCGCTGCGCCGTCGGCGGCGCGGGTTCGCAGCAGCACCGAACGCAGCCCGCGCCCGTCGGCCGGCGCACCGACGTCGATCAGGTGGCACACGAGGTCGAAACCGGCATCCGCCTCGGCATCGGTCTGGTCGACGGCGCTCAGCCAGTCGAAGAAGGTGAACCCCTCGTCGCGCAGGGCGAGCACGGTGGCGCCCCATTCACCGAACGGCACCTCGCGCACGTTGGTGACCTTCACGCCCGACCACTGTCACGGGGCGCGGATGCCGTCGCGCCAGAGCGCGCTTCGCGCCTGGGGCCGGGCTTGCCGACCAGCGGTCGACGTAGGTCGCCCGCGTCTCCAACTCGGGTTCCGGCGTACTTTCGTCGCAGCTTCTGGGTCGAGAGCCGTTCGTTCGCGATCTGCTCCTGCAGGCGGATGATGCCGTGCAACAGCGCCTCCGGTCGGGGCGGGCAGCCGGGCACGTACACGTCGACCGGAACGATCTGGTCGACGCCCTTGGTGACGGAGTAGCTGTCCCAGTAGGGGCCGCCCGAGTTCGAGCAGGCGCCGAACGAGATGACGTACTTCGGTTCGGGCATCTGGTCGTAGAGGCGGCGGATGGCCGGGGCCATCTTGTCGGTGACGGTGCCCGACACGACCATGAGGTCGGCCTGGCGGGGGCCGGGCGCGAACGGGATCACGCCGAGACGGATGAAGTCGTGCCTACCCATCGAGGCGGCGATGAACTCGATGGCGCAGCAGGCGAGCCCGAAGTTGAAGACCCACAGGGAGTACCGCCGCCCCCAGTTGAGCACCACCCGGATCGGTTTGGGGGCGTGCTCTCCGACGACGCCCATGCTCGCTTCGGGGTCGACGGGCCTCATCACGGGCAGCGGGAGGTCGACCGCGTGCCCGCTGCTGCCCCCCTGTTCGGATGCCGTCATCACACCCACCTCAGCAGTCCGCGGCGGGCGGCGTGGCCCAGACCGAGCAGAATCACGCCGATGAAGATCGCCATCTCGACGAGGCTGGCCGACCCGAGCTCGGGCGAACGGAGCACCAGGGCCCACGGAAAGAGGTAGACGGCGTCGACCGCGAAGATCACGTAGAGAAAGGCGAAGACGAAGTAGCGCACCTTGGTCTGGGCCCAGCCCTCACCCACAGGGTCGACGCCCGACTCGTACGTGGTCGCTTTCATGGCGGTGGGGGCGCGGGGCGCGAGCAGGCGGCGCACGGTCATGGCGGCCACGAAAAGGAGTACTCCAGCTGCGAGCACTGCTGTGATCGTCACGTAGCCGGACATGCGGGCCAGCCTAGTCAGTCGGGCTCCGAGAGAGAGGGAAGGGGACAGCAGAGCCTGTTCCGAGCTTGCCTACTGCCGCCGCCGAGCGGCGCCGAGCTCGGCCCGGCCGGAATGTCGCTCCACTCAACAGACAAACGGGACGAGCATCTTGGTGGAACGCTTGTACAGCGGGTAGGCAGCCGAGTAGATCGGATGGCGAACCAGGCGGTAGGGGCTGCTGGTGACGAGCTCCGGTTCGCTCTTCTGCGTCATCGAGCTGCCCCAGTTGCGCCCCTTGCACGCGGGCCCCGATGGCGAAGCCCAACCCCAGAGCGCACAGAGCCAGCCCCAGGCCACCGCGCCACGGGTCCGTGTTGAGGCCACGGTCGCGGAAGACTCCCGACCGAACCAGAACGACCACGGCGACGACGATGAGCGCCCTGACCCCGAGTTCGCGGGACCGGGGGACGCGGCCGCGCTTCATCGAGAACGAGGCCACGACCCAGTACAGCCAGAAGGCCGCCCACCCGAGAACGAGCCCGACCTCGATCACCCGCATGCGCACGCTTCCCATAGATCCCAGGCGCCACAGGTTACAAACCCACGTCTCCAGCGGCCACCTCCCGTGTCTCCAGCGGCCATCTTCCGGGCCGACACAGCCATCACCGCCGGTAGCGCCTCGTCCTGACCCACCACCACCAGCACCGGTTCGCTCGGCAGCTGAACGCTGAGTCAGAACGGCCGTGCTGTCGGTCCTTCGAAGGGCTGGCTACTGTGCCTTCCTGGCCAGGTCAACGGGGATGCGGAGGCACTTCGACCGCCAAGAGTACGCACTGGTCGGTCTTGCCGGAGCAGTCTTGTCTGGGGTCGGTGACGGACTCATCCTCGGCCGGAGCTGCTCAGGGCAAGACTTCGACCGGGCTGATGGTGTCGTTCCTTCGTCTGTCGATCCCGACCACCGGTGGCGATCTCTGTTCAACGGCGCCGTGCTCGGTCGGCGCCGGATTCATCTCGGAACGCTGACCGGAGTGGTCGGAATCGGCGTGCTGCAGCAGCTGGGCCTGCGAGGGATCGCCTCCACCATCGGTCCTGACGGCCCGCGCCGCCTCGGCATCGCGTCAGCGACAGGTTTCGCAGTGGCCGGAGCTGGCCGCCCACCTGTGCTGCGGATCAGTGATCTTGGACTACCAGCAGGCATCTGAGGTCGGGTTCGAAGCACGCGAGGGTCGGCAGCCTTCGCCTCGTTCCGCCACGGCCGTGCTGGCTACCAGCGCGACCGGAGCACTCGCCGCGTTGGCCCTTT
>JBBSTU010000049.1:0-20859 GCA_038235595.1 Actinomycetales bacterium | reverse complement strand
CCCTCACCCCGTGGGCCCACTTTCTTCCCCCCACCCCCCTCCTAATGGGGCCACCTCGACTGGGTGGGGGCTTACCAAAGTGGCCACTCGACTGGGTGGGGGCGTACGGAACTGGCCACTCGAGGTGGTAGTTTAGTGTTCAACTTACAACACGGGAGAAGGCGATGTCGGCCCCGGTTCTCTACCTCAGCCACGGCGCACCGACGCTTGCCGACGACGAACGCTGGACCGCCGAGCTCGCCGCCTGGTCGGCCGACCTGGAGAAGCCCACCAACATCCTCATCGTGTCCGCCCACTGGGAGGACGCCCCCACCACGCTCGGCAGCACCACCGGCGCACCGCTCACCTACGACTTCTGGGGCTTCCCGCACCACTACTACGAGGTGAGCTACGACGCCCCGAGCGCCCCGACGCTCGCTCACGACGTGACCAGGTTGCTCACGGCCCCCGGCGCCACAGCATCCGGCGTATCGGGCGAGGTGCACCGCGACGAGGCCCGCGGCCTCGACCACGGCGCCTACATTCCGCTCAAGGAGATGTTTCCCGACGCCGACGTGCCGGTGCTACAGATGTCGATGCCGACCCTGGACCCTCGCGGTCTCTTCGAGGTCGGTCGCCGGCTCGCCCCGCTGCGCGAACAGGGCACGATGATCATCGGCTCCGGCTTCACCACGCATAACCTGCGCTGGTTCAACCCCGGCGGTGGCGCCGACGCCGCTCCGCCCGCCGCGAGCGCGGAGTGCGACCAGTGGGCGGAGGAGGCGATGGCGGCGCACGATGTCGACAGCCTGCTCGACTTCCTCGACAAGGCCCCGGCCGCGCGGGAGGCGCACCCGCGCATCGAGCACTTCGCGCCCCTGTTCGTCACCGTCGGCGCGGCCTACGAGAGCTCGGGCCTGACCAACCGGAGCGTCATCGACGGCTTCTGGTTCGGCCTCAGCAAGCGCAGCTGGCAGTTCGGCTGAGCCCCCGGAACTCCTCCGCACGGTAACCCGTTCTTGAAGGAGTGGGGGTTCCCACACACGGCGGCCGCGGCCCGGATAATCCCCTGATTCCGAGCCGCGGTCGCTCCCGGACGCACAGACAGCACGGCCAGACGGCATCCGGAACCGTCCGGAACGCCGTGTCGTCGCAGGGGCGCGACACGTAGAGTGTTCGTACTCCCGCCAGCCACTGCGCCTGTCTTGCACGACCAGTCGGGCTCGATGCGGCTCGGCGGGCTCGTGACATTGCCATGCCCGTGCGCTCAAGCCGCCGGGGTGGCACAAGGGGAAGGACCCGTTCGACGATGACTGACCAGCCTGCTGCCGCGCCAGCCGCCGCCGCCACTGCGATGGCTCCGCTCGAGCCACCACCCGGCGAGGCCTTCGCCCTCACCCCTCCCCCGGCCACCACGGTCATCGCCGCGACCGCCGCCCCGAAGATGGCCCCGGCCGTGCCCGAAGCGGCGCTGCCCGGCCTCGACGACAAGGTTGACACCTACCTCGACTCGCTCCTGAAGGCCGCCACCAAGTCGCCCGAGTGGGAGGCCAAGGCCGCCGACGTGCGCAGCATGGGCACCGACGAGGTGAAGTTCGCTGCCGAGAGCAGCAACCGCATGCTGCAGATGCCGGTCAAGGCCATCAACGAGGGCGCCCTGTCGGGCGGCTCCAAGGTCGGCAAGACCCTGCTCGACCTGCGCCGCACCGTGGAGGACCTCGACCCCGGGCAGGCCACGGGCGCCAAGAAGTTCCTCGGCATGATCCCGTTCGGCGACAAGGTGACCGACTACTTCCGCAAGTACCAGAGCTCGCAGAGCCACCTGGACGGCATCCTGCACTCGCTCCAGTCAGGCCAGGACGAGCTGACCAAGGACAACGTCGCCCTCAACCTCGAGAAGCGGGCGCTCTGGGAGTCGATGGGCCGGCTCAACCAGTACGTCTACGTGGCCGAACGGCTCGACGCCAAGATCGCGGCCGAGGTGGCCACCCTCGACACCACCGACCCCGAGCGGGCCAAGGCGCTGCGTGAGGACGTGCTCTTCTACGTGCGTCAGAAGCACCAGGACCTGCTCACCCAGCTGGCCGTGTCGATCCAGAACTACCTCGCCATCGACATCATCATCAAGAACAACATCGAGCTGATCAAGGGCGTCGACCGGGCGACCACGACGACGGTGTCGGCGCTGCGCACGGCCGTCATCGTCGCCCAGGCACTCAACAACCAGCAGCTGGTGCTCGACCAGATCACGGCGCTCAACACGACTACGTCAGGGCTGATCGAGCGCACGAGCGAGCTGCTCAAGCAGAACTCGGCCCGCATCCAGGAGCAGTCGGCCAGCTCGACGCTCAGCATCGAGTCGCTGCAGAAGGCCTTCGCGAACATCTACGAGACCATGGATGCGATCGACCAGTTCAAGGTGCGGGCGCTCGACAACATGGCGGCAAGCATCGGCACGCTCGAGACCGAGGTGGCCAAGTCGCGCAGCTACCTCGACCGGGTCAAGGCCCACGACGACCGACAGTCCACGAATGCCGCTCCTGGCATGCTCGACATCGGTTCGCGCCGCTGAGGCCGAGCCAGTGAACGAGCGGCCGGTCACCAGCCGGCCGGCAGTCGGCCTACAGACGGAGGAACGCAGAGCGTGGGGATCAGGTCGTGGTTCGGGCTGGACAAGCCCGAGACGACCTCGGTTGCGCCCTCCGGGCCACCGACGACCGATGCCCTCCTCGGCGCCCTCGACGCGATCGAGCAGCAGGCCCGCGACGGCAAGGTGCCCGGCGTCGTGCTGTCGCGGCTGCTGCGCGTCACCCGTGTGGTGCGCCAGACCCTGCCTCGCCTCGCCAACCTCGGCCTCGGCAGCGCCCAGGGGTTCAGCGTGATGGCCACCGCCACCGACTACCTGCCCGTCGCGATCGGCAACTACCTACGGCTGCCGCGCGACTGGGCCGACACCCGCCCGATCGCGAACGGCAAGAGCTCGGTGATGCTGCTCGTCGACCAGCTCGACCTGCTCGGGTCGACGATGGACAAGGTCTACGACGCGGTGTGCCGGGCCGACGCACAGGCGATCATCGTGCACGGCGCCTTTCTCGAGCAGAAGTTCGGCCAGTCCGGGGCCGGCGGCTCGCTCGGGCTGGATGGTCCCGACCCGAGGCCGACCGCCACCAGCCCCCTGGCCCCACCGGAGTGAGCATGCCCCGACCGACCTCTCCGCTCGCTCAGGCGATCGACGCTCTCACCGACGTCGCCGCCTTAGCCGGTCTTGACCCCGCTGCGGCCCGCGACGAGGGTCTGCGCGTCGCCGCAGCGCTGGCGGAGTCGGTGAAGGGTGCCGCGATCGGCTGGGCCGCAGTGGCCCGGCCCGACCTCGACGGCCTTGCCGACCTCGGCGCCGCCAACCTGGCCTTCGCCGAGGCCGCCTCCCGGGGTCGGCGCTGGCGCGCCACCCCCACCGACCTGCTCACGAACCTCATCGGCTCGCGCAGCCAGCATGCGGCTGACTACGCGAAGGGCCTGTCGGGTGTGGCCTCGGCTGCCCTGCTGCTCGGCCACCCCGAGCCCTGGGCCGTCGAACGGATCCAGGCCAGCGCCGCCGGGTACCTGGCCGCCGCGGGCGCCGCGGTGCCAGGCGGCGGCCCATCATCCGCTGCCGCCGGCACCAGCCCCACGGCCCTGTCTTCCGGATCCTCCACCTCCCATCCTCAGTTCCCCGCCACGTCCTTCCCCGCCCCATCCTTCCCCGCCACGTCCTTCCCCGACGCGGCACCATCGGAGCCGATGCTCGGGCTGCCGCCGGGGCCGGGCACCGACGCCGTGATGCGTGGCCTGGGCTACGTGCGCGACCCCTCAGCCCGGATGCCGTCGGGCTCGGGCGCCGACCCCGCGGGTCTGACGCCCGCGGGAACAGGTTCGCCCGGTGCCCAGGCGGGCCCGCCGCCCGCCGCCTCGCAACAGGCCCCCGCCGAGCCTGCGCCCGAAGTGCCGGCCGAGCCGGAGAAGACCGTGGAGGAGCTGCTGGACGAGCTTGACGCGATGATCGGCCTCGACCGGGTGAAGAAGGAGATCCGCCGGCAGGTCGCCCTGCTCACCGTGGAGCGGCTGCGGGCCGCGGCGAACCTCAAGGCGCCGAAGATGAGCCGACACCTGATCTTCGTGGGCAACCCCGGCACGGGCAAGACCACCGTCGCGCGGCTCATCGGCGCCATCTACCGGGCTCTCGAGCTGCTGCCGCAGGGCCAGCTCGTCGAGGTCGACCGCAGCGAGCTCGTGGCCGGCTACGTAGGCCAGACGGCCATGAAGACCGCCGAGGTGGTCGCCAAGGCCGTCGACGGGGTGCTCTTCATCGACGAGGCCTACGCCCTGGCCGGCGACCAGTTCGCCCAGGAGGCGGTCAACACCCTCGTCAAGGAGATGGAGGACCACCGCCAGAACCTCGTCGTCATCGTGGCCGGCTACCCCGACCCCATGGTCGCGTTCATCGCCCAGAACCCGGGTCTCGCCAGTCGCTTCACCACCACGATCGAGTTCGACGACTACACCGACGACGAGCTGGTCGAGATCCTCCGGTCGATCGCGGCGGCCTCCGACTACGAGCTGACCCCCGAGGCCGAGAAGCGGGTGCGGATGACGCTGCAGGCCACCGTGCGCGGCCCGGCGTTCGGTAACGGCCGCTTCTCACGCAACCAGTTCGAGCACGCGGTCGGTCGGCACGCCTGGCGGCTGCAGAACGCCGAGAAGCCGAGCCGCGACGACCTGCGCCTGCTCCTGGGCCACGACTTCTTCGACGTCCCCGAGCCGGACCCTGAGATGTCGCTCACCCAGTCGGCCCAGGATGGGGACCCGCTCAGGGTCGACCCCGATGCCACGGGTGCAAGCCATGAGGCACCCTCGAAGGACACCGGGGCGGAACCGAGCGGGCTCGCCGTCGGTCGGAGCACCGTGCCGAGCAACGCATTACCCGACTCACCCGAGCCATCCGACCTGACCGACTCATCCGAGCCACCTGAGCCGATCGACATTGAGAACGGCACACCGAACGGCACACCGAACGAGGACCACGCATGACGAGCGCACCCACGACGAACATCCCCGTGGCGATCCCGGCCGGCCAACGTTCGCCTGACCAGCCCCAGCCGGCCAACACGATCGCCGGCAGCCTGAGCGGCATCCCGGGCGCCCGTACCGTCGCGAACCGGTTGCTGCACGGCACGCCCGGCCGCATGCGCCTGTTCGGCCTGCTCGCCGTCGTCGCGGCCCTCGTGCTGGGCTTGGTGAGCGTCACCGCGCTGCTCGCCTCGCAGAACGCCGTCGAGCGGGCGGCGAACAACACCTCGCAGGTGGTGCTGGCCCAGTCGCTGCACGTCGACCTGCTGCGGGCCGACGCCATCGCGACCAACGCGTTCCTCGTCGGCGGTCTCGAGCCGCCGGCCTCTCGACAGGCCTACGAGGGCGCCATGGCGAGCGTGGCGAGGGGGATCGCCCAAGGGGCGGCCGCCCAGCCCGCCGACGCCGAGGCTCTCGGGCTGCTCTCCACCCAGGTGCAGCAGTACGCCGCTCTCGTCGAGCAGGCCCGCACCAACAACCGCAGCGGCCTTCCCCTCGGCGCGCAGTACCTCAAGCAGGCGAGCGCCGGGCTGCGCTCCGACGCCATCCCCACCGTGTCTGCTGTCGTCTCGGCCAACGAGCAGCGCGCCCAGACCGAGTTCGACCGGTCGAACTCCAGCCTCCAGCTCGCTTTCGGGGTGCTCGCCCTGATCGTCCTGATCGCGGTGGCCGTGTGGCTCGCCCGTCGTACGCACCGCTACGTCAACGTCTCGCTGACGGCCGGCATCGTGCTGCTGCTCGTCGGCCTAGTCGTGGCCTCGGTCACGATCGGGTCGATCAGCCAGGCCACCAAGCAGGTGTCCACCGGCACCTACCAGCAGGCGGTCGCGCTCGCCGACGTGCGCACCTACGCCAACGACGCCCGGGCGAACGAGAGCCTCACCCTCATCGCTCGCGGCTCGGGCCAGGCCAACCAGGACGCGTGGACGACCGCGAGCGACCAGGTCGAGAAGATCCTCAGCGCCAACCGCCTCGGCTCTCTCGAGTCGCAATGGACCGCCTACGCCAAGTCGCACGCCGCGATCCGCAGCCTCGACGACGGCGGCAACTGGGACAAGGCGGTGGCCGAGGCCACCAAGAGCAGTGCGGGGAGCGCCAGCGCCCAGTTCACCGCGTTCGACACGTCGGTGACGCAGGCCCGTGACGATGCCGCCGGGAGCGCCGTGCAACAGCTGGGGTCGCTCGGTGGATCGGCTCCCTGGTTCGCGCTCGCCATCGGTCTGGCCACCTTGGTCGCCTGCTGGCTCGTGATCCGTGGGATCAGCAGACGGATCGAGGAGTACCGATGAGCCACACCGCCACACCTGCATCGACACCTGCATCGACACCTGCGTCGAGACCTGCACCGAGGAAGCCGCACGGCACGACACGCCGGGCTGCCGCCGCCCGCCGCCTCCGCACGGGCGTGACCACCGTCGGCGCCGTCGCGGGGCTCAGCGTGCTGGCTGCCTGCTCGGGCGTCACCTACGCCGAGACGACGGTTCCGGCGCCACCGACGACCACAGCGGTGAGCAAGCCCCCGGCCGCGCCCGTCAGCTGCGACAACGCGACCCAGTCGTACGACCCGCTCCCCAGCATCCCGGCATCCGGCTCGATCTCCGACACCACGATGAAGAAGATCATCGCCAGGGGCTACGTCACCGTGGGCGTTTCGGCCGACACCTATCTCTTCGCGGCCCGCAACCCGCTCAACGGCAAGATCGAGGGCTTCGACATCGACATCGCCAAGGCGGTCGCCACGAGCATCTTCGGCGACCCGAACAAGGTGCAGCTGCGCGTCATCACCGCTGCCGACCGTATCCCGCTGCTCGAGAAGCGCTCGGTCGACATGGTGGTGCGCAACATGTCGATGACGTGCGACCGGTGGAACGACATCGCCTTCTCGGCCGAGTACTACCGGTCGGGCCAGACCGTGCTGGTGGCCAAGCCCGCGGGTGCCACCAAGGTCGACACGACACTGCAGCAGCTCACGGACAAGAAGGTGTGTGCACCGACGGGTACCTCGTCGCTCGACAAGCTGCGCTCGGTGAAGGGCCCCATCCCGGTGACCGCCCCGAACCACACCGGCTGCCTCGTGCTCTTCCAGCAGGGCGACGCCGACGCCATCACCGGTGACGACACGGTGCTCGCCGGTCTCGCGGCCCAGGACCCCTACACGATCGTCTCGTCGGCCCCGCTCATCACCCAGGAGCCCTACGGCATCGGCGTCAACAAGAACGACCGCTACTTCGCCAGCTACCTCAACACCGTTCTGGCGCAGGTGAAGTCCGACGGAGAGTGGAAGTCGATCTACAACCGGTGGCTCGCCAAGCCGCTCGGCCCGGCCCCCACCCCGCCGAAGCCGGTCTACGGGCGCCGATGACTCCACCACCGACCGGCCCCACCCAGACCGCCGGGGCAGCAGGCACGGGTGCCATCGCACCCACTGCCCCCGGTTCCCTCGGCGTGCCCGTGCACGCGGGCGAGGCCCAGACCTACCTTTCTGCCCTGCGCGAGTGGGTGGCCCAACGTCGCGCCGACCTCGGCGAGGTGGATGCCGCTGTGCTGAAGCTGACGGCAGCCGAACAGGTGTCGATCACCACCGACCTCACCGTGGCCCTCACCTTCTGGAAGGCCGTCAACGACCGGCTCACCCTCCTGCAGACCACCTTCGACGGTGGGCGTGTGGGCCCGAAGGAGGCTGAACGTCTCTCGACACTGATCCATGGCCGGCTCGACTCGAACACCACCAGTGACCTGTCGCTGCCCTCCAGCGGGTCGCTGGCCGTGAGCCTTCCCGAGGCCTGCCGGCTGCTCGACTCGCTGACCCGCACGCTGCAGGCCCGGGCCTCACTCGCGCCCGGAGCCGCAGAGGCCACCCAGCGAATCACCCTCGCCCGCGCCGGAGTCGAGCGAGTTCGCGACCAGCTGCCCCTGGTGCCGGCGGGGTCCGAGCGCGACGAGGCCGCCACCCACCTGGGCCGTCTCGACCGCCGGGTCACCGACCTCGTCGAGCGGGCCCGGCGTGGCGCCGACATCGGGGGCATCATCGGTCCGCTCGAGATCGAGCTGTCGACCCTCGAACGCGACCTCATCGTGGCGTCGGCCGAACGGGCCAACGCCGCCAAGGACCGGGTGCAGACGGCCCAGTGGGTCGAAGAGCTCGACGCCCGCGGCGCCGCCATCCACGCTCTCGAGAGGGCCTGCCTCGCCGCGATCAGCCCCGCGCCCCACCTGGCCATCCCCAACGTGCGTGCGCTCGGGCCGGTGCCCCAGGGCCGAGCCGACCTCACGGCCTACCGGCTGAAGCTCGACCGCGTGTCGCGCGCCCTCGACCTCGCCCACGAGACGTATGCCGCCGGGCTCGCCGAGCGCGACGAGATCGTCGGCCTGGCCGGTGCGGTCGTGGCCATGGCCACGACAACCCTGGCGTCGAACCTGCCCGAGCAGAGCCGGGCCGACCTGAGCGAGCTGCGCTCACGGCTCGAGGGCGCCCTGGCCTCCACCCCGATGCCCCTGGCGCGCTCCCGTGCCCTGGCGGCCGCGTACCAGTCCTACGTCGACGCGATGACGCGCCGTGAAACGAATGGGTCCTCACCCCGAAGGGGGCGCTGATGAACACCTGCACCCAGCCCGGTTGTACCGGCACGGTCATCGACGGCTACTGCGACGTCTGCGGAATGGCCGCCGGCTCGGCGCCCGTTCCCGGGCCGTCCTCACCCGCGTCGTCCTCGGCGCCCTCGTCTTCTTCACCACCGTCACCACCGTCACCACCGACGTCAGCAGCGAGCGCCGTCACGCCCGCGCCACCCGCACCCTTCGACCCGACCGTCATCCCCGAGGGTGGCCGCTGCCAGCAGCCCGACTGCAAGGGCATCATCGAGGCCGGCTACTGCAACGTCTGCGGCACCCCCGCCGACCAGCACGGCGTCGCGCTCCAGGCCGACAGTGTCAGGTCTGCTGCAACGGCCCCGATGGCGGTCGCCGCGGGTGTCGCCCCCGATCTCTCGACCCGGTCGGCCGCATCGAGCAACCTCGCTTCGGCGGCCCTCGGCAGCAGGCGGGCCCGCGAGGCAGGCAGTGCGGCCACCCGGCGCACGGGAGGCTCGCAGCGACTGCGCGCGGCCCGTCTCGGCGGCGGCATCACCACGGTGCGGCCC
Organism: Actinomycetales bacterium; assembly: GCA_038235595.1. Lineage (GTDB taxonomy): Bacteria > Actinomycetota > Actinomycetes > Actinomycetales > Dermatophilaceae > DSM-29435. The sequence continues at coordinate 11,635 of JBBSTU010000049.1, read as the reverse complement.
GCACCGCAGATCGACGCCGAGAAGGCGCTGTTGACCCGGCCGTCGGTGTCGGAGAACAAACGGTTCTGCCCGCAGTGCGGTGAACCGGTGGGCCGCGGTCGCGACGGCAAGCCCGGGCGCACCACGGGCTTCTGCGCCAACTGCCGCCACCCGTTCTCGTTCGACCCGAAGCTCAAGGCGGGCGAGCTCGTCGCCGGGCAGTACGAGGTCGCCGGCTGCCTCGCCCACGGTGGCCTCGGCTGGATCTACCTGGCCCGCGACAAGAACGTCTCCGACCGATGGGTGGTGCTGAAGGGCCTGCTGAACTCAGCCGACCCCGATGCCCTAGCGGCCGCCATCGCCGAGCAGCGGTTCCTGGCCCAGGTGTCCCACCCGAACATCGTCGAGATCTACAACTTCGTCACCCACGACGAGGCCGGCTACATCGTCATGGAGTACGTCGGCGGAACGTCGCTCAAGGCCATCCTCAAGCAGCGGATGCAGATCGCGGGAACCTACAACCCGCTGCCCGTCGACCAGGCTCTCGCCTACATCCTCGAGATCCTGCCCTCGTTCCAGTACCTGCACGACCTCGGCCTCGTCTACTGCGACTTCAAGCCCGACAACATCATCCAGGTCGGCGACGAGGTGAAGCTCATCGACCTCGGCGGGGTGCGGCGGTCTGACGACGACGACTCGGCCATCTTCGGCACGGTGGGCTACCAGGCTCCCGAGGTGGCCGAGCTCGGCACGTCGGTGGCGTCCGACCTCTACACGATCGGCCGCACCCTCGTCGTGCTGACGATGGAGTTCCGCGGCTACCAGTCGACCTACCTCAACACCATTCCGCCCCAGGACTCCAGCCCCGTCTTCCAGCGCTACGACTCCTTCTACCGGCTCGTGGCCAAGGCGTGCGCCCCGAACCGCGACGACCGCTTCGTATCGGCCGACGAGCTGCGGTCGCAGATGGTCGGTGTGCTTCGCGAGGTCGTGGCCATCGACCGCGGTTCAGGTGCCGCGACGACCACGGTCAGCTCGCTGCTCTTCGAGCCTCCGACGCCCGGCGAACGGCAGGACGACTGGCACAACCTGCCGAACCTGCGCCGCGACCCGCACGACCCCCAGACGGGCTGGCTGCAGACCGTCACGGGAACACCGGCAGAGCGACTGGCCCTGCTCGACAAGGCGCCGGCCAAGTCGACCGAGGTGCTGCTCGAGATCGCCCGCACCGCCCTCGACGCCGGCAAACCCGACATCACCGAGGGCAGCGCGGTGGGCCTGCTGACGGCCGACCCGTGGGAATGGCGAGCGGTCTGGATCCAGGGGCTGGAAGCTCTCGAGCGCGGCGACAACCGCGCCGCGCAGGCCAGCTTCAACGCCGTGTACGGCCAGGTTCCGGGCGAGCTGGCGCCAAAGCTGGCCCTCGCTCACGCCTGCGAGAAGGCCGGCGACGACTCCGTGGCCGAGAACCTCTACATCGCCTGCGCCCGCACCGACGCCACGTATGTGCCCATGGCCGCCTTCGGCCTGGCGCGCGTGCGGGCCGCCCGGGGCGACGTCGACGGAGCAGTGTCGGCGTACCGTCTCGTACCGCCACAGTCGAGCGCCTTCCGCACCGCGAGGGCCGGCCTGGCCGAGCTGCTCACCCACGCCAACCGCGGGCTGCCCGACCTCGCGGAGGCCCTACGCACCCTCGACGACACCTCGCTCACGGCCCGGCGCAAAGCCGAGCTGACCACTCAGATCTACCGCGAAGCCCTCACCAGCGTCGAGAAGAGCGGCAACAAGGCCGACGTGCGCCTCGGCGAGCACAAGGGCACGCCCACCAGCCTGCGCATCGGGCTGGAACAGTCGTTGCGCGAGCTGGCGCGCCGCACGCCCGACATCGGCGAGCGCGTGAGCCTCGTCGACGAAGCCAACACCGTCCGACCTTGGAGCCTCTGGTGACCGATCTGCCGACCGACGCCCCCCTCGCGAGCCCGGCCCCGGCTGGGCCCGCGGCCTACCCAGACCTTCCGCAGGCATCCGGCCCACCGTCACCACCCGGGCCGAGCTGCCCCAACTGCGGCACCGAGAACGACGCGGGTGCCACCTTCTGCGAAGCGTGCGGTGCCGACATCGAGCCGGCCGGCTCACCGGCATCCGGCGTGACGACCGGCGCCCCCGCCAGCGGCCTCGCGGGAGGTGTCGGGGCGGTGGCCACGCCCCAGACGGCGCCCTCGGGCGAGGAGTCCCCGCTCGACGTCGGGTGGACCGGTGTCGTTACCGCCACGGACGCCGACCCCGCGCTGCCAGACCTGACCTGCGCCGCGTGCGGGCTCGGGCAGATCGTCGACGGCTACTGCGACCACTGCGGCACACCGCCACCTGACCCGCGCAACCACGTCGTCCAGACGCCGGCCACCTGGGTCGGTGGGGTCTGCGACATCGGCAAGCGTCACAGCCGCAACGAGGATGCGATGTCGCTCAGTGCCTCGCCGTCCCCCGGCTCACGCGCGGTTCTCGTCGTCTGCGACGGTGTGTCGATGGCGACCGACTCGCACATCGCCTCGCTCGCCGCCGCGAAGGCGGCGCTGGTCGTGCTCGACCAGCCCTTCCCACGGGGGGTCGGCACCCACGACGCCTGGACCGCCGGAGCCGGCCGGGCCCTGACCACGGCCGTGACCGAGGCCGATGCGGCCGTCGCGGCCACCGTGACCGACGACGTGCCGAACCCGCCCTCGTGCACCTTCGCCGCCGCGGTCGTCGAGAACGAGGTGATCGTGGCCGCCAACGTCGGCGACAGCCGGGTCTACTGGCTGCCCGACAGCGCGGCCGAACCGGCGCGTCAGCTCGGCTCCGACGACTCCTACGCCCAGGAGCAGATCGACGGTGGGATGGACCGCGAGCAGGCTGAGACCGGGCCCCAGGCCCACTCGATCACCCGATGGCTCGGCAAGGACTCCCCCGACGACCTCACTCCCCACCTGACGACCGTGGTCGCTACCCCGGGGTGGCTGATGGTGTGTTCCGACGGGTTGTGGAACTACTGCTCCGAGGCCGATGAGCTGCGCGCCAAGGTGCAGTCGGCGGCCACAGACGGCATCCGACCCGACGGCACGAGCGACCCGACCCAGATGGCCCAACAGCTGGTCGACTTCGCCAACGAACAGGGCGGTCGCGACAACATCACGGTTGCCCTGGCACGACTGGCTGGGCAAGGATCGAAAGCAACGAGCGGGGTGGCCTTCGCGACAGCGCCGGCCGCCGCAGAGGAAGAGGAGACGACCCATGGCTGACTTCACGGCAGAGGTGTTCCAGAACGAGTTCCTGCCCGACGGCGGCACCGACGTGCACGCCATCGTGCGGGTGACCTCGACGGGCGCCTCCACGGCGGGGTCGGCGACCACTCCGACCGCGGCAGGCTCATCGGCCGAAGTGATCCTCATCGACACCTCCGGCTCGATGGGCCGACGCGGCGTGGCGGCCGCGAGCGAGGCCGCCAAGGCTGCGCTGAACGAGATCGTCGACGGCACGCTGTTCGCCGTCGTCTCGGGCAACGGCACGGCCCAGATCGTCTACCCCTACAGCCACCAGGGGGCGCTCGTGGCGATGTCGTCGAACACGCGCGGTGAGGCGGTGCGGGCCGTCGAGGGCCTGCGCGCCAACGGCGGCACGGCGATGGGCACGTGGCTCACGCTCGCCCGCAAGATCTTCGAGACCGTGCCGCACGTGACCAAGCGGCACGCGATCCTGCTCACCGACGGCGTCAACGAGGGCGAGACGCCTCAGTCGCTGCAGTCGGCGGTGGCCTCGTGTGTCGGAGCCTTCCAGTGCGACTGCCGTGGCGTCGGTGACCAGTGGCGGGTCGAGGAGGTGCGCAGCATCGCTTCCGCGCTGCTCGGCACCGTCGACCTCATCCCGGCCCCGGAGGAGATGGCGGCCGAGTTCGAGCGGATGATGCGCGCCTCGATGGCCCGCGGGGTGGCCAACGCCGAGCTGCGGGTCTGGGTGCCCCAGGGCGCCGAGCTGCTGTTCGTCAAGCAGGTCTCACCGACCCTGGAAGACCTCAGCTCGCGCAAGACCCAGGTCAACCCGCTGACCGGCGCCTACCCCACGGGGGCCTGGTCCGACGAGAGTCGCGACTATCACGTGGCGGTGCGCCTACCGGCCCGCACGCTCGGTCAGGAGCAGCTCGCGGCCCGCGTGTCGATCGCGCTCGGGGCCGACCCCGTGGCCCAGGCCCTCGTCAAGGCGAAGTGGAGCAACGACGACACCCTCACCACCCGCATCGACCCGGCGGTCGCGGCCTACACGGGTCAGGCCGAGCTGGCCAAGGTCATCCAGGACGGCATCGCCGCCAAGGCCGCTGGTCAAGACGACGTCGCCACCTCCAAGCTCGGGCGGGCGGTGCAGCTCGCGGCCCAGACCGGCAACGCCGAGATGACGACGCGCCTGAAGAAGGTGGTCGAGATCGACGACGCCGACACCGGCACCGTGCGACTGAAGAAGGGCGTCTCGAAGATCGACGACATGTCGCTCGACACCGCTTCGACGAAGACGAGCCGGGTTCGCCGGTGAGTGCGGTCTGCCCCAACGGGCACACGTCCGGTTCCGACGACTACTGCGACACCTGTGGGTCGCCCATCGACGCCGCAGCGCAGCCCACGCCTGCCACACCCGGCTCGGCCCCGGTCGACCCGACGGTCGGTCCCCCCGGCTCGACCGGAGGCGCAGGGTCGAAGTCGTCGCTCGACCTCGACCCGGTGCCGGCTCCGACCGGTGCTGCGGCGAGCCCGGTCGCCGGCGCCTCGAGCACGCTGTCGTGCCCGAACTGCCACACCGAGAACGCCGAGGGCGCCCTCTTCTGTGAGGCCTGCGGTTACGACTTCACCACCGGGGCCATGCCTCGCGACCCGTCGGCGCCGGCCCTGGGGAACGGCGACGCGTCAGGGCCCGACCCTGCGACGGCTGACCCAGCCACCGACCCCGCCACCGACCACGCGAGCGCAGACCCAGCCACCGCTGAACCAGCGTCGTCATCGGACCCCGGCCAGGATCCTGGAACTGGTCCGGATGCCGGAGGGAGCACCTCGGCGACCTCGACGCCGGCTGCGACCACGGCCGGCGCCGCCACGGGTGACCCGAGCCCAGCGGCATCCGCCTTCACCTGGCTCGCCGAGGTGTGGATCGACCCCGACTGGTACCAGACGCAGGAGGCTGATGACCCCTGCCCCTCGCCCGGCCTGCCGATGATCATGCCGTTGCGACACAAGAGCGTGCTGCTGGGGCGGGTGTCGACGAGCAAGAACACCAACCCCGAGATCGACCTGTCGTCTGACCCCGGCGTGAGCCGTCGGCACGCCCAGCTGACCACCGACGGCACGCGGTGGTTCGTCGAAGACCTGGGCAGCTCGAACGGCACCTTCGTCGGCCCCGCCTCCGGTCCACTGCCGGTCAAGGCCATCAGCGTCGGCCCCAAGACCGAGCTCGACGACGACGACCGGCTCTACGTCGGAGCGTGGACCCGCGTGGTGGTGCGACGCGCGACGCCCGACGAGGTCGAGGCCTACGCCTGAGCCACCCCACCACGTGTCGACCGGTTGCGGTTGCTGCCGGGTGCGCGTTCCCCGGGCCGCAGATCGGCGGGTCTGCCCCAGACCTTGACTCCTCGTCGGCATGCTCTATCGTTCACCAGAACGATTAAGGCCTCTGAGGAGGTGGCGCGGATGCCGCAGGGAGCTAGTCGACGCACGCTCCTCCAAGGCGCCCTGGCGGGCCTGGCGGCCGGTGGCCTGGCGGGCTGCGGTGCACCCACGCTGATTCTGCCCAAGTCGGCCGTCACGGGAACGCCGGCCCGTGGAGGCACCCTGAACATCGCACGTCCTGCCGCCAGCGCCGCCGAAACCCTCGACTCCGCCAGCTCGCTGTCGGCGTACGAGTACCTCGGGGCCATCTACAACCGCTTGGTCAAGCTGGACGTCAAGGGCAAGACCATCCCCGACCTCGCCACGCAGTGGTCGTCGAACTCCGATGCGACCCAGTGGACCTTCACGCTGCGCGCCGGGGTGAGCTTCCACAACGGCAAGCCGCTCACGGCTGCCGATGTGCGCTACACCATCGCGCACATTCTCGACCCCGACACCGCGTCCCCACAGGCCGGAACGCTGTCCACCATGTTCGGGCCGAAGGACGTCGAGGCAGTCGACGACCGCACGGTGCGGTTTCGTCTGAAGACGCCGAACGCCGAGTTCCCGTCACTGCTCACCGCCTACCAGTGCTACATCATCCCCGAGGGTTCGGCGAAGACCATCGGGCAGACGGGGATCGGAACGGGGCCGTTTCGACTCGAGTCCTTCCGGGCCGCTGGGGCAGGCGCCGTGGTGGCGAACGAGGACTACTTCGACGGCCGGCCCGTACTCGACAGGATCGAGTTCTTCTCCATTCAGGACACGTCAGCACGGGTCAACGCGCTGCTCTCCAGCCAGGTGGACCTGCTCGCCCAGACCAACATGGACAACGCCACCGCTCGAGTGGTCACGGGGTCTCGCGGCACGACCGTGGCCCGGGTCCCGAACGCCCAGTGGTACACCATCCCGATGCTGGCCACGTCGAAGGAGTTTCAAGACCCCCTGGTGCGCAGAGCGATGAAGCTGGCCTACGACTCCGACACCCTGCTTCAGACGGCGATCCACGGAACCGGTTCGGGCGGGTGGGACAACCCGGTGCCGCCCAACCTGGAGGCGCGGCTACCCGGCCATCGCCCCTACGACCCGGACCAGGCACGAGCCCTGCTGAAGAAGGCGGGCAAGGACGGCCTGCGGATGCCCATCTACACCTCGGCCTACGAGCCCAACCTCACCCCGATCGCGGTGGCGTACGCGGAGCAGGTCCGTAAGGCGGGCATCGACCTCACGATCACCAGCGTGTCGTCCGACTCGTACTACACGGCGGTGTGGATGAAGAAGCCGTTGATGGTGAGCTACTGGTACACGGGCCGACCCGTCGACCAGCTGCTCAACCAGATCTTCCGATCGGGGTCGAGCTACAACGAGTCGGGTCTGTCGGACAAACGCCTGGACGAGGTGCTGGATGCCGCACGGGCCGACACCAACGAGCAGTCCCGGCGGGCGAAATACCAGGACGCCCAGCAGCTGATCGTCGACAACGGAGCAGATATGACACCGATCTTCGGTGATCGGATCGTTGGCCTGTCAGACCGGGTCGTCAACTACCAGGAGTACGGCTTCGAGTTCGACTACGTCAACATCGGCCTGAAGGCGTCAAGCTCATGATGTACGTCGCACGCCGTCTTCTCGCTTCGGTCGTCACGCTCTTCCTGGCCTCCTTCTTCGTCTTCTTCGCCGTTCAGGCTCTTCCCGGCGATGTCGCCGAACAGCTGCTGGGTCAGAACGCCACCCCCGAGGCCGTGGCGACGCTGCGCGCCCAGCTCGGCCTTGACCAAAGCGTCTGGGTGCGTTACCTCGACTGGCTCGGCTCCGCCGTGCACGGAGACCTCGGTACATCGCTGGTCAGCGGGGAGTCCGTCGCCGAAACGTTGTCGACCGCGTTCGGCCACACGTTGCTGATCGCGGTTCCCGCGATGATCATCGGCGTCACGATCTCGGTGCTGCTCGGCGTGTGGGCCGCCGCCCGCCGTGGCACCAAGGTCGACAACACCATCTCGGTACTGACGCTGATCACCATGAGCATCCCCGAGTTCGTGGTGGCCACGGTGCTCATCATCGTCTTCGCGATCGTCATTCCGATCTTCCCGGCCGTGGTGCTGCAAGGGCCCTCGGCGACCTTCTCCGACCTGCTCCCCGCCCTCTGGCTGCCGATCGTCACGCTGGTGGTCTCGATGGTCGCCTACATCATCCGTTCCACCCGGTCCTCGACCATCGACGGCCTGACCACGGAGTACGCCACCGCCGCCGAGCTCAAGGGTGTCAAGCGCAGCGTCGTGCTGTTCAAGCATGTGCTGCCGACCGCCATGCTCCCGGTGCTGCCGGTGATCTCGATCAACGTCGCCTGGCTGCTCGGTGGGGTGGTCGTGACGGAGTCGGTGTTCAACTACCCCGGGCTCGGGAAGCTGATGATCGACTCGGTCTCCACCCGCGACCTGCCGGTACTCCAGGCGATCGCCCTGCTCAGTGCCTGCGTCTACGTACTGGTCAACCTGGCTGCCGACCTGTTGGCGCTGCTGCTCGACCCCCGTCAGCGCACCTCGAGGCGACCGTCGAATCGGCCACCGCCCCAACCTGCCCTCAAGTCGAAGACGAGCGAGGTGCGCACATGAGCGTGGTCACCGCAGCTCGAAGGGCCAAGCGGCTCGGTACGGTCACTCTGGTCGGCATCGCCATGGTCGCGACCATCGTGCTGCTCACGATCCTGTCTCCGATCATCCGCCCCTACGACCCCATCGCCAGCAACGCCGGCCAGGTGCTGCTGGGCTCGAGCTGGGAGCACTGGCTCGGCACCGACGCCTACGGCCGCGACGTCCTCTCCCGCACGCTCGAAGGTGGTCGGTTCGCACTGTTGGTCTCGCTGTTGGCAACCTCGATCTCGGTCGTTGTCGGCACCTTCGTCGGCACCATCGCCGCCTACTACGAGGGCTGGATCGACGGCGCGATCACCCGCGTGCTCGATGCCCTCCTCGCCGTGCCCGCGGTCTTGTGGTTGCTGCTGATCGTGTCGGTCTTCGGTACCGGCACCTGGGTCATCGTCGTGGCGATCTCAGTGGTCTACTCACCGGCCGTGGCCCGGATCACCCGGGCCGCCGCGCGGCCCGTGCTGCGCTCGCCCTACGTCGTCGCCGCTCAGTCCCGTGGCGAGATGTCGCTTCCCATCCTCTACCGAGAGGTGCTCCCCAACATCCTCGACACGATTCTGGTCGAGTTCGCGATGCGGGCCTGCTGGGTCATCCTGCTGGTATCGACCCTGTCGTTCCTTGGCTTCGGCGTGAGCCCGCCCACCCCCGACTGGGGCCTGATGATCCAAGAGAACCGCACGGCGCTCGTCGTCGCCCCGATGGGGACGCTCTCACCGATCATCGCCCTCTCCGTGCTCGTGGTCGGCCTCAATCTCGCCGCCGACGGCCTCGGCAAGTACTTCGGTGTCGACCGGGCCATGCGTGGGGTCGCGTGATGGCACAGCCTGGAACGAGGTCGAGCGATCCGGCACCCGGCAAACCGCTGGCCGTCATCGAGGGGCTGACCATCTCCTACCGCGCCGGAGACGGCGACGTGGTGGTGGCTCGTGACGTGAGCTTCACGATCGAGCAGGGCGAGACGACGGGCCTCGTCGGCGAGTCGGGCAGTGGAAAGTCGACGGTTGCTCGCACCCTGCTGGGCCACCTCCGACCCGGCTCGCGCATCGACAGCGGCACCGTCACGGTGCTGGGCAAAGACGTCTTCGCCCTGACCGAGCCCGAGCTTCGCAACATGCGGGGCAGCCAGGTCGCGGTTGTTCCGCAGAACGCCGGGCAGTCTCTGACCCCCTCGATGCGGGTGGGGCGCCAGATCCAGGAGTCGCTGAAGCTGCACGGGCTCCCCCACAGCTCCGAACGGATCGCCGAGCTGGCGAGCCTGGTCCGCCTGCCCGCGCCCGAGGAGATCATCCAGCGCTACCCCCACGAGCTGTCGGGTGGCCAGCAGCAGCGGATCGCGATAGCGATGGCGGTGGCCACCGACCCACTGGTGATGGTGCTGGACGAGCCGACCACCGCCCTCGACGTGATCACGCAAGGCGCCGTGCTCTCCCTGATCCAGGAGCTCCGCGAACGCCTGAGCATGTCCATTCTGATCGTCAGTCACGACCTCGGGGTGGTCTCTGCGATCGCCGAGAACGTGATCGTGCTCAACCAGGGCGTCGTCGTCGAGCGCGGAACGGCACGGCAGGTCTTGACCTCGCCGAAGGCGGAATACACGCAAAGGCTGCTGGCCGCGGCGCCTCGACTTCACCCCGCGCCGGGGGCGCCGGAGCCTGAACCGATCGGCTACGACGAGGAAGCGCCCATCCTGTTGCGGTGCGACGACGTCGATATCCGCTACCCCCGGGCGAACAGACTGGCCGTCAAGGGATTCCAGGTCGAACTACGACAAGGAGAGACGGTCGCCATCGTCGGTGAGTCGGGCAGCGGCAAGTCCACCGTCGCGCAGGCCATCGCCGGACTCCTCTCGGTCGAGAGCGGCCAAGCCACCATCACGGCGTCCGACGACCAGAACCATGACCTGCGGCGGCCGGTCCGGAAACGGCCACCGCTCGTGCGACGGTCGGTTCAGATGATCTTCCAGAACGCCGACCTGGCCCTCAACCCTCGGCGTTCCGTGGGCGACTCGGTGGCTCGGCCCCTCAGGCTCTTCAAGCAAACCCGATCCCGGGCCGAGACCCGACAACGGGTCGGCACGATCCTGACCGAGGTCGGACTCACCGAGGGGTTCGCGCGCCGGGTGCCCGGCCAGCTATCCGGCGGTCAACGTCAGCGCATCGGGATCGCCCGAGCCCTGGCCGCGGGCCCGCGCCTGCTCATCGCTGACGAGATCACCACGGCGCTCGACGTCTCGGTGCAAGCCGACGTGCTCAAGCTGCTCGACGAGCTGCGAGAAAGTCACCAGCTGTCGTGTCTGTTCATCAGTCACGACCTGGCGGTCGTCAAGAGCGTGGCCCACCGGATCGTGGTGATGAAGGATGGTTATGTCGTCGAGTCGGGTCGGGCCTCGGCCGTCCTCGATGACCCCCGGCATCCTTACACACGCGCGCTGCTCGACTCCGTCGTCGAGGCCGGCGCAGAACATCTCCCCTCGGTCGACATCGAGCAGCGGGTGCGGAAGGTCGACTCGTCGGCCGCCATGGTGGACGTCGGCGATGGACACCGAGTCAGGGCAGACGAAGGAGCCGAAGTGTGACCGTTCGCCACGTCGAAGTCGCAGCAGACTCGGTGCTCGTTCGCGATCTCTGGATCCCCATGCCGGACGGCGTCCGGCTCCATGCACGGGCGTGGCTGCCCGCCACCGTCGAGCAGACTCCGGTGCCGGCCCTGCTGGAGTATCTTCCCTATCGGCTCGACGACTGGACGAGTGTTCGCGACAGCGAACGGCATCCGTACTACGCCCTGCACGGCTACGGCTCTGTCAGGGTGGATATGCGAGGAACCGGCAGTTCTGATGGTCGGTTCGACGACGAGTACTCCGAGCAGGAGCTGAACGACGCCGAAGCCGTGATCGGCTGGCTGGCCGAGCAGTCGTGGTGTAGCGGTCGCGTCGGGATGTTCGGGATCTCCTGGGGTGGGTTCAACGCCCTGCAGGTCGCCCAGCGGGCACCGCAGGCGCTGCGTGCCATTGTCACGGTCTGCTCGAGCGATGATCGCTACGGCTGCGACGTGCACTACTTCGGGGGGGCCGTGCTCGGCATCGACATGGCCGCTTGGTCGGCGACGATGTTTGCGTTCGGCGCGCGGCCGCCTCGCCCCGAGGTGGTCGGGGAGAACTGGGTCGCCCAGTGGCGCGACCGCCTGGAGAGCATGGCGCCGTTGGCCCCGGTCTGGCTCTCCCATCAGAGTCGCGACGACTACTGGCGACGGGGAAGCATCTGTGAGGACTACGCAGGGGTACAAGCGGCAGTGCTCGCCGTGGGAGGTTGGGCCGACCCCTACCGTGGCACCGTCCTGCGCTTGTTG
>JBBSTU010000048.1:0-21021 GCA_038235595.1 Actinomycetales bacterium | reverse complement strand
GCCCGAAACCCCGGGTCACCGGTGTCGACGAAGATCTGCTCACCGGTCTCGGCGTCTTCGACGTAGATCATCCCGGCGTCGGGCAGCTCGAACTCGCGCGGGTCACTGACGTGCAGAGCCACGACCTCGTGACGCTGCGCGAGCCGGCCGAGGTGCGGCTCCCACCCCGGCGCGCTGATGAAGTCAGACACGAGCACGAGCAGCGAGCGACGTCGGGCCAGTCCGGTCGCGGCCTGAAGCAGCACGGCGAGGTCGGTCACCGCGCCACCCTGCGCTGCGGGGCGAAGGCTCGCGGCGGTGCGACGCTCCAGCAGCGAACCGGCGATGCGCAGCACCTGGGTGCGCCCGGTGGCCGGCGGGATAATGGTCTCGATGCCGCTGTCGAACACCACGGCTCCCACGCGGTTGCCGCCGCGGGCCAGCACGTGCGCGATGGTCGTCGCGAGCTCGGCGAGCACGAGGTCCTTCTGCCGGTCGACCGGCCCGAACCCCATCGACGCAGAGTGGTCGAGCAGCAGCCACGCTGTGAGCTCACGGTCTTCGACGAACTCGCGCACGAAAGGCGTGTCGAGGCGGGCGGTGACGTTCCACTCGATGTGACGAGGGTCGTCGCCGGGCTGGTACTCACGCAGATCGGAGAAGTCGACCCCCGTGCCGCGGAACAGGCTCCGGTAGTCGCCCTGCAGGCGACCATCGAGCGGCCGCACGACGCGCCACTCGAGCCGGCGGAGCAGTCGCTCCGCCGTCAGTTCCGGGGCTTGGCCCATGTCGAGGCCGCTGTGGTGTCGCGCCAACCGCCGGTGCCGCCGGATGCCGATGTGCTCGGCGCCGCTGGCTGCGGGCGTTCGTGGAGCGGGCGTTCGTGGAGCGGGCGTTCGCGCAGCGGCCCGGTCGGGACGGGTACGGCGTCGATGATCGGAGAGAGAACGTCGTCGGGGGAGAGGTCTTCGGCCAGCGCCTCGTACGACAGCACGATGCGGTGGCGCAGCACGTCGCGCGAGAGGTCGTGCACATCGGTGGGCAGCACGTGGTCACGGCCGCGCAGGAAGGCCAACGCCCGGGCGGCGAGCACGAGGTTGATCGAGGCGCGCGGGCTGGCACCGAACGTCAGCCAGCGGGCCAGCTCGGGGCGGCCTACCGACGAGGGGTCGCGGGTCGCCTTGGCCAGTCCGACGGCGTACTCGATCACCGCAGGGTCGACGTAGACGGCATCCGTCTGCTGCTGGTAGCCGCGCAAGGAGTCGGCGTCGAGCACCTGTGTGGTGCGTGCGAGCGCGCCGGTCATTCGTTCGACGACAACGAACTCTTCTGCGGCGGAGGGGTATCCGACGAGAACCTTGAGCATGAACCGATCAACCTGGGCCTCGGGCAGCGCGTACGTTCCTTCTGACTCGATGGGGTTCTGCGTGGCCATCACGAGGAACGGGTCAGGGGCCGGGTAGGTCTGGCGCCCGATGGTCACCTGGCGCTCCTGCATCACCTCGAGCAGGGCGCTCTGCACCTTGGCCGGTGCGCGGTTGATCTCGTCGGCCAGCACGAGGTTGGCGAACACTGGCCCGAGCGACACCTGGAACTCGCCGTCCTTCTGGTTGTAGATGCGGGTGCCGACGAGGTCGGCGGGCACCAGGTCGGGCGTGAACTGGATCCGCTGGAAGTCGCCACCGACCACCTGGGCGAGCGTCTTGATGGCCATCGTCTTGGCGAGTCCGGGCACGCCCTCGACGAGCAGGTGGCCGCGCGCCAGCAGGGCGACCATCATCCGCTCGAGCAGCTCGTCCTGGCCGACGATGGTGCGCTTGACCTCGTAGAGGGCCTGTTCGAGGGTGTGCCGAGCGGCCTGGGGGGTCGCCATGGCTGCAGGCGGGTCCGGCGGCGTCGGGCGGGAGGGGGCGGGGTCGGGTTCCATGGTGTCCTCGGGGTTCTGGTGGTTCTGGTCGGCCACGGGCGGCATCCGCGGCGGCTGGATGCCGGTCACTGCGGGGGGCTGTCGGCGGCCCCTCCCGCGGTCGCGATCGGCACCGCGAAGCCGATGCCGACGAACGTGCTCTGGTCACTGGGGTTGGCGAGCCCGGTGACGATGCCCACGACCTGCCCCGCTCTGTTGAGCAGCGGCCCGCCGGAGTTGCCCGGGTTGACTGCGGCGTCGATCTGGATGAGGTGCTTCAGCATGCGACCGCCCTCGACGGCGACGGTGCGGTCAAGGGCCGAGACGACGCCGGCCGAGAGCGAGTCGACGAGGCCGAGAGGATGACCGACCGCGAAGACGGGGGCGCCGACCGGAAGGCCTCCTCCGAGCACCGCTGGCACGAGGGTCTGGGGCAGGTCGGCCGGGGTCAGGGTGGCGATGTCGTTGTCGCGCTGGCTCTTCGCGATCGTGGCGTCCGAGCTGGTGCCGTCGGCGTAGGTGACCTTGATGGTCTGCGCCCCGGCTACTACGTGCAGGGCGGTAAGGATGGTGCCGTCGGCGTTGACGATCACTCCAGCGCCGCTGCCGCTGCTCTGGCCCTTTGCGGTCGACTGCGTGGTCGCGATGACGACGAGCGACGGCTGGATGGCGGTGTAGGCGACCGAGGCTGCGGAGGGAGCCCCTGCCTGCGCTCGGGCCTTCTCGTCGAGGTTCTTCTTGACCGTAGCCTCGACGTCTCGGTTGGTGATCGGCGCGGGTCCGGGAGGCCTCGTGAGCAGGAAGCCGGCGAGCGATACCGCGACCACCACGACCACTGCGACCGCAACCCAGGCACGTCGCGGGAGGCCCGTGACCCAGGCCGGCGTGCGGCGGGCCAGGGCCGCCCGAGTGCGGCCCCACTTACGGTCGCGCTCTCGATCGACAGCGCCGCTCGGTTCCGCGACGGCTGTCTCCGGAGGCGGGACGAGCCGGGTCACGGGTCGACTCTACGTTTGGATCGGCCTGAGCGGCAGTGCTCTCACTCTTCCGACCAACCCGGCGTAGCCCGGGCAGAACAGGATGGCGCTCGTCTCACTCGGCGAACTCGACTGTTGGCGGCGGCCGACGAAACCCTTTGGTCAGCACCGCGAGCCAGATGACCCCGAGGCCGAACCAGATCAGACCCGACCACAGAGCGGCCCCGCTCAGCGAGGTCCAGAGCCAGAGGGTCAGCGCGAACCCCACGACCGGCATGACGAGGTACCGCGCCATCGCCCGACCACCGCGGAGCTTCTTCTTGCCGATGTAATGCCTGACCACCGACAGGTTGACCGCGGAGAAGGCCACGAGTGCGCCGAAGCTGATCAGGTTGGCCAGGGTGGTGAGGCTGATCAGCTCGGCTGCGAGCGAGACCACCGACACGATCGCGATGGCGAGCACCGGGGTTCGGAACCGGGGGTGAAGCGAACCGAGCGCCCGGGGAAAAACCCCGTCGCGCCCCATCGCGTACATGATGCGCGTGACGGAGGCCTGCGACGTCAGCGCCGACCCGAACGCGCCGGCTACGTAGGCGGCGACGAAGAAGGTCGACATGAACTGGCCGCCCACCTTGGCCATCACGTCGAGGGCCGCCGAGTCGACATCGTCGAAGGTCGTGGCGGGCAGGGCGGCCTGGGCCAGCCAGCTGAGGATGATGAAGAGGATCCCGCCGCCGAGCGTGACCATGATGATCGCCCGGGGGATGTCACGTCGAGGGTGCTTCGCCTCCTCGGCCAGGGTCGAGACGGCATCGAAGCCGAGGAAGGAGAGGGCCAGCACGGCCGCACCGCCCAGCACCGGACCCAGCCCGTTCACCGACCCGTCGCCGGTGAACGGGGCGAGCAGGTCGACGGGCTGGCCGCTGATGGTCTTGATCGCAAGCACGACGAAAAGCACGATGAAGACGGCCTGTGCGGCGATGATCGCGACGTTGACGTGGGCGATGGTCGTGATGCCGACGACGTTGAGCACGGTGACGAGCACGATGGCGATAAGGGCGAACACTCCGATCGGCACCGCCGGGAACTGCGCATTGAGGTAGATGCCGATGACGAGGTAGTTGATCATCGGCAGGAACAGGTAGTCGAGCAGCAGCGACCAGCCCGCGAGGAAGCCCGCGTGCCCGCCGAAGGACCGGCTCGTGTAGGTGTAGGCGGAGCCGGACACCGGGTAGGCCCGCACCATGGCGGAGTAGGAGAAGGCTGTGAAGATCATGGCGGCCAACGTGACGATGTACGACGTGGGCAGTCGGCCGCCGGTCTGTTCGGTCACGATGCCGTAGGTCGTGAACACGGTGAGGGGCACGAGGTACACCAGGCCGAAGAGGGCCAGGGCCGGCAGGCCAAGAGCACGCTTGAGCTCAGTGTCGGGGCTCATCAGGTGGTGCTCGGTAGGATGCTTCGGCTCGGTCATGGTGTTCCCTCCGTTGCGGCGAAGATGCACTCTCCATCGAGCCAGGTGCTCGTGACGTGCAGCGTGTCGAGGTCTCTCGGGTCTGTCACGGTGCGGGGGTCGCCCGACAGCACGACGAGGTCGGCGTCGTGGCCGACCTGGAGCAGCCCGGCAGTGCGGAAAGCCTGGTGGGCCACGCCCATGGTGTAGGCCGACAGAGCAGCTTCGACTCGAAGCCGCTCGTGCGGGGTCCATCCGCCTGACGGTTGACGTTCCTGCGTCTGGCGTGAGCAGGCCACGGCCAGGCCCTCGAGGGGGTCGGCCGACGACACGGGCCAGTCTGAGCCGAACGAGAGCCGGGCGCCCCGGGACGTGAGGGTCGACAGCTGGTACTGCGCCGCTGACCGCTCTTCGCCGAGACGAGGCACGGTGAGCACGTTCATGAGCGGGTCGAGCTGGGCCCACAGCGGCTCGGCGTTGGCCGTCACCCCGAGCCGTGCGAAGCGGTCGACGTCGGCCTCGTCGACCAGCTGCACGTGAGCCAGTACGGCCCTGCGGTCGCGAGTGCCGTTCTGCCGCTCAGCGTGCTCGACAGCGTCGAGGCCCAGGCGCACCGCGCCGTCGCCGATGGTGTGGATGTGCGGCTGGAAGCCGGCGGCGTCGACAGCAGCCACAGCCTCGGCCAACAGCTCGGGAGGCCACACGAGCATGCCGGTGTTGTGGGGCTCCGACACGTACGGCTCGAGCAGGGCTGCGGTCGCATTCTCGACAACTCCGTCAGCGAAGAACTTCACCGTGTTGGCGGTGAGTAGGGAGTGACCGAGGCGGTGGACCTGTTCGCGCCCGTCGATCAGCACCTCGAGGGTGCCGGGCCAGCGCCGCGGGTCGGCGTAGAGCGCCAGGTTGAACCGGATCGGGAGCCGGCCAGCCTGTGCTGCAGCGAGATACGCCTCCAGCTGTTCGGGCTCGACCCAGGCGTCCTGTACCCAGGTGATTCCGAGCGACGCGTAGTGCCGACCGGCTCGTTCGATTGCCGCGATCCGGGCCTCGAGTGACCGGCGCGGCATGACGGCGGTCACCAGGTCGATGGCGCCCCACTCGCGCAGCGTGCCCAGTACCGAGCCGTCGTCGCGGCGCGGGATCTCGCCGAGCACGGGGTCGGGGGTCTCCGCCCGGATTCCGGCCAGCTCGAGGGCGCGGGTGTTGACCCAGACGGTGTGGTAGTCCCAGGCCCGCAGCAGCACCGGCCGGTCGGGTACCGCTTCATCGAGCCAGCGGGCGTCGAAGAGCCCTGCCGGGCTCAGGCTCGACTCGTACGAGGCGCCCACGATCCACGCGAGGTCGGGGTGCTCAGCGGCATACTGACGAACTGCGGCCGCGATCCCGGCGATGCTGTCGTGACCTCGCACGCTGGGGCCATCGCTCTCGAGGCCGCCGAGGAGCGGGTGGGCGTGACCGTCGGCGAAGGCCGGCATGACGAACCGCCCTGCTAGGTCGAGGAACTCGGCGTCGTGGTCACGCCCCCAGCGAACGGCGGCGTCATCGAGGGCCACGATGACGCCGCCCTCGATGGCAATGGCGTGATGGTCGACGCCGTCGCTCGACCAGGCCGCAGCGTTGCGGAGCACTCTCTTCGTCACGGTCCCTGATTGTGCCGCTTCGTCCTGCCGATCGGGCGACTGACGCCCCTCGACTTTCCGTCGGTCACGGTGACCAGCGCGGCCGTGCTGTGCCCCGTACGCTCGGGGTACAGACCGTACGACGAGCGGAGACCACCGTGGCACGCAAGACCCCTGTCCCATCGGTCAAGGACCCGAAGATGTACGAGGCGCTGCGTGACGACGGAGCGAGCAAGGAGAGGGCGGCCCGCATCTCGAACGCTGCGTCAAATTCGTCCCGCGCCGAGGTCGGCCGCAAGGGCGGTGAGGCCGGTAGCTACGACGACATGACCAAGAAGCAGCTGCTTGAACGCGCCCGCGAGATCGGCATCGACGGCCGGTCCACGATGAACAAGCAGCAGCTGATCGAGGCTCTGCGAGAGCACTGATCCCGCACCGTCGGCCACGACCCTGATCGGGCCGGCTGAGGGCTCGACCCGGCACGTGGCGGAATGCGGGAGGTCTGGGGGAGGTTGCCCAAGGTATGCAGCCAACCGCAACGATCGGCGTCACCGGCCTCTCGACCATGGGGCGCAACCTTGCTCGCAACATCGCCAGGCACGGGTTCGCGGTGGCGGTACACAACCGCACCACGGCCAGGATGACGAGCCTGCTCGACGACCACGGTGACGAGGGCGACCTCGTCGGGTGCGAGAGCCTCGAAGACTTCGTGGCCGCCATCGAGACCCCCCGTGCCGTCATTGTCATGGTCAAGGCGGGCCAGCCGACCGATGCCGTGATCGACGCGCTGACGCCACTGCTGGATGACGGCGACATCGTCATCGACGCCGGCAACGCGCAGTTCACCGACACCCTCCGGCGTGAGCACGACCTGTCTGCACAGGGCATCCACTTCGTCGGCATGGGCGTCTCGGGCGGCGAGGAAGGGGCCCTCAACGGCCCGTCGATCATGGTGGGCGGGTCACAACACGCCTACCAGCGCATCGGCCCGGTCGTCGAGTCGATCGCCGCACAGGTCGACGGCACTCCCTGCGCTGCCCACCTCGGGCCCGACGCGGCCGGCCACTTCGTCAAGATGGTGCACAACGGCATCGAGTACGCCGACATGCAGCTGATCGCCGAGTCGTTCGACCTGCTGCGCTCGGTGGGTGGACTTGAGCCGTCTGCCATCGCCGACGTCTTCCGTGACTGGAACGGGGGCGATCTCGAGTCGTTCCTCATCGAGATGACCGCCGACGTGCTGAAGCACACCGACGCCTCGACCGGGAAGCCCTTCGTCGATGTCGTGGCCGACGCCGCCGAGCAGAAGGGCACCGGCCGTTGGACGGTGCAGAACGCCCTCGACCTCGGCATCCCGGTCACGGGGATCGCCGAGGCCACCTTCGCCCGTGCGTTGTCGGGCCACACCGAGCAGCGCGCGGCGGCCCGCAAGCTCTTCGGCAGCGGCGGCGGCGACGCGGCCGCCGCCTCGTTGTCGAAGCACGAGCGCGACCAGTTCGTCGATGACGTGCGGGCCGCCCTCTACGCCTCGAAGGTGGTCGCCTACGCGCAGGGCTTCGACCAGCTCGCCGCCGGTTCGCGAGAGTACGACTGGGATCTCGACCTGGGCACCGTGGCCACGATCTGGCGCGGCGGCTGCATCATCCGGGCTCGCTTTCTCGATGGCATCAAAGAGGCGTACGCCGCCGAACCTGACCTCACGTCGCTGCTCACCGCCGACTACTTCGCGGATGCCGTCTCGGCGGGCGTCGAGGCCTGGCGCCGGGTGGTCGGCGTGGCAGTGTCAGCCGGCGTGCCCACCCCCGCCTTCGCCTCATCACTGGCCTACTTCGACGGCCTGCGTCGGGAGCGTCTGCCGGCAGCGCTCATCCAGGTGCTGCGTGACAACTTCGGCGCGCACACCTATCAGCGGGTCGACCGCGAGGGCACCTTCCACACCGCCTGGGCGCAGGATCGTGCCGAGTCGCAGGTCGACTGACCCGCAGGACCGTCGACACGGTCGGGTGCCGGCTCAGCCCCGGCCGCTCGCTCCTCGAGCCCCGCCACTCCGGCCGCGCCACTCCGGCCGCGCCACTCCGACCGCGCCATCCGGGCTGCAGCTGGTCAGGGCGCCGACAACGCCTCTCGTAGGCTCAGCGCGATGCTGTCGCGCTGGCTCTCGGGCAACCACTGCGCGGGGTCGTCGTTGAGGTAGACGAACACCTTCGGCCCCCGCGCGTCAGCCGGGTGGTCCGGAATCCGGGGCACCAGATGCACGTGCAGGTGCGAGAATCCGTCGGCTTCGGAGAACTGCATGAGGTAGGTCTTGGTGCACCCGGTGACCAGCTCGAGCGCCGCACTCAGGCGATGAACCAGACCACCGAGCTCGTCGGCCGCGGCCGGTGCCAGCTCGGTGAACGACGTGAGGTGCCGGGTGGGGTTGATCACGAGCCAGCCGGGCAGAGTGCTGTTGAAGGCATGCGCGACGCGCCAGTGGGCGGTGTGAGTGACGTCTTCGCGCGGTGGCAGCGAGCTGGACGCCTGGTGGTTGCAGGCAAAGCAGCCGGGCACGAGGTCGGGGGTGGTCATTGCGGAGAACCTTTCGGGCAGAGTGGGATCGGGCTGGACCCGACGTCACGATCAGCCGACGAAGATGCAGAACGGGTGGCCCGCCGGGTCGGCGAAGACGTAGAGCGGTTCATCGGCGTCGTCGGTGCGGTCGAGCAGCAGCACGGCTCCGAGGGCCAGGGCCCGCTCCCGCTGGGTCTCGAGCTGCTCAGCACTGGGCACCGTGAGGTCGAGGTGCATCTGCATCGGTACGTCGTGGGCGGGCCAGGTCGTGCGCTCCAGGCACTCGACCTGTTGGAAGGCCAGCCTGCGACTTCCGTCTGGCCCGACGAGCACGAGCCAGTCGGCATCGTCGGCTTGGTCGGCCCTCTCGCCCGTCGGTGGTTCGTCACCCGGGCGGTACGTGAGCCCGAGCAGCTGCCGGTAGAACTCGGCCAGCTCGCGAGCGTCGGTGGTGTCGATCGCGGTGTGCAACAGGTGCGGGTAGTCAGTCATGGGCCTCCGATCACCGGAGATCCTCCCATGCCCTTCGGAGTTCCGCGGTGGTCTGATCCGTGCGGGTCAGATCGGGCCCAGTGGTCGGGCCAGATCGCGGCGTAGGCTGAGTCGATGAGGATTCCGCGCGAACAGTGGTCGGTCGCGAGCAGCGACTCGTTCCTCTCGATCGGGTCGTCGGGTTCGGTTCTCTCGATCGGCAGCGTCGGTTCGGTTCTCTCGATCGGTAGCATCGGCTCGTTCGCCGCGCTCGGTTCGATCGGCTCGTCGATGAGCGTGTTCTCGTTGTTGTCGAACCAGTCGTGGGCGGGCGTCATGTCGCACCGGTCCCGGCTGTCGAGGCTCTCGGCCCACGCCCGCGCGCCTCACCGGCGGCACAACGCGCGTGGTTGAGTCCCGCGACGACCGGGTGGTGCGCGACGCGACCGCCGCCGACGCTTCGGCCTGCGCGGCGATCTACGCCCCTTACGTGACCGACACGACGATCAGCTTCGAGAGCGAGCCGCCGGATGCCGCTGAGCTGCGTCGTCGCATCCAGGTGGCGCAGGCGCGCCATGCGTTTCTCGTGCTCGAGGAGCCTGACGGACAGCTGGTCGGCTACGCCTACGGCGGTCTGTTCCGGGAGCGGGCCGCCTACCGGTTCTCGTGCGAGGTCTCGGTCTACCTGGCCATGAGCCGCCGGGGCAGCGGCGGTGGGCGGCGACTCTACGAAGCGTTGCTCGCCCGTCTGGGCGAGAGAGGCTTTCGAACGGCGGCGGCGGGGGTCACCCAACCGAACGACGCGAGTGCGCGGCTGCACACCGCACTGGGCTTCGAGCCGGTCGGCACCTACTCCCGAGTCGGCTACAAGTTCGGGCAGTGGCTCGATGTCGCCTGGTACCAGCGCGCCATCGGAGCCGGCGCCGACCCCCTCACCGATGAGGGGAGTCCGCCGCCGGATCCACCGTCTCCTCATGGTGGCGACTGAGCCACCTGCTTCGCCACGACAGGCGCAGCTAGACCGGTCGATGGACGGCAACCCAGCGGCATCCTCAGGCGCTGGTTCGAGCGTTCGTCAGGTGGCCGAAGACCACGACGTTGTCGCGGTACTCGTTCGCGCTGTCGACCGGGCCGCCGCACGTGACGAGCCGGATCTCGGCGCGCTTGTAGTCACCCTTGTAGACCTGTTCGGTGGGGAACTCGGTCTTGGGGTAGGCCGCCACCTTGTCGACGGTGAAGGTGAGGGTGCTCTTGTCGGCGCGGGTGATGCGCACCTGGTCGCCTACCTTGACGGCCCCCAGCTTGTAGAAGATGCCCTTGCGGCCCGACGGCGAGTCGACGTGTGCGGCCAGCACCGATGGGCCCAGCTGACCCGGCGTGGGACCGTCACGGTAGAGACCGACCTCGTCAACCGTGCCCGGCACCGAGATGGTGCCGTTCGACTGCACCGACAGCGGCACGAAGGTCGTGGAGCGCAGGTCGATAGCGGGGATCTCGATGCTCGTCGGCGCCGAAGCCTCGAGAAACTGCCCGAGGTCTGACTTCGGCGCCGGCGCCTTCGTGGCCTTGGTGGCCTTCGGCGTGGTGCTGCCCCCTGAAGGAGTCGTGGCTTCGGATGAGGGGGTCAAGGAGCGACCGGCATCGGCGGTGGCTGACACGGTCGGGGCGGCGGCTGGTTGGGGTGGCCCGTCGTGGCCGCGGATGCCGAGGACGAGCACCACCAGTCCGACGACGAGGAGCAGGGCGGCGGCCGCCGCGACACCAAAGGTGCCGCGACGACCGCGTTCTGACTGCTGGAGATGGGACATGAGGTTGAGAGATCAGGCCTTGACGGCGTTGTTGCGACGCTTGGCGTAGGCGCCGGTGCCGATCGCACCGATCAGCAGACCGCCACCGAGCAACAGCATGCCCTCGTTGGAGCCGGCTGCCGCGCCGCCACCGCCGGTGTGCATGCTGCCGGCGGGTGCGACGTGCAGGGCGCCGCAGAGGGCCGGGTCGGTGGCCTCAGTCGGCAACTTCGGGTCCAGCTCGCTCTTGGTGGCGCCGTCGTACTTACCGTTGTGGTTGTGGTCCACACCGTGGACCACGACGACTGACTGACCCTTGGAGATCGCCGCGGCCACGCCTGATGAGACCGTGATGCTGCCGCGCTCGTAGGTCAGCTTGCCGCCGGGGGCGGTGTCGAAGCGGTCAACGGCCAAGGCGCTCGCGGGGCTGGTGTCACCGGTCTTGGTCAG
Source organism: Actinomycetales bacterium (assembly GCA_038235595.1). Lineage (GTDB taxonomy): Bacteria > Actinomycetota > Actinomycetes > Actinomycetales > Dermatophilaceae > DSM-29435. The sequence continues at coordinate 9,829 of JBBSTU010000048.1, read as the reverse complement.
CGAGACGACGATGGCGCCGTAGGCGGGGCCGCCCTCGGTCGTGTTGAGGGTGCCGTCTTTGCTCTTGTCGTCGGCGATGACCGGGCACTCGTGACGTGCGGCGGCGGAGAAGTGGATGTGGGCGGCGTGCGGGGAGTCGGCCAGGAGGCCGTTGGCGGCCATTGTGACGGTGATCTGGTTGCCCGAGACCTCAACCATGGCGGTGCCGCTGCCGTTGACGCCATTGCCGGCCACGGGTTTGAGGGTGGTGCTGACCCATGCGTCGGAAGCGAAGGCCGGGCTGACGCTGAGGGCCATCGCAGCGGCGGCGGCGAGGCTGGCCCCGGCGATGCGTGTGGTTCTGGTGCGCATGATTCTTCCTCCTTGGATGGGAGACTGAGCCGCCGGGCCCCAGGGGGGTCGGCGCTGGTCGGTCGACCGTCTCCATGAACGGGTTCGGCGTGACTGCCTGATCGGATTGGAGCGGACGCCGAAGGGGAGGGCGCCGGCTGGCACCCTCCCCTTCGGACGTACGTCGACCGGCTCCGGGTCAGGGAGCGTAGATGTAGCGCATGCCACCCATGTTGGTGAGCGTGCGGGTGTTGTACCGGTAGGCGCCGGCGAGGGCGTTCATCTCGATGACTGTGACCGAGCTGCCACTCACCGAGGTGACCCAGGCGACGTGGCCGGCGTAGCTCGACGAGCCGTGCACGCCGGGCTGCATGACGAGGATCGAGCGCGCCCGCGGCGTGCTGCTCACGGTGTATCCCGACCGGGCGGCTCCGGAACCCCACACCAGGGCGTTACCGGTCCAGCCCGACGGGTAGTAGCCCTCCGAGGCGTACCACTGGGCGAGGGCGCCCCAGGTGCACTGACCGGGCGTGGCCCAGTTACGGCCGCTGCGGCTGCCCGACGATGCCTGGGGGGTGTACGAGTTCGAGCTCGCCTTGGTGGCCGAGGTCGAGTTCGTCAGCGTGCGTCGGGTGGTGGAGCGTGAGCTGCGCTGCGAGGAGGACTCGCGCTGGCTGGTGGCAGCCTTCGCGGCCGTCCTGGCCCGGTCGGCCGCCCTGGCCTTCGCTGCTGACCGTGCGGCTGCCTTCGCCTTGGCGTCGGCGGCGGCCTTCGCTGCGATGACGCGGGCGGCCTCGGCGCGCTGTGCCTTGACGATCACGTCCTCGATGACCTGCGGCTTGGCGGCCTTGGCTTTGGCGGCCGTGGGGGCAGCGAACCCGAACGACGCGAGGTCGGTCGCGGTGTCGGACGTCGCGGCGGCAGGCCCGACGACAGCGGGGGCGGCAGGTGCGGCAACGGCAACGTTGGTGTCAACTGCAGTGAGCGTGTCAGCTCCGGCCGGGGTGGCGAAGGTGGCGACGAGGCCACCGGCGGCGGCCACCACAGCAGCGCCCTTCATGGCGGGCTGTGCAGACTCGCGAGCGATCGCCTTGAGCTCGGTCAGGGGGTGGTGTCGACCCGGGGCGCGATGGCGTCCGCGGACGTTGGGGTTGGTCATGCGCTACCTCTCAACGCCTACGAAGTTAGCTGTCGGGTTCGGGCAGAGGTTCGTGCCCGGCCCTGACCTGGTCGTGATGACCAGGCGAAGGGCTTCACCCCGAGGATGTCCGCGGACATCCGGAGGAATTGGTTCCCCCGCTCCTGCCTAAGTGCTGATGGGCCCCGAGGCAGTGGCAGGACTCGGCGGTCCGCCTCGAGCAGCCCCACCTTCGACAGTGGGGCTGCCCGCGACACTAGACCAGCGAACTCGGCAATGTCACATCCTGGTAACGGAAAAGTCAGCATCTGGCCAACTGCCGCCCGGAATGCCGGCGTATGCCACCTTCATCCGTGCTGAAGGTGAGGGATAGGTCACACCTCCGCCGGGCGGGTTCAGCGCGAAGAGCTCTGCGTCGGGGTCGGGTTGCGCGTCGTGGCGTCAGCGGTATGCGTCTTCCAGGGCGTCGCCGTGGTGGCGTACGGGTACGGGGTGGCGGTCGAGACCGGGATGTGGGCGATGGCGTCCTGGGCGCGACTGGGCGCCGGTTGCACCAGAACGGTCGAGATGAGGGCCACGATCCCGACCACGAGGGCCAGGGCTGTCACCAGCGCGAGCCAGGGCCCGGTCGTCACGGTGCGGGGCGAGCTGCTCCGGTTCATCAGGGTGTCCTCCTCGATGGCTGGTGGGCGGTAACTCGTGAATGCCTGTGGGGAAGTTCGTCGCCGTGGTGGCGGTGGATTGGTCAGCCGTCAGGTGGATCGTGCGCGGGCTGATCTCCGAGCCGCAGACCGACTACCGTGAGACGGCAGTGACGGGATGAGGAACGCAGTTTCTGCACTATCGTTCGTAGAGGGCGCCGTCGAGTCGGGGAGGGCGAGATGACTACCAGTGATGGGGTGGCGGCGACCGGAGGTCGCTTCTCCAGCGAGCTGATGTTCGCTGCGGCCAGTGCCTACTATCTCCACGAGCAGAACCAGGATCAGATCGCCAAGGCTCTGGGCGTGAGTCGCCCGACGGTCAGCCGGTTGCTCTCGGAGGCGCGGCGCCGAGGAGTCGTCGAGATCCGGGTGCATCGGCTCGACGATGAGGACTCGTCTGACCTCGAGCACGCGTGTGCCCGGTCGATGGGGCTGGACCGGGTCTACGTCGTCAGCGGCTCCGGGGTGGGTTCCATCGGTGCGCTGATGGCACCAGGCGTGCAGCGGGCACTCGATGATGCTGGCCTCTCCGGTGGCGACTCACTGCTCATCTCGTCTGGTCGAACGCTGCACGAAGTGGGGATGCAGGCGCTGTCGCCGTGCCCCGAGATCTTGGTGGCGCCCACCGTGGGCGGCCTCGAGGAACCCGAGCCGTGGTGGCAGACCAACGAGATCACGAGGCTCTACGCCGAGCGACTGTCGGGGCATCCGGTCTACCTGTACGCGCCGGCCCTGCCGAGCCCGTTGCTCAGCGAGTCCCTCAAGCTCGAGCCCTCGTTCCAGCGGATCGCCCACATGTGGGACACTGCGAAGGCCGCGTTGCTGGGCGTCGGAGCCCCGCCGCTGGTCCGGTCGCGACGAGCGGCCTTCTTCCCGTCGGACGAGCGCGCGCTGCGTGAGAGCGTCGGCGACGTCTGCTCGCGCTTCTTCGACGTCGATGGCGCACCCGTCGACTATGCGGGATCCGATCGGGTGGTGGCGATCACCCCTGAGCAGCTGCATCACGTTCCGGCCGCGATCGGGGTGGCAGCCGGTGCCGACAAGGTGGTCAGCCTGCGCGCGGCCGCGCATGGCGGCTACATCAACCGACTGGTGACCGACACGACCACTGCACGATTGTTATCTACTCCAGAACATTAGTTCTGGACATTCGTTCTGACTCTTCCTATCGTAGCGGGTACCGGCTCTTGACGAGCTCGGCCGGCCGACGAAGGAGTCGATGTGGGAACGATGCAGGCAGTGGTCAGTCACGGGCCCCAGAAGTACGCGCTCGAAACCGTGCCCAGGCCGGTGGCCGGGCCTGGAGAGGCGCTGATCGAGGTCGAGGCCGTTGGAATCTGCGCCAGCGACCTCAAGTGCTACCACGGAGCAGCGAAGTTCTGGGGCGATGACTCGAGGCCCGCGTGGGCTGAGACCGAGGTCATCCCCGGGCACGAGTTCGTGGGCCGTGTCGTCACGATCGACGACGTCGCGGCCCAACGATGGGGGGTCGGCCCCGGCGACCGGGTCACCTCCGAGCAGATCGTGCCCTGCTGGAGCTGCCATTTCTGCAAGCGCGGCCAGTACTGGATGTGCCTGCCCCACAACATCTACGGGTTCAAGCGCCGCACCCCCGGAGCGATGGCCGAGTTCATGGTCTTTCCGGCTGACGCCTTGGTGCACAAGATCTCGGGCCAGCTCCCCGCCGCCCACGCCGCCTTCGTCGAGCCCCTCAGCTGTGCCCTGCACGCCGTCGAGCGCGCCCAGATCACCTTCGGCGACGTCGTCGTCGTCGCCGGCTGCGGGCCGATCGGGCTCGGGATGGTGGCCGGAGCCGTCGCCAAGTCGCCGGCCATGGTGATCGCGCTCGACTCTTCCGACCACAAGCTCGCACTGGCCAAGCGATGCGGCGCCACCCACACCTTCAACATCACCGAGCAGGATGCCGTCGCTGCCGTGCGTGGTCTCACGGGCGGTATCGGTGCCGACGTCTACCTCGAGGGAAGCGGCCACCCGAGTGCCGTCATCCAGGGTCTGAGTCTGCTGCGCAAGCTCGGCCGCTTCGTGGAGTACAGCGTGTTCGGCTCCGACGTCACCGTCGACTGGACGATCATCAGTGACGATAAGGAGCTCGACGTGCTGGGGGCCCACCTCGGCCCCCACTGTTGGCCCGCCGCTGCCCGGCTGCTCGAGTCGGGGCGTCTGCCGATGGCCGACATCGTCACCCACGAGCTGCCCCTGGCCGACTTCCAGAAGGGCCTCGACCTCGTCGGAGACGGGACCACCTCGATCAAGGTCGCCCTGATTCCGGGCTGACCAACGACCGGACCGAGCACTGCCGCACCGACGGCAGGCCGCGCGCCGACCGTCACTGACGCACCTCCCACCATCTGACACACCTCACCCCATAACACACCTTGCACGATCCACTACCGCACTCACCAGGAGAAGCATGATGCTCAACCTCACCCCGCGCCGCGCGGTCGTTCTCGCCTTCGCGCTCACCGCGACCATCGGCCTCAGCGCGTGCGAGAGCGCCGACAGCAGCTCGCCCGGCACCGCCACCGGAGCCGGTGGGGCGGGCGGTTCGGTCGAGAACGCCAAGGTCGCCTTCCTCATGCCCGACCTCGCCTCGACCCGCTACGAGCTGCAGGACAAGCCGCTCTTCGAGGCCAAGATGAAGCAGCTGTGCCCGACCTGCACGGTTATCTACCAGAACGCCGACTCCGACGCGAGCAAGCAGCAGCAGCAGGCCAACTCGGCGCTCGCACAGGGCGCCAAGGTGCTCGTCATCGACCCGGTCGACTCGGCGGGCGTCGCCTCGACCGTGCAGGCGGCGCAGTCGCAGGGCGCCAAGGTCATCGCCTACGACCGCCCGAGCACCAAGGCGAAGGCCGACTTCTACGTCTCGTTCGACAACGAGAAGATCGGCAACCTCATCGCCGCCAGCCTGATCGACCATCTGAAGAAGACGAACGCGTCGGGCGGCATCCTGCAGATCAACGGCTCACCCACCGACGCCGCGGCCGGCCTGATCAAGAAGGGCGTGCACAGCGCGGTCGACCCGGGTGGCTTCAAGCTGCTCGCGGAGTACGACACCCCGAACTGGCAGCCGGCCAAGGCCCAGGAGTGGACCACCGGCCAGATCACCCGGTTCGGCAAGCAGATCGTCGGCGTCGTCGCGGCCAACGACGGCACCGGTGGCGGCGCCATCGCGGCCTTCAAGGCCGCCGGCGACGCCGTGCCCCCGGTGACCGGCAACGACGCCGAGCTCGCGGCGATCCAGCGGATCATCAACGGCGACCAGTACAACACCATCTCCAAGCCGATCAAGACTGTGGCCGAGGCCGCGGCCACGAACGCCTTCACCTTCCTGCAGGGCCAGACGCCCAAGTCTGAGGCGACCGTCTTCGACACCCCGTCACAGCTGTTCGTGCCCGAGGTCGTGACGACGGAGAACGTCAAGAAGGTCATGTTCGACAGTGGCATCACCAAGGCCTCCGAGGCCTGCACCGGCGTCTACGTCGCAGGCTGCGCCAAGCTCGGCATCAAGTGATCTCGGTGATGGTGGCCCGCACCCGCCGATCGGAGCGGGCCCGTCGACTCGACCTGGAACGAGAGGGAAGCCGTCATGACCGCAACCGCCACTGACTCACCGTCGGCTCAGCGCCCGAAGGTGGGGACCGAGCTGCTCGCGCTGCGCGGCGTCACCAAGCACTTCGGCGCCGTCGCGGCTCTCACGGGCATCGACCTCACCGTGCACGCGGGCGAGGTCGTGGCCCTCGTCGGAGACAACGGGGCCGGCAAGTCGACCCTGGTCAAGGTGCTGGCGGGGGTGCACGCCGCCGACTCGGGAACGATCTCGTTCGAGGGTCAGGACGTGAAGATCCACTCGCCCGCCGACGCCCAGGATCTGGGGATCGCCACCGTCTACCAGGATCTCGCACTCTGCGAGAACCTCAACGTGGTCGAGAACCTCTTTCTGGGTCAGGAGCTGCGACCGGCCCGTCTCGACGACGTGGCCATGGAGGTCAAGGCCTGGGAGCTGCTGCGGCAGCTGTCGGCGAAGATCCCCACTGTGCGTATCCCGGTGGCGTCGCTGTCCGGTGGTCAGCGCCAGACCGTCGCGATCGCCCGCTCGCTGCTCGGCGCCCCCAAGATCATCATCCTCGACGAACCGACGGCTGCGCTCGGTGTTGCCCAGACGGCCGAGGTGCTCAACCTGGTTGAGCGTCTGCGCGAGAACGGGCACGGCGTGATCATGATCAGCCACAACATGGCCGACGTGCTCGCGGTCGCCGACACGGTGGCGGTGCTTCGGCTCGGGCGGAACAACGGGTTCTTCACCGTCGGAGACGTCAGCATCGAGCAGATCATCGCCGCCATCACGGGGGCGACCGACAACGCCGTCACCCAGCGAGCCTCTCGACGTGACCCGGGCACGCCGGCGACCGAGGCCTCGCCCGACGCCACGAGAGATGCCACGAGAGACGCCACGAGAGATGCCACGCAGGATGCCGGCGAGTCCGACGGAACGGCATCCGCCAGCGACGACCCGTCGTTGAGTCCCGCTGCCCCGACGCGCGAGAAGGAGTGACCTGATGACCACCGCACCGCCCAAGGTTCCGCAGGGGCCATCCGTGGCCTCAGACCGTCTCGACGAACGACTGCAGGCCCGCGAGGGTCTGAGCGGATGGCTCCAGAGCTGGGTCGACCGGTTCCGGGGAGGAGACCTCGGCCTGCTGCCGGTCATCGTCGGCATCGTGGTGATCTGGACGACGTTCCAGATCCTCAACCCCATCTTCCTCTCGAGTGCCAACCTGGTGAACCTCACCCTCGAGTCGGTCTCCACCGGGGTCATCGCTCTCGGCATCGTGTTCGTGCTCCTGCTGGGCGAGATCGACCTGTCCGTCGGCTCGGTCAGCGGGCTGTCGGCGGCCACGGTCGCAACCCTGTTCGTCGTCAAGGGATTTCCCGCTCCGGTGGCCATCGCCGCTTCGATCGGGGTCGGTATCGTTGTGGGCCTCATCTACACGCTGATGTTCAACCGGTTCGGGGTTCCGAGCTTCGTGATCAGCCTCGCCGGCCTGCTCGCCTTCCTCGGCGTGCAGCTGTGGCTGCTGGGCGAGCAGGGCTCGATCAACCTGCCCTTCGACTCCGGCCTGGTGCGCTTCGCGCAGATCTCGTTCATGCCGGATGCCGTGTCGTACGTTCTCGTGCTGGTGGCGGTGGCCGCCGTGTTCGCCAGCGGCTTCTACAACGCCAAGGCGCGTCGCGACAAGGGTCTCTCGGCGCCGTCGACGAACGGCCTGCTGATCAAGAGCGGCGCTCTGCTCGTCGGGCTGGGAGTGGCGACGTGGTATCTCAACCGCGACCGCGGCGTGGGTTGGATGTTCGTGTTCTTCCTGGTGCTGATCGTCATCTCGAACTACATGCTCACCCGCACCAAGTGGGGTCGGTCGATCTTCGCGGTCGGGGGCAACGCCGAGGCGGCTCGTCGCTCTGGCATCAACGTCGGACGCGTCTACGCGTGGGGCTTCGTCGTCTGCTCCGTGCTGGCCTCGGTCGGCGGCATCCTCGCCGCGGCTCGTCTCGGCTCAGCGACACCGGCCACCGGCACGGGTGACGTCAACCTCAACGCCATCGCGGCAGCCGTCATCGGCGGTACGAGCCTTTTCGGCGGTCGTGGCTCGGCCTGGGCGGCCCTCGTCGGCATCATCGTGATCACCTCGATCACCAGCGGGTTGACCCTGCTCAACCTGAGCAGTGGCTACCGCTTCATGGTGACCGGAGCCGTGCTGCTGCTGGCGGTGGCCCTCGACTCGGTGGCGCGCCGGTCGCGTGCCTCGCACGGCAAGGGGTGACCCGCACGATCCTTCGGCTGCCTGGGCGCAGCTGACCGCCCGGTGGGCTCAGAACCTGTGGTTCTGGGCCCACCGGGATGAGCGCCCGAGCGGCCAGGGTGTGTGAAGATCGAACGACCGGCCACGGCGGCGAGGTTCGCGACCCCAGCGATCGCGTACCGCCGATCCGCAGCGCAACGAGGGTGAGGCGAAGTGAACGAGTACGTCGTCGGGATCGACATGGGTACCGGGAGCACCAAGGGGGTGCTGACCACGCTCGACGGCGAGATCGTGCACACCGCGTCGCGTCGACACGGGATGAACCTCCCGCGTCCTGGCTGGGCCGAGGTCGATGCCGAATCCGTGTGGTGGGACGACTTCGTCGCCGTCTGCCGTGATCTGGTCGAGGCGGCTGGGTCAACCCCGGTGCGCGGACTCTGCGTGAGCGGTGTCGGCCCCTGCTTCCTGCCCACCGACGCCGACCTGCGGCCGACCCGTCCCGCCATCCTCTACGGCATCGACGGGCGTGCGACGTCAGAGATTGCCGAGCTCAACGACCGCCTCGGCGAAGACGAGATCCTTCGGGTGGGGGGAACCGCGCTCTCGAGCCAGGCAGTCGGCCCCAAGGCGCTCTGGGTTCGTCGGCGTGAGCCGGAGGTATGGGCACGGAGCTCCTACTGGTTCAACTCCAACTCGTTCGTGGTCGCGCGACTGACCGGCGAGTACGTGCTCGACCACCACACGGCGAGCCAGTGCGACCCGCTCTACGACATGGGCGAGCAGGCCTGGCACGAGCAGTGGTGCACCGACATCCTGGGCGACATCGCGATGCCCCGTCTGGCGTGGCCGCACGAGGTGGTCGGGGTCGTGCACGAGCGCGCGTCCGAGCTGACGGGTCTCGCGGTGGGCACCCCGGTGTCGGTCGGCACCATCGACGCGTGGGCCGAGGCGTTCAGCGCCGGCGTACGAGAGCCGGGCGAGCTCATGCTCATGTACGGCTCCACCATGTTCTTCGTGCAGGTCGTCAACGAGCTGCGCTCCGACCCGATGCTGTGGTCGACGATCGGTGTGCAGCCGGGCACCTTCACGATGGCGGCCGGGATGTCGACGTCCGGCAGTCTGACCAGCTGGGTGCAGGGGCTCACCGGTGACGCCCCCTTCGAGCAGCTCGTGTCCGAGGCAGCCCACGTGCCGGCCGGTTCGAACGGGTTGCTGCTGTTGCCCTACTTCGCCGGCGAGCGCACCCCGATCTTCGACCCCCGGGCACGAGGACTCGTCCTGGGCCTCACCTTGACCCACACCCGCGCTGACCTGTTCCGCGCCGTCTACGAGGGGATCGCCTTCGGGATCCGCCAGATCGTCGAGTTCCTCGACCACCCCGAGGCGCCGGTCACCCAGCTCTTCGCCGTCGGCGGCGGCACCCAGGGTGGCCTGTGGACCCAGATCGTCAGCGACGTGACGGGCCGCGAGCAGGTCATCCCGGCGCAGACGATCGGGGCCAGCTTCGGCGACGCCCTGCTCGCGGCCATCGGTACCGGGCTGGTCGACCCGTCGACCAACTGGGCGAGCGTCGGTGAGGTCACCGAACCCAACCCGGCCACCCGTGACCTCTACGACGGGCTCTACGAGCAGTACTGCTCGCTCTACCCCGCGACCAAGAACCAGATGCACCACCTCGCTCTACTGCAGGAGTCAGTCGGTGACCAGACCTGAACCACCCTCCCTGCAACGGCCCGCCGCCGAGATCGTTGCGGCGCTCACGCTGGAGCAGAAGGCCGCCCTCACGAGCGGGGCGACGTTCTGGACGACGAAGGCCATCGAGGATGCCGGCATCCCGG
>JBBSTU010000047.1:0-21269 GCA_038235595.1 Actinomycetales bacterium | reverse complement strand
GTTCGTGGGGCCGGGCGAGACGATCGAGCTGCGGTCGCTCATGTGAGCCCGTGGCCGCCTCCCCGCTCACACTTTCTGCGCGACGCGCGGCGCGACGCGCACCAGAGGTCGGATTCACAACACCACTTGCGCGACGCGCGGCGCGACGCGCAACAGAGGTCGGATTCACAACACCACCTGCGCGACGCGCGGCGCGACGCGCAACATAGGTCGGATTCACGACACCACCTGCGCGACGCGCGGCGCGACGCGCAAGCGGGGTGGGTTGGGGCTCGTGGGGGTGGGGGTGGTCTGGTCAGGCCGGGACCCGGTCGGCCTTGCCTGTCTTGATGCCGAGGTAGGTGAAGGCCAGGGCGGCCAGGGCCACGAGCGACAACAGGGTCAGGCCCACGCCGTAGCCCGGCAGCAGGATCTCGTAGGTGGCGCCCATCACGAGCGGGGGGAAGTAGCCGCCGAGGCCGCCGGCGGCACCGACGAGACCAGTCACGGTACCGACGCGCTCCGGCGGAGCCTGGCGGGCCACCCAGGCGAACACGCCACCGGTGCCGAGGCCGAGGAAGAAGGCGAGCACGACGAACGTGATGCCGGCGGGGATCTCGAGAGGCGGTTCGAAGGCCACTGCGATCGCCAGCACCGCCGTGCCGAGCAACGAGACGCCCATCACGCTACGAGGCCCGATGCGGTCGGAGAGCACCCCACCGAGGGGTCGGGCCACGACCGCCGCGATGGCGAACCCTGCGGTGCGCGTGCCTGCCGACGTGAGGTCGAAGGTGTAGACGTCCTTGAGGTAGGTCGGCAGGTAGGTCGAGAAGGCCACGAAGCCACCGAACGCCACGGCGTAGAGCAGCGACATCTGCCAGGTCACCGGTAGCGCAATGGCGGCCTTCAGCTTGGGCATGACGGGGTCGGTGTTGGGCGACCACGTCGGTGAGTTGCGCATGGCCGTCCAGCAGAGAGCCGCCGTGGCGACCAGCGCGACGGCGATGATCACGTGGGTCATCGTGTAGCCGAACCAGCTGACGAACCGGGGCGTGAACGCCGATGACAGCGCGGTGCCGCCCATTCCGGCCCCGAAGATACCCGTCGCGAAACCGCGCCGGTTCGCCTGGTACCACGAGTTCGCGAAGGGGATGCCGACCGCGAACGTGGTGCCGGCGATGCCGAGGAAGAACCCGACGAGGATCATCATCGGGAACGACTTCGCGTTGCCCGCCACAGCAAGCAGCAGCACGAACGGCACCGTGATCAAGGTGAGCAGCGGGAACATCAACCGGCCGCCGTACCGGTCGGTCATGGCCCCGACCGGGATGCGGCCTACCGACCCGACGAGCACCGGGGTCGCGACGAGCAGCGCCTTCTGGGTGCCCCCCAACGACATCTCCTCCGTGTAACGCACGCCGAGGGGGCCGATCAGGTTCCAGGCCCAGAAGGTGATCGCGAAAGCCCAGGTGGCCAGGGCCAGGTTCTTGCCCTGGCCGGTCAGGTCGGGGGCTACGTCACCCGGGGTGGCGGTCGATCGGCTCATCATGTCTCCTGCGCTGTGGGCGGGTCGTCGATGTGTCGGGCCGTGCAAAGGGGATGAGACGTGTAGGAGGGGTCAGCGTTGGCGGTCGCGGTCGGTGGTGCCGACGCCGCTCCAGCCCGGTCGCCCCGACCGTGAGCCCGATGAGCCCTCACGGTCACGGCTGCGGTAGACGATGTACGGGCGGAACAGGTAGTGCAGCGGAGCGGTGAAGGCGTGCACCAGGCGCGTGAACGGCCACAGGGCGAACAGGCCCATGCCGACGAGCGCGTGGATGTGGAACTGGATCGGGGCCGCAGCCATCGAGGCCACGTCGGGGCTCAGGAGGAACACCGAGCGGAACCAGGGCGAGACGGTCTCGCGGTAGTTGTGCGCCTCGCTTCCGGCACCGACGCTCACGAGCGTGGTCCACAACCCGAGCACGATGGCCGCCACCAGCAAGACGTACATGAGCTTGTCGTTCTTGGTGGTCGCCATGAACACCGGCCCGGTGGTGCGTCGGCGGTACACGAGGATGAGGATGCCGGCCAGCGTGCAGAGCCCGGCGATGCCGCCGAAGAGCAGCGCGTTGAAGTGGTAGAGCCCCTCGCTGACCCCCACCGCCTCGGTCCATGACTCGGGGATGACGAGCCCACCCACGTGTCCGAAGAAGACGAGCAGGATGCCGAAGTGGAAGAGGGGCGAGCCGATGCGCAGCAGTCGAGACTCGTAGAGCTGCGAGGAGCGGGTGGTCCAGCCGAACTTGTCGTAGCGGTAGCGCCAGACGGTGCCTCCGACGAGGCTGGCGATGCAGAGGTAGGGCAGCACACCCCAGAGAAAGGCGTCCATCACTGACCTCCTGCTGCGGCGACCGGTTGCAGGGGCAGCAACCGCGGGTCGTACGGGTCGAGGCCGACGGTCTCGGTGGGTGGCCCGCTCATCCCGACCATCACCATCACGGCGGCCCGATCGGCCGGCGACTCGCCCGGCAGGGTGGCGCACACGGCCGTGACCACAGCGGCATACGGGCTCGACGCCTCGTCGAGCGCGATGCGCAGCAGCTCGAGACTCGCCCGGTACTCCTGGAGCAGCGCCGCACCGGCGACCGGATCAGCGCAGGCGGCGAACTCCAGCACCATCGGCAGGTAGTCGGGCAGCTCGCCGTGGGTGTCGACGAGGAAGCCGCTCGCGCGGTAGGCCGACTTGAACCGGCCGAGCACCTCCCCGCGCCGACGGGTGTCGCCGTCGGTCCAGTAGGAGAGGTAGAGGGCGTGCTTGCGACTGAGGTCGAAGGTGTCGACGAAGCTGCGCTGTAGCTCGTCGAGCGGCCGCGAGGCGAGATGCTCGAGCAACGGCAGCATCATCCGTGCCGGGGCCGAGTCACGTTGCTCTGCCAGGGCGCTCGTCATCGTCGGTAGCCGTTCGATGAGCCCGGGGTCGGGGTAGTCGAGGCACCACGAGGCGACCTGGTGCACCACGCGGTCATCGCGGGCCGCGTCGCGACCGGCTCGCGCGCCCCGACGAAGGCTGATCACGACCGTTGCCCCTTGCCGCTGGGGAAGAGCCCGGGCGGTGCGCCGTTGCCGTCCCAGTTGAGCAGGTTGACCCGACCCTGCAGCTCGCCGCTGGAGTCGCTGGTCATTGCCGTGTCGGAGGTCTGTCGTCGTTTCAGCGCGTTGAAGGTCTCGACGGCCACCGGCGCCGGTTTGCCGCTCGCTTCGCCGAACGGGCCCGACTCGTACATGCCCGGGCCCTCGTCGAAGTCGAGCGAGCAGCCGATCTCTTCCAGCTCGTGGGCCCGCTCGACGTGGGCGGTCGGGATGACGTAGCGGTCGGAGTACTTCGCGATCGCCATCAGCCGGTACATCTCGTAGAGCGTCTCCTCGCTCATCCCGACGGACTCCGGGATCGACGGGTCGCCGTCGCGCCCCAGCGAGACGTCACGCATGTAGGCCCGCATCGCCGCCAGCTTCTGTAGCACGCCGGTGATGACGTCGGTGTCGCCGGCCGTGAACAGCTCGGCCAGGTAGTCGACCGGGATGCGGAGGGCGTCGATGGCGCCGAAGAGGGTCTCGCGGCTCTCGGCGTCGTGGCCCTGGTTCGCCAGCACGTCGACGATGGGCGAGAGCGGCGGCACGTACCAGACCATCGGCATCGTGCGGTACTCCGGGTGCAGCGGCAACGCCACGCGGTAGGTCTTGGCGAGAGCGTAGACCGGTGAGCGCCGGGCCGCGTCCATCCAGTCGTCGGGGATGCCGTTCGCCTTCGCCGCCGCCTTGACCTCGGGGTCGTTGGGGTCAAGGAGCAGGTCGAGCTGAGCCTCGTAGAGATCGTGCTCGTCAGGCGTGGATGCCGCCTCGGTGACCCGGTCGGCGTCATAGAGGAACAGACCGAGGTAGCGCAGCCGTCCGACGCAGGTCTCGGAGCAGACCGTCGGCAGGCCGACCTCGATGCGGGGGTAGCAGAACGTGCACTTCTCAGCCTTGCCGCTCTTGTGGTTGAAGTAGATCTTCTTGTAGGGGCAGCCGGTGATGCACTGGCGCCAACCCCGGCAGCGGTCCTGGTCGACGAGCACGATGCCGTCTTCCTCGCGCTTGTAGATCGCACCCGAGGGACACGACGCCACGCAGGAGGGGTTGAGGCAGTGCTCGCAGATGCGCGGCAGATAGAACATGAAGGTCTGCTCGAGCTCGAACTTGACCTTGTCCTCGACGTCTCGCCGCACCGAGTTGTTGAGCTTCTCGACGATGGGGTCGAGCTCGCCCATCTCGCTCGCCCCGCCGAGGTTGTCGTCCCAGTTGGCCGACCACGTGATCTTCGTGTTCTCGCCGGTGATGAGCGACTTGGGCCGGGCCACCGGGAAGTCGTCGCCGAGCGGCGCCGTGATGAGGGTCTGGTAGTCGTAGGTCCACGGCTCGTAGTAGTCGGCGAGCTTGGGCATGACCGGGCTGGCGAAGATGCCGAACAGCTTCTGCACGCGGCCGCCGGCCTTGAGCTTGAGGTTGCCCCGCTTGCCGAGCTCCCAGCCGCCCTTCCAGGTCGCCTGGTCCTCGTAGCGTCGCGGGTAGCCCTGTCCGGGCCGCGTCTCGACGTTGTTGAACCAGACGTACTCGGTGCCGGCGCGGTTCGTCCACGCCTGCTTGCAGGTCACCGAGCAGGTGTGGCACCCGATGCACTTGTCGAGGTTCATCACCATGCCCATCTGGGCCATGACTCGCATCAGTAGGTCACCTCCTGTGAACGCTTACGAACGGTCGAGATGATGTCGCGCTGGTTACCGGTCGGCCCCAGGTAGTTGAAGGCGTACGACAGCTGCGCGTAGCCGCCGATGAGGTGGCTCGGCTTGACGAGCAGCCGCGTCACCGAGTTGTGGATGCCACCTCGCCGGCCGGTGGCCTCCGACTTCGGCACGTCGATGGTGCGCTCCTGCGCGTGGTGGACGTAGACCACGCCCTCCGGCATCCGGGGGCTGACGATGGCTCGACCGACGAGCACGCCGTTGGCGTTGACGCACTCGACCCACTCGTTGTCGGCAACGTCGATGGCGGCGGCATCCTGCGGGCTCATCCAGACGCCCACCCCACCCCGGGAGAGGGAGAGCATGAGCAGGTTGTCCTGGTACTCCGAGTGGATCGACCACTTCGAGTGCGGCGTGAGGTAGCGCACGGTGATCTGCTTACTGCCGTCGGGACCGAGCTTGGGCTCGCCGAACAGGCGGTGCATGTCGAGGGGCGGTCGGTAGATCGGCAGTCCCTCGCCCATGTCGAGCATCCAGTCGTGGTCGAGGTAGAAGTGCATGCGGCCGGTGAGGGTGTGGAACGGCTTGAGCCGCTCGATGTTGACCGTGAACGGCGCGTAGCGTCGACCGCCGGTCTCAGAGCCTGACCACTCGGGCGAGGTGATGACCGGCATCGGCGCCGCCTGGGTGTCGGCGAAGGTGATGTGCTTCTCCTCCGACCCCTCGGCGAGGTCGGCGAGCCGCTTGCCGACCCGCTTCTCGAGCGTCTCGAAGCCCTGCTTGGCCAGGTGGCCGTTCGTGGTGCCCGAGTACGTGAGGATGGCCTCAGCCATCTTCGAGTCGGTGTCGATGGCCGGTCGGCCGTCGGCCGCTCCCCCGAGCATGACCCCGTTCATCGCCGAGAGTCGTGCACTCTCGGCCTCGACCCGGTAGGTCACGTTCTTGACGGTGAACCCGAGGGTGTCAGCCAGCGGGCCCACGGCAGCGAGCTTTTCGGCGATCGCCGTGTAGTCACGCTCGACAACCTGGAAGACCGGCATCGTCTTACCGGGCGTGCCCGGTTGCCCCGTGTCGCGCCAGTCGACGACCCGGCCACCCGGGTTGGCCGTCTCGCCGAGGGTGTCGTGCTGCATCGGCACGCTGACGAGGTCTTTGCGCACCCCGAGGTGCTTCTTGGCCATCGACGAGAACTTCTCGGCCAGCAGGTGGAACATCTCGAAGTCGCTCTTGGCCTCCCAGGGCGGGTCGATGGCCGGGGTGAAGGCGTGCACGAAGGGGTGCATGTCGGTCGAGCTGAGGTCGTGCTTCTCGTACCAGGTCGCGGCTGGGAAGACGACGTCGCTGAGCAGGGTGGTGGAGGTCATTCGGAAGTCGGCCGACATGAGCAGGTCGAGCTTGCCCTCGGGCGCCTCGTCGTGCCAGGCCACCTCCGACGGCCGCGGGGCGTTCGGGTTCTCGGTGCCCATGACGTTCGAGTGGGTGCCGAGCAGGTGCTTGAGGAAGTACTCGTTGCCCTTGGCCGAGCTGCCCATCAGGTTGCTGCGCCACAGCACGAGCGTGCGGGGCCAGTTCTCGGGGGCGTCGACGTCGGCGATCGAAGGCGTCAGGGTGCCGTCGTGCAGGGCGTTCGCCACGTAGGCCGCCGGGCTGGCGGCCTCCCCCGCCTCGACCGCGGCCGTGGCGTCTTCGGCGACCTGGAGCGGGTTGGCGCTGAACTGCGGGTAGAACGGCATCCAGCCCATCCGCGCCGACTGGGCGATCGTGTCGGCCGTGTGCTTACCGGCGAGGTGCCCCTTCGCGAGTGGAGAGTTGAGGGAGTCGGCGGAGTAGCCGTCGTTGCGCCACTGGTCGGTGTGCATGTACCAGTACGCGGTGCCGATCATCGTGCGCGGCGGCCGCTGCCAGTCGAGGGCGTTGGCGAGCGAGACCCAACCCGTGATCGGGCGGCACTTCTCCTGGCCCACGTAGTGCGCCCAGCCGCCGCCGTTGCGACCCATGCAGCCGGTGAGCATGAGGAGGCTCAGGATGGCCCGGTAGGTGACGTCACCGTGGAACCACTGGCAGATGCCGGCGCCCATGATAATCATCGAGCGCCCTTGCGACTCCTCGCTGTTCGTGGCGAACTCGCGGGCGATGCGGATGCACTGCTCGGCGGAGACCCCGGTGATCTCGGCCTGCCACGCCGGGGTGTACGGCGTGCTGGGGTCGTCGTAACCGCTCGCCCAGTCGCCCGGCAGCCCCTCGCGCCCGACGCCGTACTGCGCGAGCATGAGGTCGAAGACGGTGGTGACGAGGTGGCCGCCGACCTCACGGGCCGGCACTCCCCGACTGAGCACCGAGCCGGTGCCGTCGGTCTCGACGAAGGCCGGAAGCAGCACCTCGACCGGGCGGGCAGGGTCGCCGGCCAGGGTCAGCGCGGGAGTGACCCCCTCGAGGTCGAGGTTCCACTTACCTACACCAGACTCGGCGTAGCGGAAGCCCATCGACCCGTTCGGAACGACCGGCTCGCCGGTGTTCTGGTCGAGCAGCACCGTCTTCCAAGCATTCTCGTCGGCGGCGTCTGCCCCCGGGAGGTCGGCGGCCATGAGGAACTTGCCGGGCACCATCGCGCCGGCCACGGCGTGTTCGCCCTCGGCGGGCTCGAGTCGGATCAGGAACGGCAGGTCGGTGAAGCTGCGGATGTAGTCGGTGAAGAACGGCACCTCGCGGTCGACGAAGAACTCCTTGAGCGTGACGTGGCCCATCGCCATCGCCAGCGCCGCGTCGGTGCCCGCCTGGGCCGGCATCCACTCGTCGGCGAACTTCGTGTTGTCGGCGTAGTCGGGGCTGACCGAGACGACCTTGGTGCCGCGGTAGCGCACCTCGGTCATCCAGTGCGCGTCAGGGGTTCGGGTGACGGGCACGTTGGATCCCCACATCATCAGGTAGGTCGAGTCCCACCAGTCACCCGACTCGGGCACGTCGGTCTGGTCGCCGAACACCTGAGGGCTCGCGACGGGAAGGTCGGCGTACCAGTCGTAGAAGGAGGTCATCACTCCGCCGATGAGCTGGATGAACCTCGTTCCGACGCAGTGCGACACGATCGACATGGCCGGGATGGGCGAGAACCCGGAGACACGGTCGGGGCCGTACGTCTTGATCGTGTGTACGTGCGCGGCCGCCGCGATCTCGACGGCCTCGCCCCATGACGCCCGCACCAGCCCGCCCTTGCCGCGGGCCTGCTGGTAGCGGCGGCGGCGTTCGGGGTCGGCGGTGATCTCGGCCCACGCAAGCACGGGGTCACCGAGCCGGGCCTTCGCCTCGCGGTACATCTCGAGCAGCACCCCGCGCACGTAGGGGTAGCGCACCCGGGTCGGAGAGTAGGTGTACCAGGAGAACGCGGCGCCGCGCGGACAGCCACGCGGCTCGTACTCCGGGCTGTTCGGGCCCACCGAGGGGTAGTCGGTCTGCTGGGTCTCCCAGGTGATGATGCCGTCCTTGACGTACACCTTCCACGAGCACGACCCGGTGCAGTTGACCCCGTGGGTGGAACGGACGACCTTGTCGTGGCTCCAGCGGTCACGGTAGAAGATGTCGCCCGCGCGCCCACCTTCACGGAACACCGCTCTGCCGTCGGAGGTTTCGTCCCACTTGGTGAAGAACCGCCCCGCCTTGAGCAGCGCGTTCGACGCCGCACCGTCGATCTCTGCAGGCCGGTTGCTCTCGCGCCTGGCGTCAGACATTGCGGCGCCAAGAACGAGCGGACCAGACCGACACCAGCGTCACGGGGAGCATGACCCTGAGACTGCCACCTGGCGTAGTAGATGGCTAGTCAGGAGCACCTCACCGCGCGTCGTGTCGGGCGGGGGCTCTACGGTGTGCTCGACGCTGTCGGAAAAACGCCCGCCCGCAGCAGTGCCCCCGGCAGCCGCTTCCCCAACCGCTCTTCGAGCCAGGCCACGGTCTCGATCGTCGCCGAGAGGTCGACGCCGGTGACGATCCCGGTTCGCTCGAAGAGGTAGAGCAGGTCCTCGGTCGCGACGTTGCCCGTGGCGTTCGGCGCAAAGGGACACCCCCCGGCCCCCCCGATGCTCGCGTCAAGCGTCGCCACCCCGGCTGAGATCGCGGCGACCGCGTTGGCCACGCCGGTGTGCCGGGTGTCGTGCAGGTGCACCCGCAGCGGCAGGTTGGAGCCCCCCACCTCGCGCACCATCGCGAACCGGCCGGTGAGGTCGGCGGGCACGGCCACCCCGATCGTGTCAGCCAGCGCCAGCTCGTCAGGGCCCGCGTCGACCATCCGGGCCACGACCTCGCGCAGGCGCGAGGTCGGCACCTCCCCCTCGACCGGGCAGCCGAACGCCGCCGCCACGGTCACGGTGGTGAACACCCCCGCCGCCTGGGCCTCGCGGACGATGTCGGCCGCGACGCCACAGCCCTGCTCGGTCGTGGTGCCCTGGTTGCGCATGCTGAAGGTGTCGCTCGCCACGACGACGACATCGACCTCGTCGACCCCGGCCGCGAGCGCCCGCGTGAGGCCGCGCCGGTTGAGCACCAGACCGGCATAGCGGATGCCGTCGTGTCGCGGAAGCGCCGCCATCAGCGCGTCGGCGTCGGCCATCTGGGGCACCCGCGCCGGGTTGACGAAGCTCGTCACCTCGATGCGTCGGTGCCCGGCCCGGACCGCTCGCTCGACCAGCTCGACCTTGTGCTCGGTCGAGAGCACCGTGTTTTCGTTCTGCAGACCGTCGCGCGGCGACATCTCGACGATCTCGACGGCACCTGCCGCCACTGTGGTCTGGGTGCCGGTCGCATCACTCGGCATGACGCTCCTCGAGATAGTCGATCGCGTCGGCCTCGTCGACGACCTCCGCGTACTTGGCCTCGAGGTCGCGCAGGTTGGCCTGGTGAGCAGCCTCGTTCCGGTCGCCCACCCCCTGCCGAACGACGATGGGCACGAACCCGTGCTGCACGGCATCCACCGCACTCGCCCGGATGCACCCCGACGTGCTGACCCCGACGATGATGAGGGTGTCGACGTTCTGGCGCCGCAGGGTCTGCGCCAGCCCGGTGTCGAAGAACGCGCTCGCGTACTGCTTCGTGATGACCGTCTCGCCGATGACCGGGGCCGTCTCGGGCACGATCTCGCTCGGTGGCCCGCCCCCGAAGAGCAGGCGCAGCGCGCCGACCTTGCGCACGAAGTGGCCACCGTCGGCCCCGTCAGGGGCGTACTCGACGCGGGTGTGCAGCACCGGCACCCCGCAGTCGCGGGCGGCCGCGATCACCCGAGCGGCGGAGCGGACCGGGCCCATCGAGCCGATGTAGAACGGGCTCGACGGGTCGGTGTAGGCCCGCATCAGGTCGACCGACAGCACGGCCGGGTGTCGCCCGGGCACCAGGTGGCCGCCGAAGGCGTCGGTCCCGGCGGTCACCTCGCGGTCAGCGCTCACAGCGGGATCGGGGCCCGGGGGGCCGGCAGCCCGGTCTCCTCCAGGGCCCGCTCGAGGATGGTGGCCAGAGGCGGGCCCATGTTGAAGGTGGGCAGCGGGTCGGGACGGCCCTGCGCCATGGTGGCGCGAAGCGCCGTCGTCGCAGTGGCGTCGACCTGTCCCCTGTCGTCGCAGACGACGCCGTAGCGGCGGCCGCCGTCGGCCGTGACGAGGCCGCGGCGCACCTCGAGGCCGACGAGCTGCGGGTCGCGCGCGAGCGGGTCACCCCAGCCGCCCCCGCCCCAGGTGACGAAGTGGAGCAGGTCACCGATCGCGACGGGAACGTCGATCACCTTGCTCCCGAGCACCACGGTGCTGCCGTCGGCCCGTTCGAGCCACTTGCGGCTGCGGGCACCCGGCTCACCACCGTTGACGCCCCACGGGTAGGTGAGCCACCGGTCGTCGTGGATGGCGATGGTGCCGCCCTCCAGAAAGCGGTAGGCCACGTCGACGGCGTTGCCGCCGCGGTGCAGACCAGAACCGCCGGTGTCGGCCACGGTCTCCCAGCGCTCGATGCGCAACGGGTAGTACGACTCGAGGTACTCGCACGGGATGTTGACGAACGACGGCCACAGGGAGTGTCCGTCGGGCCCGTCTCCGATCGGCCGACCGGGGATGCCGCCGAAGCCGATCGAGTAGAGCTGGAACCACTCCCCCTTGCGGTCTCCGGTGGAGTAGTTGCCCGAGTACATGAAGTGCGGGGACGAGGAGAAGCCGGCGGCGTTGAGCAGGTCGGGGTTGGTCTGCCCGAGCAGGCCGCCGAAAAGGTCGAAGACCCGGCCGATGCCGTGGTTGCGGGCGTTGAGCGCGGCCGGATAGGTCGGCTTCCAGAACGACTTCTCCGGGATGACCACGTCGACGAGCGGGTAGAAGCCGTCGTTCCAGAGAATCTGCGGGTCGGCCACCGTGATCATGTAGATGCCGAAGAACATCCGCACGAGGTTCTCGTTGATGTAGTAGTTGATCGGGCCCTGGGCCTGCGGGCTCGAGCCGGTGAAGTCGAGCACCACCTTGTCACCGTGCCGGGTCAGGCTGAGCTTGAGCTCGTAGGGCCCGTAGCCGAGACCGTCGTCGTCGATGTAGTCGGTGAAGGAGATCGTCTCGCCCTCCTTGAAGACCATCGCCAGCAGCGTCTTCATGGCGCGGTAGTTGCGCTCGAGCAGGGCGTCGAGGGCCGAGTTGTAGGTGTCGACGCCGAACCGGGCGCAGGCCTCCTGGATGCGCCGGGATGCCGTGCGGCAGGCGGCTACGATGCCGTTGAGGTCGGCCCGGTTCCAGTCGGGCTTGCGCACCTGGTTGAGGATGATGCGCAGGGCGTCGTCGTCGAGCACGCCCTTCTTGTAGAGCCGGAAGGGCGGGATGATGACGCCCTCCTCGAAGATCGTGCGGGCGTCGGTGGGCATCGACGCCGGCGTCTTGCCACCGACGTCAGACATATGCCCGAACATCGACGACCAGCCGACGATGCGACCCTCGACGTAGATCGGCATGACGACGAGCCAGTCGTTGGCGTGGCTGATGGCGGCGCCGCAGGAGTAGGGGTCAGACGTGAGCAGCACGTCACCCTCCTCGATGTCGCCGTGGAAGTTGTCGAGAAAGTCGGGGATCGACAGGCCGAACTGGCCGACCATCATCTTGCCCTCGGCGTTGGCGATGAGGGGGAACTCGTCGTGCTGCTCGCGGATGCCGGGCGAGAGGGCCGTACGGAAGAGCACCTCGTCCATCTCGTAGCGGGCGTTGCGAAGGCCGTTCTCGATCAGGTCGAGGGTCACGAGGTCGACGTCGACGGAGCGGAACGGTTCGTCAGAGGTCTGGATCAGTCGGGCCATGGCTCAGTTCTCCGTGTTCTCTGGGTGCTCAGCATCCTGGGTGTTCTCGATGTTCTCGGTGTTCTGGGTGGTGGGCGGGACGGGGCGGATCAGGAGGGCCCCGCTGCGGTGCACGGTGGCCGTGTGCCCCGGCAGAACCAGCGTCGTGGAGTCCATCTCCGTGACGATGGCCGGACCGTCGATGACGTTGCCCGCCTGAAGCCGGTCGCGGTCGTAGACGGCGGCCTCGACTTCGGCCCCCTCGACCCAGATCGGGCTGCGCAGACGCAGGGCGGCGCTGGGGTCGGCCGTGCCCTCTGCGCGGACGGGCGCGCTCAGGTCGGGGCGGGGACCGCTGACGGTGGCGCGCACGGTGACGAGCTCGTGCTCGTTCTCGAGCACGAACGAGAAGAGCCGCTCGTGCTCGACATCGAACGATGCCTGCAGGGCGGTGAGCCCGGCACCCTCACCGTCAAAGGTCTCGATGTCGATGACGACGGGGATCTCGAACCCCTGGCCGTGGTAGCGCAGGTCGGCCGCGTAGGTCAGCACGTGCTGCTCCTTGGGCACTCCCTGGGCGACCAGGGTCGAGCTGGCCTCCGCGGCGAGCTCGTCGAGGATGGCTCGAAGGCTGCCGTCGGTCATCTCTGTGAAGCGGCGCACCAGGGTGCGAACCGACTCGTCACGCAGGTTCGTCGTCGCGTCACCGTAGGCGCAGAGCACTCCGGGAGACGGCGGGATGATGACCGGCCAGGAGCCCATCAGCTTGCCGAGGGCGTTGGCGTGCAACGGGCCGGCGCCACCGAAGGCGACGAGGGCGAAGTCGCGCGGGTCGTACCCCTGCTGCACAGAGACCAGACGCAGGGCCCCGTACATGTTCTCGTTGACGATGTCGATGATGCCCGCGGCCGCGGCCTCGACCGAGGGGAGGCTGGTCGCGTCGGCGATGGTGGTGACGGCCTGGGTGGCCGCCTCGCGGTCGAGCGAGATCTCGCCACCGGCGAGCTCGCTGGGCAGGTAGCCCAGCACCACGTTGGCATCGGTGACCGTGGGCTGCTCGCCTCCGGCCGCGTAGGCCGCCGGGCCGGGGGCCGCTCCCGCCGACTGCGGTCCGACTCGCAAGGCCCCGGTGAGCGGTGGAACGTGGGCGATCGACCCGCCGCCCGCGCCGACGGTGCGCACGTCGACGGAGGTGGCCCGCACCGTGAGGTCGCCGACCTTGGTCTCTCGACCGACTCGTGGCGTGAAGTTCTGCACGAGCGCGACATCGGTCGAGGTGCCACCCATGTCGAAGGTGATGAAGTCGGGGAAGCCGGCCTGCTCCGCCACCCAGGTGGCGCCGGCCACTCCCCCGGCGGGGCCGGAGAGCAGCAGGTTGACGGGATGGTCGGCGGCGAACCGCGCCGAGACGAGACCGCCGTCGCTGCGCAGGATCGACAGGCTGCCGGTGATGCCGGCCTCGCTCAGCTGCGACTCGAGGTTGGCGACGTAGCGGGCCACCCGGGGCTGCACGGCCGCGTTGGCCACCGTGGTGAGGGTGCGTTCGTACTCCCGCAGCTCGGGCAGCACGGACGAGGAGATCGAGACCGACAGGCCGGGCAGCACCTCGGCGGCGATCTCGGCGACCCGCCGTTCGTGGGCGGGGTTGGCGAAGGAGTTGATCAGGCTGATGCTGAGCGCCTCCACCTGCTGCTCACGCAGCACAGCCAGCTGCGCGCGAACGTCGTCCTCGTCGAGTGGGGTGACGACCTCGCCGGCGCTGCCGATGCGGCCGATCACCTCGACGGTGTCTTCGAGGGCGGCCAGCGGCTCGGGCTTGGGCCAGATGATCCACCCGGCCAGCCCTCCCGGTACGAAAGAGCGGGCGATCTGGAGCACCTGCCGGAAGCCGTGGGTGGTCACCAGTCCGACCCGGGCCCCCTTGCCCTCGAGAATCGCGTTGGTGGCCACGGTCGTACCGTGCAGCACCTCGCTGATCTCGGCCACCGTGACCCCCGCGGCGGCGCAGGCCCGCTCGATGCCTCGCAGCACCCCGATCGACTGGTCGTCGGGGGTGGATGCCGTCTTGGCGAGGTGGGTCTCGCCGGTGTCCTCGTTGATCAACAGGATGTCCGTGAACGTACCGCCCACGTCGACCCCCAGCCGGTAGCTCATGATGCGCTCCTCAGATCACGCCGGCCGAGTGCAGCGACGCGATGTCGTCGGCGCTCAGACCCAGCAGGTGGTGGTAGATCTCTTGGTTGTGCTCGCCGAGCTCGGGCCCGACGCGACGCACCGCTCCCGGTGACTCCGAGAGCTTGGGAACCACGTTGTGCATGGCGAACTCCCCCAGCTCGGGGTGGGTGAGCCGCACGATCGCTTCACGGGCCGCGAAGTGCGGGTCGGCGAACATGTCGCGCGCCCGGAAGATGCGCCCGGCCGGTACCCCACCGCCGTGCAGTCGCTCGAGCAGCTGGTCCGCGGGAACCGTCGAGCTCCACCGGGCGATACGCCCGTCGAGCTCTTCCATCGACTCGCCGCGAGCGCTGTGGGTGGCGTAGCGGGGGTCGTCGGCGAGCTCGGGCTCGCCCATCACCTCGACGAGCCGGCGGAAGACGGTGTCCTGGTTGGCGGCGATGAGCACCATCTCGCCGTCGGCGGTGGGGTAGACGTTGCTCGGCGAGACGTTGGGCAGGGTCGTTCCCGTGCGTTCGCGCTGGTAGCCGGCCACCTGGTACTCCGGCAGCAGCGACTCCATCATCGCGAGCACGGCCTCGTAGATCGCCGAGTCGACGACCTGCCCACGACCGGTGCGGGTGCGGTGGTGCAGCGCGACGAGAGTGCCCAAGCAGGCGAAGGTTGCGGCCAGGGAGTCGCCGAGCGAGATGCCGGCCCGGGCCGGCGGGCGGTCGGGATCGCCGGTCACGTAGCGGATTCCGCCCATCGCCTCACCGATCGAGCCATAGCCGGCGCGGGCGGCGTACGGGCCGGTCTGGCCGAACCCGGTGACCCGCGTGATGATGAGCCGCGGGTTGATCTCCCATAGGGAGTCGGGCGAAAGGCCCCAGCGCTCGAGCGTTCCGGGCCGGAAGTTCTCGAGCAGCACGTCGGCGTCGGCGACCAGACGTCGCACCAGGTCTTGGGCCCGGGGGTCGCGCAGGTTCGCGGTCACCGACTTCTTGTTGCGGGCCACCACCGGCCACCACAGCGACTTGCCGTACGGCTTCTCCCGGCCCCATTCACGCATCGGGTCACCGCGACCGGGGTCCTCGATCTTGATGACCTCCGCCCCGAAGTCACCGAGCAGCTGGCCGCAGAAGGGACCGGCCAACAGCTGGCCGATCTCGATCACGCGAAGGTCATCGAGTGGAAGGCTGCCCGGTTCGGTCACGCCTGGCCTCATTTCGTATACATTGTGGCCCGCAACGGGCAACTGCCTACGCTGGCTGTTGCCTGAGAAAGTAGGTGATAGGCGCAGATTGGTCAAGAGTTGTCTTGCGATTGCATACAGTTTCGCCTTCCTTGCCTCTGACCCGGCCTGATACGTTCGCCCCACCATGGACAGCAACTCCAACGGGCTGACGGCCGGCGCCTCCAACGACCTCGTCACGACGACTGACGCGTCCGCCTCGGGACGTGCCGCCGAACGGGCCTACACCACCATTCGTCAGCAGATCCTCGCCGGGGAACGCGGCGGAGGGGAATGGCTGCGGGAGGGTGAGCTGGGCACGGCCCTCGGTGTCAGCCGCACCCCGGTGCGCGAGGCCCTACGCCGACTGGCATCTGAGGGACTGGTCAGTCACGAGCGCAACCGCGGCGTTCGGGTGCAGAACTGGAGCGCCCACGACCTCGAGGAGATCTTCAGCCTCCGCACGGTTCTCGAGCCGTGGGGCACCGCGCTCGCCGCCGAACGCGGGGTCGTCGACACCGATCTGCTCGACGACCTCGCGCACCAGATGGACCGCGCCGCAAGTGGGCCGGTACCCGACGTCGAGCGAATCGCCCCGCTGAACAACCGGTTCCACCGCCTCATCCTCGAAGCGTCCGGCAACGCCCGGCTCGTCACCCTCGTCGCGTCTGTCGTCGACGTGCCTCTCGTCTCACGCACGTTCTCGCGGTACGGCCCAGAGTCGTTGCGCCGCAGCCTCGCCCACCATCACGAGATTGTGAGCGCCCTCAAAGCGCACGACCCCATCTGGGCCGAGTCAGTCATGCGGTCGCACGTGAGATCGGCCTGGGCCGCGCTGAAGACAAGCGATGGCGCGGCTGACGGCTGACGGCTGACGGCTGCCTCGAAACCCGGCACCACCTGACGGATGCCGCAGTGCCGGCTCACCGGCATCCACACCCGTGAGTGCTCGGCTGGCGGTCAGACCTCGAGACCACGGTCCGGCCGGGGTTTCCCGGCGTCGTCGTGATCGTGGAGGGAGAGGAACCGGGCGGGTCGGGGAAGGTCGGGTCCGCCCTCGTCGAGCCAGCGACGGCCGGCCTGCCGGGCGCGCCCGATCAGCTCGTCGGCGTGGCTGAAGTCGGCAGCCGACACGGTGACCGGACACAACGGCGGCAGCACGTGGATCGTGGCCCCCGGCAGGGGGTTCTCCAGGTCGGCGATCAGTCGCTGCTGAACCAGAAGGCTGATGGAGTGAACCGCGACCCCGAGCGCTGAGCGTGGGGCTTCGACGAGGGCGCAGGGCACCCCGGCGGGCAGCACATAGACCTCGGTGGCACCGAGGTGCACGGCGTGGTGCACCCCCGACGGGGCAGACAGAGCCCCGTCGATGAGCCAGCGACCCCTTCGCCACACGGGTGGGAAGACTCCGGGTATCGCCGCGCTGGCCCGCACCGCCTCGCTTGGGCTGCCCGACGAGATCAGCGCCGCTTGCCCGGTGAGCAGGTCGGTGGCGAGCGCATGCATGGGAATGGTTGCGTCGCAGAGGTCGTCGATCTCACAGTTGTCGCGAACGAGCTCACCGAGGCGCTCACTGGTGCTCACGGCCGGGGCCCGGCCCGCCAGCCCGCGCAGCACCCGGTCGGGCCGGACCGGGAAGATGTCGCGGCGACGAAGCTGCGTCCAGATGCGGCTCAGCCCCGCCAGGGAGTCGGCCGACATGCCGTACTGGGCCACCCAGACGGCGTTGACCGCCCCGGCCGAGGTGCCGACGAGCAGGTCGGGCGCGATGCCCCGCTGGGCGAGGGCCTGGAGCATGCCGACCTGGACGGCTCCCAGACTGCCCCCTCCGGAAAGCACGAACGCGGTGGTCATGAGGCCGGGTCGGGCGGGAGGTGGGGCGGGAGGTCGGTCGCGGGGTCGGTCCGGTTCGCCACGACGCCCTTCTGTCCCTTGGTGATGATCGGCTCTCGAGGGTCGGCGAGCACGCGGGGATCGGCGGGGGCCCGGCTCGCGACGAGCATCGATACGTCGTCGATGGTGTCCCAGACGTTCACGTGCATCCCGGCGAGCACCCTCCCCTCGCCCACCCAGAAAGCCATGAAGGCGTGGTCAGCGGGGTCGCCGCGCAGCACGACCTGGGTGCTGGTTCCGCGGGGAACGTGGCCCGCGTACTCGAGGCCGGCGTCGTACTGGTCGGAGAAGAAGTACGGCACCACGTCGTAGTCGACGGGCTCACCGAGCATGGAGCGCCCAGCCGCGAAGCCGCCCTCATGGGCGTTGGCCCAGTGGTCGACCCGAAGGTGCTGCTGCAGAGTCGGGTTGAACCAGTTGGCGACGTCGCCGGCGGCGAACACGTCGGGCGCCGAGGTGCGCAGCGACCGGTCACACAGGATGCCGTTGTCGATCTCGATGCCGGCGCCCTCAGCCAGCTGCGTGTTGGGAGTGATGCCGACCCCGACGAGCACGGTTTCGGCCGTGAGGTGTTCTCCGGCGGTGGTGACGACGCCGGCGACGTCGCCGTTCTCGTTGCCGACGAGACGGTCGACGCCGGTGCCCAACCGGAAGCTCACCCCGTGTGCGGTGTGCAGGTCGCGGAAGTACGCGCCGACCTGGGCGCCGACGACGGCATGAAGGGGCGTCGGCTGCGGTTCGACCACGGTCACCTCACAACCGTGACCGCGGGCGGCGGCGGCCACCTCGAGCCCGATCCACCCGGCGCCGATGACCACAACGGGGCCCGCAGACCTGAGCCGGTCGCGCAGGGTCGTCGCCTGGTTCATGGTGCGGAGACAGAGCACGTTGCCCAGGTCGGCGCCGGGCACGGTAAGTCGCCGTGGCGATGAACCCGTGGCGATCAGCAGCCGGTCGTAGGACAGCTCGCCGCGGTCACTCAGCGTCAGCGTGTGGGCCTTCGTCTCGAGACGGGTCGCGCGCACCCCCAGGCGCAGGTCGACCTCCCGCTCTTCGTACCACTCCACCGGATGCAGCACGGCGGTCTCGGGGCCGGCGGCATCGGCCAGGACCGCCTTGGACAGGGGCGGACGGTCGTACGGCAGCGTGGGCTCGCTGCCGACCAGGATCAGTGGGCCCTGGTGGCCGCCGTCGCGAATGGCCTCGACGGCCCGCGCCGCAGCAAGCCCGCCGCCAACGATCACGAAAGTCTCGGCGCTCATCACGACCTCCTGACCAGGTCGAAGAACTCCTGTCGCGTGCGCGGATCCTCGCGCATCAGCCCGTGCAGGGCCGAGGTCAGCGTGAGGGTGCCGGAGGCTTGGACCCCGCGCATCGACATGCACAGGTGTTCAGCCTCGATGACGACGCCGACACCCTGCGGCTCGAGGTGCTCCTGGAGCCAGTTGGCCACCTGCTGGGTGAGCCGTTCCTGAACCTGGAGGTCGCGGGCGAACATCTCCACCACCCTGGCCAGCTTCGACAACCCGAGGATGCGGTCGGCGGGCAGATAGGCGACGTGGGCTACCCCGTTGAAGGGCAGCAGATGGTGGGCACACAGCGAATGAACCGGGATGTCACGCACGAGCACGAGGCCGTCGTAGCCGTCGTCGTTGGAGAAGGTGGTCAGTTCGAAAGGTCGAGGACTGAGCAGCTCGACGTACGCTGCCGCGATGCGATGGGGAGTGTCGGCGAGGTGAGGGCTGTTCGTGTCACGGCCCAGTGCCCGGAGCAGGTCGGTCGCGGCCTGCACGACGCCGGCCTCATCCACCCCGGCGCTGTCGCGGACCACGCGTAACCCGGCGGTCGGCCCCTCGCTCTCGGCCGGGCCGTGACCGGGGTCGTAATGAAGGTGATTCGCGGCAAGACGACGGCCCGGTGGGTGAGCTCGTTGGTCACCGTGCTCGTCACCCACATCACGACTGGGTCTGACGGGCTCGGGGCGACTGGTCGTCACGCCGGCGGGAGACGGGGTGGTCATGACGTGCAGCTTCTAAAAGAACACATGCTTGATGTTAGATCTTGGCGAGTGTACCGTCAATACACACTCACTTTAGATCCCGTCCACAATCGGCTGTACCCGTGACGAGGGAACGAGCGCCGAGTGCGTGGTCGAGGCGCGTTCCGCGAGGATGGGACGCGTCTCGACCAGACCGTGCCCGGCGCCGCCCACGACGACGATGTTCAGGCCTACCTCCGGGTCCTGAGTCCATGTCCCATCACGACCGGGTCCGAGCCCAGGTTGTGACAAGACGCAGCCGCTGACCACCGCTTCCACCGACAACCCATGATCAGGCCACGATCAAGGTGATGAGGGAGGCGACGCACGCGGGTCGCTCATGCTGTTCGATCTCGACGACGAACTTCGTCGTGAGCTGCACGCCCTTGGGCAGAGTCCTCAGGCCGGTGAAGGTCGCGCTGGCTCGCACGCGGCTGTCTACGACGACCGGGCTGGGAAAGCGAACCGTGTCCATGCCGTAGTTGAGGCGCGCGGATCCGAACTCGAGCCCATAGATCTGGGCGCCAAGGTACGGCAGCAACGAGACGGTGAGGAAACCGTGGGCGATGGTCGACCCGAAGGAGCCTGCGGCAGCGCGCACCGGGTCGACATGGATCCACTGACGGTCGTTCGTCGCTTCGGCGAAGGCGTCGATGCGGGCCTGGTCGACGACGAGCCAGTCGCTCGATCCGACCTCCTGGCCGATCAAGGCTCTCAGGTGCTCAAGGGTCGAGATGACCTGACGGCTCATCGGACCGCCTCGAAGACGGCGGCTAGCCCCTGGCCGCCACCGACGCACATGGTGGCCAGCCCGTAGTGCCCGTCGCGGCGGTGCATCTCGCGGGCCAGTGATCCGAGCATCCGGGTTCCGGTGGCACCGACAGGGTGGCCCAGGGATATGCCGGAACCGTGCACGTTGGTGCGCTCCCGGTCGCTCGGGGTGAACCGCCACTCACGCATCACGGCCAGGGTCTGCGCCGCGAAGGCCTCGTTGAGCTCGATCACGTCGATCTCTCCCAGCGTGAGGCCGGCGTGGTGCAGAGCCTTCGCTGTGGCCGGAACCGGGCCGATCCCCATCAGTTTCGGGTCGACGCCAGCGGCCGCCCACGACACCAGACGCACCAAGGGCACCAGCCCGTGCCGTTGCGCCACCTCTCGAGTGGTGACGAGGCACAGGGCTGCGGCGTCGTTCTGTCCGGAGGCGTTTCCAGCCGTGACCGTCGCTTCACCGTCCGACCTCGAGAGGATCGGTCGGAGTCGACCGAGCGATTCCAGACTGGCGTCGGCGCGCGGGTGCTCATCGGTGTCGATCATCTGCTCCCCCCGACGCGTGGTCACGGTCACAGGAAGAATCTCTTCGGCAAACACCCCCGTCCGTTGGGCTTCGACGGCGCGGCGGTGCGACTCCAGCGCCAGCTCGTCCTGCTCCTGGCGCGGGATCGAGTAGGCACGACGGAGGTTCTCGGCTGTCTCGATCATTCCGCCGGCAACGGGGTGCCGGCTGCCTCCCGCCGTGGTGCGAGCCCGAGCGAGGCTGTCGTGCATCGAGATGCCGCGACCCTTGGCGCCCCAGCGCATGTCGACGGAGTAGTAGGCCGCGTTCGACATGCTCTCGGCGCCCCCGGCCACGACGCAGTCGTCGGCGCCGCTGCCGACCTGGTGAACAGCGTTGATGACCGACTGCAACCCCGAGCCACATCGACGGTCGATGTGATAGCCCGGCACGCTCGTGGGGAGACCCGCATCCAGGGCCACGACGCGGCCCAGGGCCGGCGCTTCGCTGTTGGCGTTGCAATGGCCGAGGATCACGTCGTCGATGACGAGGGGATCCAGACCAGTCCGTTCCAGCAGTCCGCGCAGGGCCTGGGACCCGAGCTCGGCAGCGGTCAGGTCGCGCAGCGAGCCCCCGTAGCCACCGATCGGGGTGCGGACCGGTTC
>JBBSTU010000046.1:0-21642 GCA_038235595.1 Actinomycetales bacterium | reverse complement strand
CGGCACCGGCGGCCAGGCGAGGGGTCCGCGGTGTCCGCGGCCGTGCCGGTCGCGGCGCCTGCTCTCGGCAGGACGAGCGGGACGAGCGGGACGAGCGGGACGGCTGCTGTGGATCGTGCGGCCGCTGTTGTCGTCACCACCGGGTGGAGTCGACGAGGGGGGACTCTGGCTCACGGCATCCACTCTAGGTCGGGGGTCGCGCGGCGTGGTGCGCCACCACGCCGCTGCGGCGCGACTAGAGTCCACGATCGTGGGTCTGCGACGTGGGTGTTCCAAGACGGGGTGTGCTCGCCCCGCTGTGGCCACGCTCACCTATGCGTACGCCGACCGGGCCGTCGTGCTCGGCCCGCTCGCGACCTACGCCGAGCCGCACACCTACGACCTCTGCCTCCTGCACGCCGAACGCATGACGGCCCCCCGGGGCTGGGACGTCGTTCGGGTGGGGGAGTTCTCTGAACCGGCCCAGGCCACCGACGACCTGCTGGCGCTCGCTGACGCGGTGCGTGAGGCCGGGCCGGGCAGACGGCCCGAGGGCCCCGGCCGCTCGCGACGCACCGACGGAGCGCGCCGCGAAGCCGCCACGGAGGTGGCGGCCGAGGCCGGCTCGGGCACCGTCGAATCCGGGCGCCGGGGCCACCTGCGCATCCTGCGCGACACCTGAGCACTAAGGTCGTCGGGTGCCTACTCTCGCCGACTTCGTCAAGGCCTACGACGTGCGCGGGCTCGTGCCCGAACAGCTCTCACCTGCGGTCGCCACCGCGATCGGTGCCGCGTTCGCGGAGGTGGTCGCCATCCCCGACGGAAGCTCAGGTGTCGCGATCGGTTACGACATGCGTCCGAGCTCGCCCGAGCTGTCGGCAGCGTTCGCCGAGGGAGTGACCTCGCGCGGCATCGACGTGACGATGATCGGGCTGTGCTCGACCGATGGCCTGTACTACGCGAGTGGGGCGCTCGACGTGCCCGGCGCCATGTTCACGGCCAGCCACAACCCGGCCCGCTACAACGGCATCAAGCTGTGCCGTTCGGCGGCCCGGCCGGTCGGGCAGGACTCGGGACTGGTCGAGATCCGTGACCTGGCCCAGTGGCTGCTCGACGGCGGGTCGGGCCTGCCGGGCCCGGCCGACGGGCCCGGCGAGGTCAGCGAACGCGACCTGCTGGGCGACTACGCCACCTTCCTGCGCGAGCTGGTCGACATCTCTGCGTCACGGCCGCTCACGGTCGTCGTCGACGCGGGGAACGGCATGGGCGGCCACACCGTGCCGGCGGTTCTCGGCACCGGCGCCGGCCTCCCCGAGCTGCCCCTCACGGTGGTTCCCCTGTACTTCGAGCTCGACGGCACGTTCCCCAACCACGAGGCGAACCCCCTCGACCCCGCCAACCTCGTCGACCTGCAGGCGGCCGTTCGTGAGCACGGCGCCGACCTCGGCCTGGCCTTCGACGGTGACGCCGACCGGTGTTTCGTGGTCGACGCCGACGGCGAGCCGGTGTCGCCGAGCGCGATCACCGGGCTCGTCGCGGCCCGTGAGATCTCCCGGGCCCGCGACGGCGGAGACGACGACATCGCCGTCGTCCACAACGTCATCAGCAGCGCCGCGGTGGCCGAGGTGATCCGTGAGAACGGCGGCACGCCGGTGCGCACCCGCGTGGGTCACTCCTTCATCAAGGCCGAGATGGCGCGCGTTGGAGCGGTGTTCGGGGGCGAGCACTCGGCGCACTACTACTTTCGCGACTTCTGGTTCGCCGACACGGGCATGCTGGCGGCCCTGCACGTGCTCGCCGCCCTCGGCGAGCAGCCACTGCCGCTGTCGCAGCTCGCGCAGGAGTACGAGCGCTATGTGGCCTCCGGCGAGATCAACAGCACGGTGGAGCAGCCGGCCGCGGTCGTCGCACGCGTGCGCGAGTGGTCCACCGCTCGCGGGGCCGGCATCGACGAGCTCGACGGGCTCACCGTGCACTGCCCCGAGGGGACTCAGCCTGCTTGGTGGTTCAACGTCCGCACCTCCAACACCGAGCCGCTGTTGCGTCTCAACGCCGAGGCAGACGACCGTGAGACCATGGTCGCGATTCGCGACGAGCTGCTGGCCCTGATTCGGGCCGACGACGTTCCGCCTGATGCAGGAGGCCCCCAGTGACCCAGCCGACCCGCCCCACCATCGACCCCTGGCTGCGTGAGATCCTGCGCTGCCCGCAGTGCAAGGGTGAGCTGACCGACGCCGGTCCCAGCGGGCGACAAGCGGGTTCAGCGGATGCTGTCGGTGCCGAGCTGCACTGCGGCACATGCTCGCTCGCTTACCCCGTCGAGAACGGCGTGCCGGTGCTGCTCATCGAGCTGGCTCACCCGATCGGGGCTTGACCGGCGAATGTCTGGCTTCGACGAGGCCCGGCTCGACGACGAGCAGTCGATCGAACGCTTCGATCGGGCCAGCACTCTGCGCGCACTCGCCGGTGCCGGCGCGCAGGTGCGGGTTGCTGCACGGGTCAGTGACGAGGCCGGCATCGGTCGGCTCTCAGGGCTCGAGCCCCGGGGGGTGGTCGTCGCCGCAGCGGGGGGATCCGCTGCCGTGGCCGACCTGTTCGACGCGTTGACCCGCGGGGGCAGCGCCGTACCCGTGCAGGCCTGCGCTGCGGGCCCCCTGCCCGGCTGGGTCGGCGCCCTCGACCTCGTGATCGCGGTGTCACAGTCGGGGCGAGGCGCTGGGGCCCTGGGTCTCGCCGTTGAGGCCGGCCGGAGGGGCGCGTCTCTGCTCACCGTCGGCGCCGCCGACTCTCCGTTGGCCCAGGTGTGCGCCCAGGCCCGCGGCATCCACGTTCCGATCCACGTGGAGAGGGCCTCGTCTCGCACCTCCATGTGGGCCCAGGCGACTCCGGCCCTGGTGGCCGCTGATGTGCTCGGTCTGGCCTCGGTGCCGGCGGCCACGATCGCGGCCCTGGCCGACGTGCTCGACGAACGGGCTCGACAGGCGGGGCCGAGCGCGGAGTCGTTCACGAACCCGGCCAAGCTGCTCGCGATCGAGATCGCGGAGTCGGCGCCCATCGTGCTCGGTTCGGGCCCGTTCGGCGCGGTCGGGGCGCGCCGGTCGGCCGAGATGCTCGGACGCACCGGCCGAGTGCCGGTCGCTTCGGGGGTGCTTCCGGACGCGGCGAGCCAGATCGTCGCGTGCTTCGACGGGCCCTTGGCCGCGGGCGAGGCGGGCCACGGGCGGACCGACGACATCTTCGCCGACCCTTATCTCGACGGGCCGGCCCGCGTGCCGCTGCGTCTGATCATGTTGCGTGACACCTCCGACGACGCGGACGGCGCCAGCGACGAAGCGCGCGCCGGGAGGCGGCTCACCGACACCGTCGTCTCGGCCGCTGCGGATGCCGGCGTGCGGGTCTCGCTCGTCGACGCTCCTCAGGCCGACCCGTTGCTGCGCCTGGCCGCCCACGTCGCCCTGACCGACTTCGCCGCCACCTACCTCGCGATCGGTCATGGCTTCGACCCGTCCACCTCCCCCCACGTCACCCTGCTGCGCGGCACCAGGGGCAGCCTGCACTGATCGCCGGCCCCGCCCGTACGCTTCCGGGGTGAGCTCTGACGCGACTTCCGACGTGACCCCCGACGTGCAGCACTATGACCTGGCCATCATCGGCACCGGGTCAGGCAACTCGTTGGTGACACCAGACTTCGACGGCAAGAAGGTGGCCGTCATCGAGGCGGGCACCTTCGGCGGCACCTGCCTCAACGTGGGGTGCATTCCCACGAAGATGTTCGTCTACGCCTCGGACGTGGCCGACCACGTGACCGACGCGGCCCGCTTCGGGGTCGACGCCACCCTCGACGGAGTGCGCTGGGCCGACATCCGCGACCGTATCTTCGGCCGCATCGACCCGATCTCCGAGGGTGGGAAGCAGTGGCGCGTCGAGGGGCCGAACACCACTGCCTACCTCGGTTGGGCCCGTTTCAGCGGCGACCGCGAGCTGGAGGTCTCCCTCAACGACGGAGGTGTCGCTCGGATCACCGCCGACCAGGTGGTGATCGCCGCGGGTGGGCACCCGATGGTGCCTGAGGTCGTAACCGCGTCGGGGGTGCCGTTCCACACCTCCGACACCATCATGCGCATCGACGACCTGCCGCGGCGGCTGCTCGTCATCGGCGGCGGCTACATCGCCGTCGAGATGGCCCACGTCTTCAGCTCGCTCGGCACCGAGGTGACGGTCGTGGCTCGCGGTTCCCGCCTGGTACGCCACCTCGACGACGACCTGTCGGAGCGCTTCACCGAGGTGGCTCGGGGTCGATGGGATGTGCGCACCGACACCCAGGTCGAAGGGCTCGAGGCCGGCGAGGTGACGACCGGCAGCGCGCGAGTCCTCGCGCGGCTCGATGACGGGACGACCGTCGAGGCCGACGCGGTGCTCGTCGCCACCGGTCGCAACCCCAACACCGCCGATCTCGGTGTCGCCGTCGGAGGCGTCGACCTGCACGACGACGGGCGCGTCGTCGTCGACGAGTACGGCCGCACCACGGCCGACGGGGTCTGGGCCCTCGGCGACGTGAGCTCACCCTTCCAGCTCAAGCACGTCGCCAACGCCGAGGAGCGCGCCGTGGCTCACAACCTGGTGCACCCCGACGACCTGCGGGCCATGCCCCACGAGCACGTGCCGTCGGCGATCTTCAGCCACCCTCAGGTGGCCTCGGTCGGGCTCACCGAGCAGGAGTGCATCGAGCAGGGTCTGCGGTTCACCACGAAGGTGCAGAACTTCGGCGACGTCGCCTACGGCTGGGCCATGGAGGACACCACCGGCATCTGCAAGGTCATCGCCGACCCGGCGACCGGCCTGCTCCTCGGCGCTCACCTGCTCGGGCCGTCGAGCTCGAGCCTGATCCAACCGCTCATCCAGGCGATGGCGTTCGGCACGCGAGCAGACGACGTGGCCCGGGGACAGTACTGGATCCACCCGGCGCTCGCAGAGGTGGTCGAGAACGCGCTGCTCGGGCTCGAGCTGGACGACTAGCCGGCAGCACGACACCGTCAGCAGACCTGCGCGGCCGCGTCCCCTTACGATGTGCCTATGGCAGGTGGACTGGTAGCTCTTCTCGACGACGTGGCTGCCCTGGTGAAGCTGGCCGCCGCCTCCGTCGACGACATCGGGGCCGCGGCGGCCAAGGCCAGTGTCA
The DNA here is from genome assembly GCA_038235595.1 of Actinomycetales bacterium. Taxonomy (GTDB): domain Bacteria; phylum Actinomycetota; class Actinomycetes; order Actinomycetales; family Dermatophilaceae; genus DSM-29435. The sequence continues at coordinate 16,484 of JBBSTU010000046.1, read as the reverse complement.
AGGCCACCGGTGTGGTGGTCGACGACACCGCGGTCACGCCGCGCTACGTGCAGGGCCTGAGGCCCGAGCGCGAGCTGCCGATCATCAAGCGGATCGCACTCGGCTCGCTGCGCAACAAGCTGCTCATCATCCTGCCGGTCATCATGCTGCTCAGCCAGTTCCTGCCCTGGCTGCTCACGCCGATCCTCATGGTCGGCGGCGCCTACCTGGCCTACGAGGGGGCCGAGAAGGTGTGGGAGATCGTCTCGGGGCACCGCGCGGAGGAGGCGGCGAGCGGCGAGGTCGACGAGGACACCGTCGTCTCGGGCGCGGTGCGCACCGACTTCATCCTCTCGGCCGAGATCATGGTCATCGCCCTCAACGAGGTCGACACCGAGCCGTTCGTGTCACGGCTGATCATCCTGGTCATCGTGGCGCTGCTCATCACGACGCTCGTCTACGGCGTCGTCGGGCTCATCGTCAAGATGGACGACCTGGGCCTCACGTTGGCGGCGCGCGAGTCGGGCACCTCGCAGCGACTGGGCCGCGGCCTGGTCAAGGCCATGCCGAAGCTGCTGTCGACGCTCTCGACCGTTGGTATCGCAGCGATGCTCTGGGTCGGCGGGCACATCCTGCTCGTCGGGGTCGACGACCTCGGCTGGCACGGGCTCTACGACGTGGTCCACCACCTGGAGGAGGGCGTGGCCGGCGTGGCTGGTGTCGGCGGCTTCCTCGCGTGGTGTGTCAACACCCTCGCCTCCGCCCTCATCGGGCTCATCGTCGGCGCGGTGGTCGTCGGGGTCATGCACGTCATCCCGCGTCGCACGAAGACGGCTGCGACGCACTGACCAGCAGAGCGGCATCCGGCTGGATGCCGCTCTACCGGCACCGTGGCTCAGGGCTGGCTGCGCTCGCGGGCCGCTGCATCGATACGGTCCAGCTGCTCGGCGCGCCCCGTCTCGCCGTCGCCGGCCGACACCCAGGCGAGCACGACGGCGAACAGGACGACGACGTGCACCATCACGTAGATCGGCAGATAGCTGACCAGGGCGTTGCCCAGATCGGTGCGCAGGCTGCTGTCGGAGCTGCTGACGGCGGTGCCGAGCAGACCGAGGCCGTAGACCGCGTCGACGGCCACCACCATGGCGAGCAGGAACAGCAGGTTCTGGCGTCGCATCGTCATATCGCTCCCTCGTCGGATCGTGAGCACAGGGTAAGGCCGACGAGGTGACGGTTCGAGGGATCGGGCCGACTTCGGTAGACTGAAGGCCGCCGGCGTGGGAGACGACCCACCTATGAGAGCCCAGAAGGGCGCGCCGGGTCAGCAGACCGATATCAACGGAAGAGATTTGCCATGTCCTTTGACTACAAGGTTGCCGACCTGAGCCTCGCCGAGGCCGGCCGACACCAGCTCCGACTCGCCGAGCACGAGATGCCCGGCCTGATGTCCATCCGCGAGGAGTTCGCCGCCACGCAGCCGCTCAAGGGCGCTCGCATCGCCGGCTCGCTGCACATGACCGTGCAGACCGCCGTGCTCATCGAGACCCTCACCGCTCTCGGCGCCGAGGTGCGCTGGGCCTCCTGCAACATCTACTCCACTCAGGACGAGGCGGCTGCCGCGGTTGTCGTCGGGCCGAACGGCACCGTCGATGACCTGCAGGGCGTGCCCGTCTTCGCCTGGAAGGGCGAGACCCTCCCGGAGTACTGGTGGTGCACCAACCAGATCCTCACCTGGCCGGCCGACGACAGCGGCGAGGTGCGCGGTGCCAACATGATCCTCGACGACGGCGGCGACGCCACCATGCTCGTGCACAAGGGCAAGGCGTGGGAGGCGGCCGGTCAGGTGCCCGCCACCACCGAGGAGGACTCCGAGGAGTTCGGCGTCTTCAAGGACCTCGTGCGCGAGACCCTCAAGACCGAACCGCAGAAGTGGACGACCGTCGCGAACGCCATCAAGGGCGTCACCGAGGAGACCACGACCGGTGTGCACCGCCTCTACCAGCTCGCCGAGGCCGGCGAGCTGCTCTTCCCGGCCATCAACGTCAACGACGCGGTGACCAAGAGCAAGTTCGACAACACCTACGGCACGCGCCACTCGCTGCTCGATGGCCTCAACCGCGCCACCGACGTGCTCATCGGCGGCAAGGTCACCGTCGTGGCCGGCTTCGGCGACGTCGGCAAGGGCTGTGCCGAGGCCCTACGTGGCCAGGGCGCCCGCGTCATCGTCACCGAGATCGACCCGATCTGCGCGCTGCAGGCCGCGATGGAGGGCTACCAGGTCGCCCGCCTCGAGGACGTCGCCCCGACCGCCGACATCTTCGTCACGACCACCGGTTGCTACGACGTCATCACCGCCGAGCACATGTTGGCGATGAAGAACAAGGCGATCGTCGCCAACATCGGCCACTTCGACAACGAGATCGACATGGCCGGCCTGGCCCGGGTACCCGGCATCAAGAAGACGGAGATCAAGGCGCAGGTGCACGAGTGGACCTTCGACTCGGGTAGCTCGATCATTGTGCTCTCGGAAGGCCGACTGATGAACCTCGGCAACGCCACCGGCCACCCGAGCTTCGTCATGAGCAACAGCTTCAGCAACCAGACGATCGCCCAGATCGAGCTGTTCACCAAGCCCGGCGAGTACGCCAACGAGGTCTACACGCTGCCGAAGCACCTCGACGAGAAGGTCGCCCGCCTGCACCTCGATGCCCTCGGCGTTAACCTGACCGAGCTGACCAAGGCCCAGGCCGAGTACCTCGGCGTCGACGTCGCCGGCCCGTACAAGCCCGAGCACTACCGCTACTGAGCCCAGTGGCCGTCTGAGACCTGCCCTGCAGGCCAGGCTTCGAGCCGCTGTCGTGTCGCGTATGCCGCTCTCCCTCCGGAGGGCGGCATACGCTGTTCTCCACGGCCACGACCAGGACAGGACCCATGAACAAGCTCGTGATCGGCGCGTCGACGCTTGCGCTCTGCGCTGCCCTGACCGCATGTGGTGGGGCGAGCGACCCCGTCAGCCCGTCCCCCGGTCCGGCCTCGGGCCTGCCCACCTCGGGCCTGGCCACCTCGAGCCCACCCAGCACCTCAGCAACCCCGGCCACCGGAGGATCGACGAGCTCGGTCGCGTCGACGACGGCCTCCACCTCGGGCGGGTCGAGCACGACGACCAGCACGAGCGCGGCGCCACCGGTGACCATCGACCAGAGCACTCCCGAGGGGGCGATGACCTCTTGGCTCGGCTCGATGGTGTCGGGCGACAGCACGGCGGTCTGTGGCCTGATGGCCAGTGGCGGCAAACCCATCTCCGAGATCGAGGGGGCCGGAGCAACCTGCTCGAAGATGATCGCGCCCACCGTCTCCGAGCTGAAGAAGGTCGGCGGCGCCTTCGCCGGGCTGCGCATCACGGGCGCCAGCGTGAAGGGTAACCAGGCCACCTTCGAGAAGGCGAGCACGCAACCGGTGCTGGCCGCCAAGGTGATCAGCGGGCTCAAGGCCGTCAAGGTCGGCTCCAAGTGGTACGTCACGCCGTGACGCGTTGACCTACCGAACAGAACGCAACCTCCTGGGTGGATCCATTTCGCCCGCCCCTCCGTCGCAGGGGCATCACCCATCCACCCACACCTGACAGGGAACCGCCGATGAACAAGCTCAAGACCGGTGCGCTGGCCCTCGGCCTCGCCGCCTCCCTCGCCGCCTGCTCCAGTGGCGCCGAGCCGGCCGCCACCCCGAGTGCCGCACCCAACAGCGCGAGCAGCACGACCTCCACCACGACCACTACGACCACAAGTGCCGCGACCCAGACCCAGACCCCAACCCCGACCCCGACCGGTGACGACACCCCGCCGGCCCCTGCGGCGGACGGAACCATAGACCAGGGCACGCCCGAGGCCGTCATGACCGCCTGGCTGAACGCACTGGTCGACGGCAAGACCGCTGACATCTGCACGTTGACCGCCGTCGACGGCAAGCTCGTCACCGACGTCAAGGGCGGCAAGGAGCAGTGCACCAAGGGTCTGGGAGCGCTGGCCGGCTCGCTGAAGTCGGCCGGTTCTCTCTTCGACGGGCTGACCATCACGGGCGCCACCATCAAGGGCGACAAGGCGACCTTCGAGAAGGCCACGACCAAGCCCGAGCTGGCAGCGCAGGTCATCTCCAGCCTGGCTGCGGTCAAGATCGGCTCGAAGTGGTACGTCACCACGCCGTGACCCTCCTAGCCTCAAGCTGCCCCTATCCGCTGGAGTTCCTCTGGCCAGCGGCGGGCGTGTGTGATGATTCGGGGGGCAGAGCGCGGCGCAGCAGCGCGCCTCGCGGAGGGAGCGTCTGGTGAAGGGTCGGGTTCTGGTCGTCGATGACGATCTCGCACTCGCTGAGATGTTGGGCATCGTGCTGCGCAACGAGGGCCTGGAGGTCACCCACGTGGCCGACGGGTCGGAGGCGGTGTCAGCCTTCCGCGAGAGCCGCCCCGATCTCGTGCTGCTCGACGTCATGCTCCCAGGCCTCGACGGTATGGAAGTCTGCCGCCGTATCCGGGCCGAGAGCGGCGTGCCCATCGTCATGCTGACGGCCCGCACCGACACGGTGGATGTCGTCGTCGGTCTCGAGTCGGGGGCCGACGACTATGTCGTCAAGCCCTTCAAGCCGCAGGAGCTCATCGCTCGGGTACGGGCGCGGCTACGTCGAGGCGATGAGCCGGCGCCTGAGAAGCTCGCCATCGGTGACCTCGACATCGACGTGGCCGGGCACTCGGTGCGACGCGGCAACGTGACCCTGTCGCTGACGCCACTGGAGTTCGACCTGCTCGTCGCGCTGGCTCGCAAGCCGTGGCAGGTGTTCAGCCGAGAGGTGCTGCTCGAGCAGGTCTGGGGCTACCGGCACGCAGGCGACACGCGGCTGGTCAACGTGCACGTGCAGCGGTTGCGCAGCAAGATCGAGCACGACCCCGAGCACCCCGACATCGTCGTGACGGTGCGTGGCGTCGGTTACAAGGCCGGCCCCTCCTGAGATGAGTGGCGCGGGTACCTCAGCCACCGTCCGCGAGCTGGCCTCGCGCGCAGGGTCGGCTCTGGTTGCGACCGCGCGAAACGGGTCGCGACGCTTCCTGCACCAGTGGCGCGCGTCTCTCGGCTTCCGGGTGGTGATCGTCACGATGCTGCTCGGGGTGCTCGTGCTCTCGGCGGTGGGCACCTACCTGTACGGCTCGATCGCCCAGGGCCTGGTCGACGGCCGTCAGCGGATCGCCGCCGACGACAGCCTGCGCGACGCCAACGCCGCCCAGAAGTACTTCGACTTCAACGACAAGGTCGCAACCCAGGCCCTGCTCACCCAGGGTGGCACCGATCTGGTCAACAACTACCGGCGCGACACCGGCAACGAGATTCGCTACGTCGTGCTGTCGCGGCTCGAGACGAACTCGGTGCCGCTCGTCATCGGGCCGATCGAGAGCGGCAGCGTCGGGTTGCGCTACGTGCCCGAAGAGCTGCGTTCCGCGGTGGCGCGCGAACCTGACCGCCAGCACCTACAGGTCACCACCATCGGCGAGGGGGCGAGTGAGATCTCGGCCGTGGTCGTGGGGCAGAAGATCACCCTGCCGGTGGCCGGTGACTACGGGCTCTACTTCATCTACCCGATGTATCGCGAACGCGAGATCATCAACTCCATCGGCCAGACCTTCCTCTTCGGCGGTATCGCCCTCATCCTGCTGGTCGGCGCCATCGCGCTTGTGGTGACCCGGTTGGTGGCCGACCCGGTGCGACGGGCGGCCCTCGTCGCTGAGCGGTTCGCCGACGGCAACCTGAACGAGCGCATGCGCGCCAAGGGCGAGGACGACCTGGCCCGGCTCGGCAACTCCTTCAACGCGATGGCCGCCTCGATCCAGCAGCAGATCGCTCAGCTCGAGAACCTCTCGAGGGTGCAGCAGCGCTTCGTCTCCGACGTCTCGCACGAGCTACGCACGCCGCTGACGACCATCCGCATGGCGGCCGACCTCATCTACGACTCGAGGCGCGACTTCGACCCCACGGTGGCGCGTTCGTCCGAGCTGATGTATCACGAGCTCGACCGGTTCGAGTCGCTGCTGACCGACCTGCTCGAGATCTCGCGCTTCGACGCCGGCGCCGCCGTGCTCGAGATCGAGGCCACCGACCTGCGGGCTTGCGTCGAGCGGGCCGTCGACGCACACCGCACGCTCGCCGCCCGCAAGGGCACCCGCCTGCTCGTGTACGACGCGCCCGACCCCGTCATCGCTGACATGGACTCGCGCCGCATCGAGCGCGTGCTGCGCAACCTGCTGTCGAACGCCATCGAGCACGGTGAGGGTCACCCGGTCGAGATCACCCTGGGCGCCAACGACTCGGCCGTGGCCGTCACCGTGCGCGACCACGGGGTGGGCCTGCGCCCGGGAGAGGCCGCCTTGGTCTTCACGCGCTTCTGGCGCGCCGACCCGGCGCGGGCGCGCACCACGGGCGGCACCGGACTCGGCCTCGCCATCGCGCTTGAAGACGCCCGCCTGCACGCCGGGCGTCTCGAGGCCTGGGGCTCACGGGGCCAGGGTTCCTGCTTCCGGCTGACCCTGCCCCGCCAGGCCGACGCCACGATCACGACCTCGCCGTTGCCGCTCAGCCCGCTGACCTCCCGGGCGGCGGTCGCCGCTCTGGCGGACTCGACCGGCTCAGCGGGCTCGGCAGGCTCGAACGGCGGCTCGAACGGCGGCTCGAAGGCCAGGCCGGCATCCGTCGGCACCGTCGGTGGCAGCGACCCGGTCGCCTCGGCGTCGCCGCCGCGGCCCGGCGGCTCCGACGGGGCATCGACGTGAGACGGCTGCGAGCTCGCGGGCCGGCCGGGCCGACCCGTTCACGCTCGTGCACCGTCCTGATGGCGCTGGCCGCGCTGCTCACCGTGGCTCTGGCCGGATGCGGCGGGCTGCCGGCATCCGGCCCGGTGGTCGACGGTCGACGGCTCGGTGAGTCGATCCAGGACCCCGTGCGCGTCTCCGTGCAGGGGCCGAACCCCGGCGCCTCGCAGGAGGGCATCGCGAGCGGTTTCGTGCGAGCGGGCGCCGACACCGATGAGACCCGGGAGACCGGCAAGGAGTTCCTCACGCCCCAGTCGGTCGACCTCTGGCGGTGGTCGACCGCCGACATCGTCATCTACGACTCGCTCGCCGACGGCCTGACGGTGCGCAAGATGAGCGCCGACCGAGTGCAGGTCTCGGTAGTAGCAATAGCCCGCGTGACGCCAGAAGGGCGCTACGAGGAGCTGGCGCCGGGTACCACCGTCAAGGCCGACTTCGGTCTGAGCCGGGTAGGTGGCGAGTGGCGCATCCAGCTGCCGGCGACAGGGTTCGGGCTCTGGCTCGACTCGAGCTCCTTCGACCGGCTCTACGTCAACCAGAACGTCTACTACGTCACGCTGACGGGGCGGCTCCTCGTGCCCGACCCCCGCTGGTTCCCCGCGGGGCCACGCCTCACGACCTCTTTGGCTCGCGCCCAGCTCGAGCCGGTCCCGCCCTACCTCGAAGGTGCCGTGTTCACCGGGGTGCCGCCCAAGGCCAAGCTTGCCGTCAACGCGGTGCCGGTCGATGACAGTGGCCGGGCGGTCGTCGACCTGAGCGCCGCCGCGCTCGAGGCGAACCCCGATGCCCGCACCGCCATGTGGGCGCAGCTGACCGCCACCTTGTCGCAGGTCGGCAGCGTGACGCAGGTGTCGCTGACCGCCGAGGGCGCCGGCCTCGAGCCTCCCGACGGGAGGTTGACGGCCAGCTCCGCCGACCAGCTGGGCTTCAGCCAGTTGCCCACCTTGTCGTTCGACACCGCACTGCTGCGCACCGGCGACCAGATCCGGCGGATCGACCCCCGGTACATTCCCGACAGCACCGTCGGTGCGCGCGGCCCCGACACCAAGCCCCTTGACGTCGACGTCGCCAGCATCCCGAAGGGCTGGACGACGTTGGCCCTGTCGACCGACGGCAAACAGATCGCGGCCGTGGGCGGAGATCTCAAGGACCTCTCGCTCTGGCAGGCGAAGTCGAAGACTCTGAAGGTCGCGCCCTTCGGCACGCAGCTGACCCGGCCGGCCTACGATCCGTCGGGCTACCTGTGGGTCGGAGCGCTCGACCTGCTGGGCGTGCCGCAGATCTTCGTCTTCCCTCCGGCCGTCGGGGAGGTGCCCCCGAAGCCCGTGAGGGTGCCGGCGGCGTGGCTGGCGGGCCGGCGGGTCGTCAGCCTCAGCGTCTCTCCTGACGGGGCCCGTCTGCTCGTCTCGACGACGCTGCTAGACGGCAGCAAGGCCCAGCTCGGGGTCAGCGGCATCACCCGCTCGTCCAACGGCCAACCGACCAAGCTGGACGCACCCCTTCGTGAAGGCCAGCCACTCACCCTCGTGCGTGACGTGGTCTGGCTCGATGCCACGGCCTACGCCGTGCTCGGTCGGGTCGACCCGACCGGGCCGGTCCGTCCGTGGCTGGGGTCGGTCGGAGCCGGGCTCGAGGGCGTGCGCCGTCGTGGCTCACCCGACCCTGCCACCAACCGGCTCGCGCCGGTCGCCGACGGGCAGTTCATCACCTCGGTCGGAGGGCCCCGCGGACTGATCGTGGTGACGAGCGACGGCGAGGTGCTCGCGCGGGCCGGTGCCTCGTGGCGCCGGGTCGCGTCGGGCACCAACCTGCTCGTTCCCGGTCGCTGACGGCTGCTCCTCCACACCCCTGCCCGCGACGGCGTGCCGTCCACCACCGTTGTCTGTGGGGGTGCGGCAGTAGCGTCGGGCGGGTGAGATGGTGATCATGTCGCGTTTCGACCTCCGAGCCCTGTTCGACCTCGTCGTGCCCCTCGAATGTGCTGCCTGCCGACGCCCGGGCAGCCGGTGGTGCACCCGGTGCGACCGGGCCCTGCGCCGGCTGGCCAGGCCTGCCCGGGTCGAGGTTCTGGTGAGCGCGTCGACGCGGCGGACGCTGCCGGTCTGGGCGTGGGGTGCCTACGCGTCCCCGCTCGACTCGGTCGTCACGGCCTGGAAAGACGAGGGCAGGCGCGACCTGACCGGGCTGCTGGCGCCCCTCCTCGCCCAGTCGATCCACCGGGCGATCCGGGGGTCTGGCGACCGACCGGCGACCGGCCCCGCAGCGGGGCCCCGGCCGTGCCTGCTCGTTCCGGTGCCATCCTCGCGCGCGTCGGTGCGGCGGCGCGGCGACGCGCCCCTCGCGGGGCTGGCCGCGCTGGCGCTGACCGAGCCGGCACCAACCGCAGGCGCTCTGCGGCTCGTCCCAGCGCTCACCCACCAACGGATCGTCGTCGACCAGTCGCGGTTGGGTACCGAGCGGCGGCGCGAGAACCTCTCCGGGGCCATGGGTGTGGGTGCCCGCTGGCGCGGCTGCGTCGAGGGCCGCCGCTGCATCGTCGTCGACGATGTCGTGACCACCGGAGCCACCCTGTCGGAGGCCGCGCGGGCACTGCTCGAGGCCGGGGCGAGCGGCGTCGAGGCGGCGGTCGTCGCGGCCACGCCACGCCGGTTCGGCCCCGGCGGTGGCCAACCGGCGCCGGGATGCCGGTGAGGCGCTCCAGTCGGGACCCCTCACTTCCGTCGGCACACGGGTCGAAGTAGGGTCGAGTCACCCCCACGGGCCACAGTGGTCGATGGGCGCGCCCCGGGCGCACCGTCTCGCACCGGGCCGGTGAGTGACCGCAGAAGGAGGTGGAGCCGAGGCGACAACGGGCTCTGCCGAGAGCCCAGAGCATCTCAGTCCGTGCGATCAAGGAGGAACTGTGGAGATCGTCGTCACTGGACGCCACGTCCAGATCCCCGATGAGTTTCGTGAGCAGCTCGAAGAGAGGCTGGCCAAGGTGTCGGCCCTCGCGCCCAAGGTGCACCGCATCGACGTCGTCGTCACCCACGAGAAGGTGGCCAGAGACTCGGAGAAGGTGGAGATCACCTGCTACGCCAAGGGCCCGGTGATTCGGGCCGAGGCCAGCCAGGGTGACAAGTTCGCAGCCCTCGACGCCGCCGTCGACAAGCTCATGGACCGCCTCCGACGACTTCACAGCAAGAGGCAGGTGAGCCGCACGGGTCGCCGCGTCCCCGAGTCGGTGGCGCAGGCGACCGCGCGCACCGAGCTGCCTCGCGACGGCGCCGAGCTGGCTCCGGTGAACGAACCCACTGATGACCTCGACCGCTTCGGCGCGGTGGGCAACTCGCCCATCGAGGTGCGCGAGAAGGTCCACACCGCAGCGCCGATGACCCTCGAGGACGCCCTCAACCAGATGGAGCTCGTCGGTCACGACTTCTTCTTGTTCCACGACTCCGAGACCGACCGCCCGAGTGTCGTCTACCGGCGACGGGGGTGGAGCTACGGCGTGCTCCACCTGGAGACGTCGGTCGCGCCCGACCTGGAGGCGGCCACCGGCTGAGGCCGATCCGCTAGCCCCACCCGCCTCTCGTGGCGACCCTCTCGGGGTCCGCCGGGGGGCGGGCCGGCGTTCGGCCGAGCCTCTCCCACCCGCCGACCCGAGCCTCTCCCACCCGCCGACCCGAGCCTCTCCCACCCGCCGACCCGAGCCTCTCCCACCCGCCGACCTGACCACTCCAGCTGCCTCGGCCACCACCGCCGGTGATCTTTGCGAGAATGGCCCCGTGAGCCCGCCTCCTCCCGAGCTGATCCGTGTCCTCATCGTCGACGACCACGCGCTCTACCGGCGCGGACTGCAGACGGTGCTCGGCACCGAGGATGGCATCGAGATCGTCGGTGAGGCGGCCGACGGCATCGAGGCGGTCGCGCGGGCGGAGGAGACCCTGCCCGATGTCATCGTGATGGACGTCGGTATGCCGAAGCGCGGCGGCATCGAGGCCTGCCGGGTCATCAAGCAGCGGGTGCCGTCGGCGCGGATCCTGATGCTCACGAGCTCCGACGACGAAGAGAACCTCTTCGAGGCTGTTCGAGCCGGGGCCAACGGCTACCTGCTCAAGGACGTGCCTCCCGAAGAGGTGGCGGTCGCCATCCGCAGCCTGCACAACGGCCAGTCGTTGGTGTCGCCGCTGATGGCTTCCAAGCTGCTCATGGAGTTCGCGCAGATGAGTGCGCAGGCGAGCGCCGCGGCCGCTGCACCCGCCGCGGGCATCGAGCTGCCCCGGCTCACCGAACGTGAGCTGGAGATCCTGAGGCTCGTGGCGCGAGGGCGGCTCAACCGCGAGATCGCGGCCGAGCTGTTCATCAGCGAGAACACGGTGCGCAACCACATCCGTAACATCCTCGACAAGCTGCAGATGCACTCACGCATGGAGGCCGCGATGTATGCCGTGCGGCAGCGGCTCATCGACCCGGGCGAATGAGCGGGCCGTCATGAGCTGGCCCTCGTGAGCGTCGCGACCCGCCGGCTCTCGATCCTGCAGGCCCGCCGGGTCGCGATCGCGGCTCAGGGCCTGCTCGATGCCCGGCCGGCGCCGTTCGAGGCGACCACCCGCCACCTGCAGCGGGTCGTCGACCGGGTGGGGGTGGTGCAGATCGACAGCGTCAACGTGCTGACGCGCAGCCACTACCTGCCGTTCTTCTCCCGCCTCGGGCCGTACGACACCGCCTTGCTCGACCGGGCGCGTGACCGGGCGCCGCGCCGCCTCGTGGAGTACTGGGCCCACGAGGCCAGCCTCATCCCGCCCGGCACCTGGCCGCTGCTCGACTTCCGCATGCGGGCCGCCGCCGACCAGGCGTGGGGTGGCATGCGCCGCATCCTTGCCGAACGGCCCGACTGGGTCGATGCGGTACAGGCCGAGGTCGAGCGGCGCGGCCCACTCACCTCTCGCGAGTGCGAGCGGGCCCTGTCGCACGACCAGCCCCGAGAGAGCGGCCACTGGGGCTGGAACTGGTCGGAGGTCAAGCAGGCTCTCGAGTACCTCTTCTGGGCCGGGCGCATCAGCTCTGTCGGTCGCACCCCCTCCTTCGAGCGCCGTTACGCCGCGCTCGAGGTGACGGCGCCTCCCGGGCTGCGCGAGTCCTGGTCGAACCGGCCGGGGGCGCCGGCCGATGCCGCCCACGACGTCGAGCTCGTGCGCATCGCGGCCCGGTCCCACGGGGTCGGTACCGAACGATGCCTGGCCGACTACTTCCGGATGCCGCGGGCCCGCACTCGCACCGCCGTCGAGACGCTCGTCGGGCAGGGTGAGCTGGTTCCCGTCACGGTGCCGGGGTGGCAGCCGGCCTGGCTGCACGCCGCCGCCCGGGTGCCTCGCGAGGTGCACGCCGAAGCGCTGCTCAGCCCGTTCGACTCCCTCGTCTGGCAGCGAGAGCGCATCCGCGCCCTCTGGGACTTCCACTACCGGATCGAGATCTACACGCCGGCCCACCGTCGGGTGCACGGCTACTACGTGCTGCCCTTCCTCTTCGGTGACCGACTCGTGGCCCGCTGCGACCTCAAGGCCGACCGGGCCGCCGGCGTGCTGCGCTGCCATCAGGTCACCTGGGAGGGGGGCACGCGCGCTGCGTCCGCCGATGCCCGTGTTGCGCTGGGCAGCAACCTCGAGTCGATGGCTCGCTGGCTCGGTCTGGGGTCGGTCGAGGTCGGCCGGGCCGCCTGAGGTGCACGGTAGGGAACCCGACGGCATCCCGGCACGTTGGTGGGGGAGCCGCACGGGCGGCTAACCTAGGCGGGTCAGGCCACCTCGTGCCTACATCGGGCCCACACCAGGCGACCCGCGGGCGATGCCACCCGCCCACGTCGGGGATCGAACGTTCCAGTCGGGAGAGAACACAGATGGCCGTGATCGACAAGCTGCTTCGTGCCGGAGAGGGCCGGGCCCTCAAGAAGCTCCAGGCGATCGCCAAGCAGGTAACGGGCCTCGAGGACTACTTCGAAGGGCTCACCGACGAGGAGCTGCGGCAGGAGACCCCCAACTTCCGCGAACGACTGGCGGCCGGCGAGAGCCTCGATGACCTGCTGCCCGAGGCCTTCGCGGCCGTGCGCGAGGCCAGCAAGCGCACGCTGGGCTTTCGCCACTTCGACGTGCAGGTGATGGGCGGCGTCGCCCTCCACCAGGGCAACGTGGCCGAGATGAAGACCGGTGAGGGCAAGACCCTCGTCGCAACGCTGCCGAGCTACCTCAACGCCCTGACGGGCGAGGGTGTGCACGTCATCACCGTGAACGACTTCCTGGCCGAGTACCAGAGCGAGCTGATGGGCCGCGTGCACCGTGCCCTCGGCATGGAGACCGGCGTCATCCTCAGCGCCATGTCTCCCGAGCAGCGGCGCGCCGAGTACGCCAAGGACATCACCTACGGAACCAACAACGAGTTCGGCTTCGACTACCTTCGCGACAACATGGCCTGGGAACCGGCCGAGCTCGTGCAGCGCGGCCACCACTTCTGCATCGTCGACGAGGTCGACTCGATCCTCATCGACGAGGCCCGCACCCCGCTGATCATCTCGGGGCCGGCCGACCTCGCGACCAAGTGGTACGTCGAGTTCGCGCGCATCTCGGCTCGGCTGACCCGGGGCGAGGACGGCGAGGGCGACTACGAGGTCGACGAGAAGAAGAAGACCGTCGGCGTGCTCGAGTCGGGCATCGCCCGCGTCGAGGACCTGCTCGGGATCGACAACCTCTACGACATGGTCAACACCCCGCTCATCGGCTACCTCAACAACAGCATCAAGGCCAAGGAGCTGTTCAAGAAGGACAAGGACTACGTCGTGCTCAACGGCGAGATCCTCATCGTCGACGAGCACACCGGCCGCATGCTGGCGGGCCGGCGCTACAACGAGGGCATGCACCAGGCCATCGAGGCGAAGGAGGGTGTCGAGATCAAGAACGAGAACCAGACGCTCGCCACCATTACCTTGCAGAACTACTTCCGCATGTACGACAAGCTCTCGGGAATGACGGGTACCGCCCAGACCGAGGCCGCCGAGCTGAACTCCATCTACAAGCTCGGCGTCATCCCGATCCCGACGAACATGCCGATGATCCGCCAAGACCAGCGTGACCTCATCTACCGCACCGAGGCGGCCAAGTACGAGGCCGTGGTCGACGACATCGCCGAGCGCCACGAGGCCGGCCAGCCGGTGCTCGTCGGCACCGTGTCGGTGGAGAAGAGCGAGTACCTCTCGCAGCGGCTGAAGAAGCGCGGCATCAAGCACGAGGTGCTCAACGCCAAGCAGCACGAGCGTGAGGCCGCCATCGTGGCCGAGGCCGGCCGCCGCGGCGCCGTGACCGTGGCCACCAACATGGCCGGTCGAGGCACCGACATCATGCTCGGCGGCAACTCCGAGTTCCGGGCCGTGGCCGAGCTCAAGCAGAAGGGCCTGGACCCCCAGGAGACGCCCGAGGACTATGAGAACGCCTGGGACGACGCCCTGGCCAAGGCCGAGCGTGCGGTCAAGACCGAGCACGAGGAGGTCACCGACCTCGGCGGTCTCTACGTGCTCGGCACCGAGCGGCACGAGTCGCGACGCATCGACAACCAGCTGCGCGGCCGCTCCGGACGTCAGGGTGACCCCGGTGAGTCCCGGTTCTACCTCTCGCTCAACGACGACCTCATGCGCCTGTTCAACTCGGGCATGGTCGACCGCTTCATGCAGACGGCCGGCATGGAGGACGACGTGCCGATCGAGAGCAAGATGGTCACGAACTCGATCCAGAAGGCCCAAGGCGCCGTCGAGGCCCAGAACTACGAGATCCGCAAGAACGTGCTCAAGTATGACGACGTCATGAACCGCCAGCGCCAGGTGATCTACGACGAGCGCCGTGCCGTGCTCAAGGGGCAGGACCTCCACGACCAGCTGCGCATGTTCGTCAACGACGTCGTCGGCTCCTACGTCGACGCGGCGACGAGGGACGGCTTCGCCGCCGACTGGAACCTCGAGCACCTCTGGGACGCCCTGCGGCAGGTCTACCCGGTGTCGCTGACGATCGAGCAGGTCGACGACTGGGCCGGTGGCCGGCAGCTGGTGAGCGCCGAGCTGTTGCGCGAGCAGCTGATGAGCGACGCGCACACGGCCTACGACCACCGCGAGGAGAGTCTCGGCGCCGAGACGATGCGCGAGGTGGAGCGGCGCGTCGTGCTCTCGGTGCTCGACCGCAAGTGGCGTGAGCACCTCTACGAGATGGACTACCTCCAGGAGGGCATCGGCCTGCGCGCCATGGCCCAGCGCGACCCCCTCATCGAGTACCAGCGGGAGGGCTTCCAGCTCTTCGAGGCGATGATGGAGGCGATCAAGGAGGAGTCGGTCAGCCACCTCTTCTCGGTCGAGGTGCAGATGCCCACCGCCGAGGCGGTGTCGACGCAGGGCGTGCGACCGATGTCGGTGTCCGACATGGTGGGCGGGCTCGCCGCAGCCTCCGGGGGCGCTCCCGACCCCACGAGGGACGCGCTCAGCAACCCTGACGACCCTGACGACCCTGACGACCCGAACGAAGCAGACTCCCGCGAGCGTGAGGTGGCTTCGGTGGCCGCCGGTGACATCGGCATCCGCGTTTCCGGCGTCGACCTCGCCACCGAGGAGCACCGTCCGTCGGGTCTGCGCTACTCGGCGCCCGGCGAGGACGGTCTCGCCGTCGAGACGGGTGGGGCCAAGCCGTTCGAGCGCAAGGCCGACCGTCGCGGCAAGAAGGTCAAGCGGAAGCGGCGCTGACCGGTGTGGTGCACGAGCTAGCGAACGGATGCCGCGCTCCCCTCAGGGGGAGGGCGGCATCCGCCGCTCGGTCGGGCCACAGGTCGACCTAGCCGACCTAGCCGATGGTGACGGCCGTGACGACCCAGCGGCCGTCGATGCCCTCCAGGCGCATCGCCATGGCCCGCACCCGGCCGTGGGCCACGACGACGGCGCACGCCTCGACGACCCCGTCGGTCGGCTCACAGAGCCGCACGCGGCGCACCACGGCCACTCGACGAGCGCCCGGCTGCTGGCGGCGAGCCGCGACGAGCGCCCGGCGGGCGACGACGCTGTAGACGGTCGGGGCCAGGTGGCGGATCAGCTGCGCCGGCGGGCGTTGGCCCGAGACCACCTCCATGACGGCCTGAGCGAGCCGGGAGACGAACGGATGAGGGTCAGGCAGCGCGCTCGTGCACGTCGGCTGGGGCCCGAAGTCGTCGTCGTCGTCTTGGTGGCGAAAGTCGAGGGCGAGGGCGGACTGCGCCCAGGGGGCCGGCGTGGCCCAGGCCTCGTCGGCGCTGATGATGCGTGGTGCATTCTCGGGGATCGGACGCACCGCGAAGCTGCGCGGGCCCGGGCGGGCACCGGGCTCGCCGCTCACGGGTGTGCTCCCGCGAGCGGCGGAACCAGCTGCTGGCCGGGAAGGACCAGGTCGGGGTCATCGCCGATGACGGCGGCGTTCGCGTGGAACCACCGCGGCCACTCGTGGGCGATCTCGGCGTCGGAGGCGTCGGGGCCCAGGTGCCGCGCGACGATCGACCACAGGCTGTCGCCGCGCCTCACCGTGACGTGCTCGACCGGTGCCGATGCGGTGCGCGGGGCCGGGGTGAGCAGGGTGGCTGGTTCGCCGGCGGTGCGCACCGGGACCGTGGGCCGCCAACCCGG